>NZ_CP137550.1:367987-735975 GCF_033335955.1 Streptomyces sp. N50
CCCGCCCGGATCATCAACATCGGCAGCATCGCCGCCATCCACATCCCCCAGCGGCCCAACTACTCGTACTCCAGCAGCAAGGCCGCACTGCATCAACTCACCAGGGTGCTCGCCAAGGAACTGGGACCGCAGCACGTCACCGTGAACGCCGTGGCGCCGGGACCGTTCCCGTCGGCGATGATGGCCGCCACCCTCGACGAGCTCGGCGAGGCGATCGCGGCGTCGGCCCCACTACGCCGGATCGGCCGCGACGACGACATGGCTGGTGTCGCCGTATTCCTCGCCAGCCGGGCAGGCGCATACCTCACGGGCACCGTGATCCCCGTCGACGGCGGCATCGCCACAACCGCTTAGACCGCCTGCCCCTACCTCGCTTTCACGCGCCCGGACGCAGGACGTCACGCGGGCGGCGCCGGGCGGGCGGGCCGGCAGTCGCCGTCAGGACCCGTGGGTGACACTCACCCGCACGGTCAGCGATCCCCTGTTGTCCTCGGAGCAGGATCCAGCGGTGTCGTTCATCCCCAGCTGGAGGGTGCCTTTTCCGGTGGCCTGGAAGGTCAGCCGCTGCCCGACGGAGTGAACCGGGAAGTCGTTCTTACCCACGAGGCGCGCCAGCAGGGCGGCGAACCGGGCCGTGGACTTTACCTTGCAGCTGTTCGCACCGGACATCGCCTTGTCGGTGGCGGCGTCGTATCCGCCCGGCCCGGCCAGAGGCCAGTTCCGGTAGTCGGCGGTCCACTGTCCCGTGACGAAGCGCACGGTGACCTTGTCCCCCCGCTGGACGGAGACACCGACCACCGGCTGCCAGCCGTTCGCCGACTGGACGACCTGGCTGACGGTCGTTGTCTTCGGGTCGTCCTTGGGCGGCAGGGTCCCGGTGAGGAAGAGACCGGCCACGACGCCCGCCGCGAGCAGAGCAGTACCGGCGATCGCCCACAGCAGCCGCTTCGGACCCGCCGAGCGGGACGCCTGTCGGGGAGTGGGCCTGAGCGAGGTGGTGTGCAGAGCCGTCGGCACGGTCTCCCCGGGCGGTACGAGCCGCTCCTGGCCTCTGGTCACGGTGTCCGCGTCGGCCAACGAGTCCGTCGACCGCGCCACCTGCACCGTCGACGACGGCAACGGCCCCGCGTCCGCCTCCCCCGCCGCGACCCGCTGAAGGGCGGAACGCGTAGCGGCTGCCGAGGGCCGCTCGTCCGGGGACTTGCGCAGCAGTGCCTCGATCACCGGGCGGAGCGGGCCGAGCCGTTCCGACAGCACGGGTTCCTCGTATGCCACCGCGTGGAGCGTCGCGGGGCGCGCGGGCCTGCGGAACGGGGACTGGCCTCCGCAGACCGTGGCGAGAGTGACGCCCAGTGACCACAGGTCGGAGGCGGGGCCGACCTCCGCACCCATCACCCGCTCCGGCGCCATGTAGTCCAGGGAGCCGACCAGTTCGCCGGTGGTCGTCAGGAACTCGCCGTCGTCCAGGGCCGCGATACCGAAGTCGGTGAGGACGGCGTTGCCGTCGCGCCGCAGCAGGACGTTGGCGGGCTTCACGTCGCGGTGCAGGGTGCCGGCGACGTGCACGGCCGCCAGCGCGTCGAGCAGCTGTAGCCCGAGCGCGGCGGCGTGTTGCGGAGTGAGCGGTCCGAACTGGGCGATGTGATGCGCCAGCGAAGGGCCGTCCACGAGTTCCATGACGATCCACAACCGTTCGTCGTCCTCGACGAGGTCATGGATGCCGACCACGTGCGGGTGCGGCACCCGCGCGACCGCGCGCGCCTCACGAATCGCGCGGCGGATGCGGACGCGGTGCTCCTCGTCGCTGTGCGGAAGGATGTGCAGTTCCTTCGCGGCGACCGGACGGTCCAGCAGCTGGTCGTGGGCACGCCACACCGTGCCCATGCCACCCCGGCCGAGGACCTCGTGGAGCTGATACCGGTTGGCGATCACTCGTTCCGAGCCGGGTCCCGAACGCGTCGCCGCCTGGTGATCGCTGTCTCCGGGTATCACGGACTCACTCACGTTTTTCTCTCCGGTGGCTGGGGCGCCCACCGGGCGTCGCTATGTTCGAACGAGGCCGAGCATAGCGGACCACATTGGTGGCCTCATCCACTCAACTACCTTGCGCCGAACGGGGTTTACGGTGTCCGGGATCGGTCGGCTGGTCGGGCCGGGAGCCGAACTTCCCGGCGGACTCCCCCATCGCCTGCCAGTCCTCGGGAAAGGAATCATCGGAGGCAGCCTGAACCATTGCGACCGACTTCGCCAGGTTGGCCTCCACCAGCCCTGGAGATCCAGAGAAGATCACCGGCACGGATCACCTTGTGCTTGGCAAAGTGCGCTGCTGGCTACTGAGCTTGAACTCATCAAGTCGTTGGGCTGAGTGGCAGCCCGGTTCCAGCGAGGCATCCATCGATGAGGGGAGGGCCTTACTGGATCTTCCTCATCGATCAGCGCCCCTCCACAGCCGGTTGTCGGCAGTGGAGGGGCGCCCGTGTCAGGAGGAAGTGGGTTCCGCTGTGGCCCGCTCCATGACCTGCTTGTGCCAGGCCACCGATACGCCCTTCGGGACCTTGGCCGTCAGGCCCTCTTCCTTGGTGAAGGCGAGCGCCCCGTTGTAGGAACCGCCGCCGCAACCGTCGGACTGGTGGGTGAGACTCTTTTTGGCCGAGGCGTCGATGAGAGGTTTGTCAGCACCTGGGCGGGTGATCCGTAGGCGCACGGTGCCGATGTCAGGGCCCACGCCGTCCGGCAGAGGAAGGTTGACACTCGTGATGTCCTCGTCGGGCAGCTGGTCCTTGACGCACTTGCCTTTCGCGCAGAGTTCTACGGAGGCTCCGGCGAGATCTCCGTACCCTTCGTGCACGACGTACACGCCGACACCGGCGACGACCCCTGCGCCGTCACACGCCTGCGACGAGCTACAGGCGGAAACCGCCATGAGTAGCGTGGAGACGCCGACAAGAACACGCGGCCTTGTCATCCGAGTCACCGTCACCATTTCTTGACCCCTCCCGGGAGTGCCTTCTCCGCCAACGCGATGTCCGTGAAGAAGACTGTGCATTTGCCGTCCCACGCGTCGCTGCACTCGCCGTCGTCACTCACCGACTTGCAGCCCGAACCCGAGATAATGCCCTTCGCATTGACGTGGCCGTTGGACTTCACGGTGTAGACGGGTCCGCCGGAGTCACCGTTGATGATGCACGCTCCCGAGTTCTTCTGGCCCACGGTCAGGTTGTGCGCCACGTCCCCGTTGCCGTACTTGACCCGCTTCTTGGTCTCCGTCACCTTCCAGCCGCACACCTCGCTGGAGCGGCCGCCCCCGGTGCAGAACTTCTGCCCCTTCGACGACCGCGTGGTGAACCGGTTGTCCACCCGCCGCATCACACTGTCGTGCTGGTAGATACGTGCGGACACGTTGTACTTGGTTTCGATGACCTTGATCAGCGAAAGGTCTCCCGAATAGTAGTTCTGGCCGGAGAGTTTCGTTGAGCCCTTGCCGTTGGCATAGTTGTCGACGTTGACGAAGCCGACAGTGACCGAGTTGTCGGTGCCGGTTCTGTCCCAGCTGTCCATGTACCCGTTGGCGTAGGTGCAGTGCCCGGCGCTGACGATGTACGGGTTGCCGTTGTACGTCCAGGCGAAGCCGGTGGTGCACGCACCCATCTTCCCGGCCTCATCACCCGCGGGCCAGTGGGCCTCGTAGCCGGCTCCTCCCTTGTAGGGATTCGTGTCGGTCCAGCGGGTCGAGGTCTCCTGGAGCTGGGTGACGCCGGGGTTGACGCGGACGGTGACGGTGTCGGTGCCGTAGCGCTGGCCTAGCCCGTCGGCGAGTTCGGGGTTGTCCGTGGCGATCTCGACGACGACCTTGTTGGTCTCGGCGTCGACTTCCGCACTGGCGAGCGCGGAGGCACCGGGGAGGTCGTCGTCGTCGAGCAGCAGGACCTCGTCGGCGATGGAGTCGAGTTCGGCTTGGCTGTGGTCGACGACCTTGGTTGTGGGGATCACAGTGGCGTCGGTGGTGGTGACGGTGGCGGCCACGTCGTCCTCGTTCGTAGTGGTGCCGTCGGCGGCCTCTTCCGCGTCGTCCAGGGTGGTGTCGTCGCCGCCCTCGTCGACCGGGACATCGGTCAGGGAGATCGTCGCGGTGGCATCGGCCTTCGCATCGCTGTCGGCGACCGGAGCGATGATCTTGCCGGTGTCCTGGTCGAGGTAAGGCGGTGCGAGGGCGTCGGGGGACGCCTCGGCACGGTCCTCGGACGTCTCCAGCGCGTACGACTCGACGGAGCTCGGTGACGCCAGGCTGTCGAGGTCAGTGCCGTCGTCGGTGACCTCGACCCGGTTCAGCAGGACGGCGACGAACGCGGACGGGGTCAGCCTGACCTGTAACGGAGACCTTCGCCTGGTGTGCCTGCTCATATGCGACTCCTCGGGGCTTCGCCACGACTACCGCTTGGTGGAGGGCGGGACCAGATTTGTCCATGAGGTGAGTGGGCGGCAGTGATTCGACGGCTGCGTCAGCCTTCCGTAACAACTGCGCTCATCCCCCGGTCAGTTCAGTGTCGCCACCGGTTCCTCGCCCTCCCGCGTCTCCTCGGCCGGCCGCGACCTGGCGTCCCGGCGGTCCAGCAGGCTCAGCACCGGAACGGTCATGACCGTGGTGACCAGGGCGACGAGCACCAGCGCGGCGAACAGTTCCTCGCTGACGATGCCGGCCGCCAACCCGATGTTGAGGGCGATCAGTTGCATGAGACCCCGGGCGTTCATGAGGGCGCCGACCCGGACGGCCACCGAAGCGGGTTCGCCGCGCAGCCGGGCGGCGGCCCAGCAGCCGCCGAACTTCCCGACCACCGCCAGGACGACCGCGGCCGCCCCGAAGGCCGTCACGGACGGGTCGGCGAACACGTCGAAGCGGGTGTTCAGGCCGGAGTAGGTGAAGAACATCGGTACGAACACGACCTGGGTCACGGACTGGATGGTCCGCACCAGCCGTTCGGACGCCTCGCCGCGCGGCATGGCCATCCCGATGCAGAACGCCCCGAACACGGAGTACAGGCCGATGATGTCGGTGAACCAGGCGGCGCAGAACAGCATGGCGACGGTGAACAGGATCCTGGTGTCAGCGCCCAGGCCCGGCCGGGTCACGATCCAGGCCAGCAGGCGGCGTCCCAGCAGGAACAGTACGGCCACGAACAGCACGGAGCCGCCGACGGCCTTCAGGACGGGCTCCACCTTGCCGGAGGCCACGCTCAGCACCCCGGCGAGCATGATCCAGGCGACCGCGTCGTCGGTGGCCCCGGACGCGAGGGCGAGCGAGCCGAACCGGGAACCGGCCAGCCCCCGTTCGGTGATGATCCGGGCCAGCATGGGGAAGGCGGTGATCGCCAGGGCGACACCGACGAACGCGGCCGTCACCCAGACCGAGACCCCGCCGACGAAGATGCCGACATGGCCGTGGGCCACGAGGGTCAACCCCACGCCCAGCACCAGCGGAATCCCCACGCCGGCCGAGGAGACCGCGACGGCAGTGCCCGCCAGGCCGCGCCCTGCGTGGGCCCTGAACTCGTAGCCGGCGGCGAACATCAGCGTCACCAGGCCGATCTGGCCGGCCACGTACAGCACCGGCTTCAGCTCAGGTGGGAAGACGTCGGCGGAAATGCCCGGGGCGACCAGTCCGAACAGCGACGGGCCCAGCATCACCCCGGCGATCATCTCGCCGACCACGGGCGGCTGACCGAAACGGCCGGCCACCAGTGAGACCAGACGGCACGTCAGCAAAATGACGACGACGGCCAGGAAGAAGGCGGGAGCGAGCTCCACGGGAGTCATGGTCGCGCTCCTCTCAACGTCCGACGGTGGCAGAGGCGGCGGTGGCGCCGCCGGCGGGCGTGGCGAAGTAGTTCCGGCACAGGCCCTGGCGTCGGGCGTCCCACACCATGTAGCTGCCGAGGACGAGTTGGGTGACGCTGCGGGGGACGGCAGCCCAGCGATCGGCGAGGCGCATCGCCGCGAGCCGGGATCGCCTGCGGACCGCGGCCCCGGCGCGCGGGATCAGCAGGCAGGGACCGCGACTGGGCAGCGAACGGGTGTGTTCCACCGAGGAGTCGAGCCGGAAGCGGCGCAGGATTTCCTCGGCCGCGACCCGCATGGTGAGGACGGCGAAACCCCGTGCCGGGCAGGGCCGGTTGGCGGTCACCCCGAACGGGATGAACGCGGACGGCCTGGTGTCGGGCTCCAGCCAGCGGTCCGGGTCGAACCGGTCTCCTCCGGACCCCTGGTACTCAGGGTAGTTGAACAACAGGACGGAGCCGGCCGGGATGGGGTCCCGCGCGTCCCGGGAGATCTCCCCGGAGGTGATCCGGTGGGCCACTCCGAACAGCGGGAAGTGCCGCAGCGTCTCGTTGACGACCCGGTCCAGGAAGTCCGGGTCCGCCTCGCCGGTCAGCAAGCGCTCCTGAACCGGCCGGTGCGTGGCGAGGGCCAGCAGCAGATGGGCCATCGCCTCCGACATCTGCACCACGGCTGTGTTGAAGAACGTGCCCTGCAGGTAGTACGCCTGCTCCGGCGCGGTGAGCGAGGATGGCAGCGGCACGGGCGGGGGATCGTGCGCGAGCCGGTCCCGCAGGTACTCCGTGAGCCGGGCCCGCCGGTCCATGTGCCTGAGGCGGGTGCACTTCAGGGCGCTCACCACGTCGTCCGCGTTGCCGGTGATCAGGTCCCGGACGTGGCGCGGGCAGGGTTCCCGGAAGACCACCTCGTAGTAGACCTCGGCCCAGACGGGCATCATCAGGTCGCGCAGTCTGACCCGGTGCACGCGCGCGTGGCCGTCGAGTTCGTCGAGCACCCGGCGGGTGCAGCGGCCGACCAGCTCCGTCCACTGCTCCCTGGACAGCCCGGCCAGGATCTGCCGGGTGGTCCGGGCTACGTCGTCGTAGCGCGGGCCGGGTTCCAGGTGCTCCTGGTGCACCTCCGGGCCTGGAGAGAGCCAGTACCAGAACAGGTCGGAGAGCGCGGCGCCCCGGCTGCGGCCGTTGGCCGCCGGATGCCCGTACACCTTCTTGAACTCCTCGGCGGGCACCTCCTCGCTCGGAGCCCGGACTCCTTCCTCGCCGCCCACCCAGGCGAAGATCCGCACCCGCAGCGCGATCACGGTCCTGGGCAGCCAGTACGGCAGACCGGCCACCAGCACCAGGACCGCGCCGGTGATCAGCCATCCGGTGGGACTCACGCGACCACCCCGCCGAATCGGGTGTCCGCTCCCGGAGCCACGGCGGGCCCCGGCGCGGGCCCCCAGGTGGGCACGCGGACCAGATCGGGTGTCAGGTCGGCGAGACCGGACGCCCCGCACAGGGCGAGGGTGTCGTCGAGTTCGTCCCGCAGCAGTTCGAGGAGACGTCGTACGCCTTTCTCGCCGCCCTCGGCGAGCGCCCACATCACGGGCCGGCCGATGCCCACCGCGGACGCGCCGAGCGCCAGCGCCTTGACGGCATCGGTGCCGCGCCGGACGCCTCCGTCCAGTACGACCGGGATGCGGCCCTCGACCGCGGCGAGGATCTCGGGCAGCAGCTCCAACGTGGCGGGGACGGTGTCGAGTTGGCGGCCGCCGTGGTTCGACAGCAACAGCCCGTCGACGCCGTGCCGGACCGCGAGCCGGGCGTCCTCGGGGTGCAGGACGCCCTTGAGCAGGACAGGCAGGGAGGTGGTGCGGCGCAGCCAGTCGATGTGCTCCCAGTTCAGCTCCGGGGACATGGCGATCTGGCGTACGTGGCCGCGCTCTCCGTCGCGCAGGTCCACCAGGTTCTCGCAGCGCAGGCCGGGCGGCAAGTCGTGGAAGCCGTTGCGCCGGTTGCGCTCGCCCGCGCCCAGCACCGGGGAGTCCACGGTGACGACCAGCGCGGTGCACCCCGCGTCGGTGGCCCGGCGCACCAGCGCCTCGGTGATGTCCAGGTCGGGCTGGATGTAGAGCTGAAACCACAGGGACACGTCGTCGCCGGCCCCGCGGGCCGCGTCGGCGATCTCGCCCACCGCCACCGTGGACGCCATCGCCACGATCATGATCACGCCGGCGGCGGCCGCGGCCCGGGCGGTCGCCAACTCCCCTTCAGGGTCGACCAGTTTGTGGAAGGCGGTCGGGGAGAGCAGGACCGGCAGGCTCGCCCGGCTGCCCAACAAGCTGATGCCCAACTCCCGTTCGGCACGTCCCCGCAGCACCCGGGGCAGCAGCTGCAGCCGCCCGAACGCCGCCTCGTTGGCCCGTACGGTGATCTCGTCCCGTGCCCCGCCGGCGATGAAGTCGGCGTACACCGGGTCCAGTTCGGCGCGCGCCGCGGTCTCGAAGTCGCGGACGGTGTACCGCACGCCGCTCACCGCCCCGCCGGACTCGGCCGACGGTCCAGCTCGCGGGCGAAGAACGCGGCCAGCGGGGCGTGGTGGACCTCCGGGTCGTCCCAGTGGTTCTCCAGGTTCTCGGCCATGTGGTGGGTGCCGAGGAGTTCGCCGCCGCCGTGGTGGCGGATCACGGGGTGGAGGTACGCCGCGTCGAAGGCGTCATCGACCGAGTTCTGGGCGGTGCGGCGCACGGTGATGTCGAAGGGGTCGACCTTGTCGTGGTCGGGGCCGTATTCCAGGGTGACGGTGAAGTAGTCGCTGCTGTCGGGGAGTTGGCGTTCGTGCGCGTACGCGACCGGCACCTCCTCGTGGTAGCTGGCCGGTTCGCCGGGTGGTGTGACGATCAGGTCCCCGATGACGCCGAACTGCTGCCACAGTGCCGAGCTGCGGTTGACCCGGGCCACCACGGCGTCCGCCAGCGCGGCCGGGTCACTGGCCAACTGCCGGTGGGACCAGGGCTGTTCGTGATGGCGTTCGCCGAGGATGCGGCTCAGGGCGCGTACGGCGTACCGGAAGCCGTGGATGAAGCCGCCGGTGGACTTCTTGAAGTCGCGCTGCTGCATGAGCGTTCCGGCGAAGTAGAGGCCGGGCACGTTCACCGACTCGTACGCCGGGGAGAGGGCGGCGAACCTGTCGTCGATGACCAGCGTGGGACTGCACGCCGGGTCGAACACCGAGGCGTCGAAGCGGAATCCGGTGCAGACGATCACCCGGTCGTAGCGCAGTTCCTTCACGACCTCGTCGGCCCGGGAGAAGCTGAAGCGGACGCGGTACATGCCGTCGGGGTCCTTCTCGACGGAGAGTACGTTTCCGTCCAACAGGGCGTTCTGGGACTTGAGTTGGTAGGTGTCGAGGAAGTTGTTGTTGACCGCGCGGAGATGGCCGACGTAGTGGCTGTTCCAGGCCATGCGGACGGAGTGCGGACCCGCGACATGGATGACGGCGGCGGTCTCGACAAGGTTGTCAGCGGTCTCCAGGGCGGAGTTGCCCTTGCCGATGATCAGGACGCGCCGGTCGATGAAGTCCTCGGGGTCCACGGAGACGACGGAGTAGTCCTCGGCCGTCTCGATCCCGGGAATGTCCGGGGTGTTGGGACGGGTGAGTCCGGTGGCCATGACCAGCCGACGGGCGCGATGGTCCTGCCCATGCTGGTCGGTGACGGTGAAGCCGGCGTCGTGACGCCGGATCCGCTCCGCCCGGGTGTCGTAGGCGATGTCCAGCTTGAACGCCTCGGCGAAGTCGGCGAGATAGCGCACCAGGTCGTCGGCGTGCGGGAAGTAACGCTTGCTGTAACGGCTGAAGAGCAGGTGCGGGTCCGGGGACAGCAGGGAGTTCCAGTCCATCCGGAGGTTCAGTTCGGGATCGTCGGTGCCGTTGTACACCTTGTTGATGGAGATCAGCTTGCGGTGGCGGGGGAACGTACGGAAGAAGGTGCCGGGCGCTCGGCCACTTTCCAGGATCCGGTAGCCGTGTCCGGCCGCCTGGAGTAACTGCCCGAGCTGGAGGCCCGCGGGGCCGCCGCCGATCACGAGATAGTCGAGAGGCTCGCTGTCCGTGGAGTTCATGGATGTCTCTTTCCGCTCCGGGCGGGGCCCGCCCGAAGGCTGGTGGGGGGTGAGAGCCGGCTGGGGGCCGGTCGAGTGGTGGCTCATGGCGGCCGAGGGCTGTCCCCGTATCGGGCGCGTCGTGGGCCGAAGTGCGATCGCAGTGTGGACACTTGAGTGGGCTGTGGCCTGGAAGGTCCAGCCAATGTCGTGGCGCGCGACGCGGTAACAAGCCCGGCCGAATGGCGCTGAGCCGCGGGAAAGGCGGGGACCTTGTCTTCAAGGCGGCGTCGAGCGAGCTGAGGTCGGCCGGACGGGCCTGATCAGGGGCCAGGTGGAGCGGTTCGGGAAGCAGTCGCAGCCGGAAACGGTGCAGTCTGGGGCTCTGGCAGGGGCATGACAGACCCTTCCATCGGATTTCCCTGTGAAATCTCCATGAGCACCGTAGTGACGGTCGACAGGAAGGGGCAACAGCCGCTTGAGGGATGACAGGGTTTCGACAGGTTTATCGAACGCCCGTCGATCTTGGGAGCGGGAGGACAAAGGCGCCCGGCGGGCAGAGCGCGTGAGTGGAACCAGAGGGGAGACCCTGGGCAGTTGTGCTGCATGCGCCGGGGCGCCGCCCTATCCGCTGAACGCAGCCGGCCGTATCGACTCCTCGGGGTCGACGGCAGGGCTGGCCCAATGGATCGGCGTAGACCTACGCATGGAGCTTGCCGCGCACCCCCGCGGAGACCTGAGCCATCGGCGCACCGCTGGTCGCGGTCGGACCGGCCTGCTCAACAAGGCTGGCCAGCAAGGGACTTGGAGGCCGGCGACGGCTTCGTCATGCACCCTTGCATCACCGGCCACGACTGATGCAACGACCCGAACACCAGGGCACGACCGACCGATCGCGTCGGAACCTCCACGGCATGGCCGAAGGGGAATCGGCCGGGTTCACCGGCTCGGCGACATTTCAGGTCGACCGGCGTCGCCCGTTCGCCGAGCTCAGCCGCGCGCCGGAGCCGACCTTTCGTATGTGCCGACCCGGGACGGACGGCATGGTCGGCACGTCTACAGCCGACCGGCCCGGGGAGGTCCTGACAACCAGGCACGGAGGCACCGGCTCGGGCAGGGACACAGCCGTGCGAGGGAAGACGCGCAGTACCTCGTGGTGGCGCGACGGAACGGAGAGCACCCGGCTATCAGGACTGCTTCACCCTCGACTCGATGTGATCGAGCATCGAGTCCAACGCCACCTCCAACGGCCTGACCTCACGCTGAATCTGATTGAGCAGGAGACCGCCCTGAAGTGCCGCCAGGGTGGCCAGTGCGAGGTCGTCAGGGTCGCCGTCCAGCTCACCTCGCGCATGCATGGCCCGCAGCCCGTCGCGGATGGCCGTTTCCCAGCGCAGGAATCCGGAAGCCACCGCGAGCCGGGCCTCGGGATTGGTCTCGGCGACCTCGCTGCCCAGCGAACCGATCGGGCAGCCGCCACGGCACTGCAGCCGCCGCTGGTACTCGACCAGGGCGTCCCGCCACCGCCGTAGGCCCGCCATGCTGTCGAGGTCGGCGAAGAGCGACTCCTGCATGCCCAGAACGGCCTCGGTCTGGTGCTCGATCACGGCCAGGAGCAGCGCCTGTTTGTCGGCGAAGTAGTGGTAGATCTGCGAGCCGCTCACGCCGGCGGCGGCCCGGACGTCTTCCAGCGTCGCCTCGGTGACGCCCCGCTCGTACATCAACTGTGCCGCCGCGGCCACGATCCGGCGCCGGGTCTCCTGCCCCTTGCGGGTCAGCTTCTTCTCCGTGGGCCGTCGCGTCTCGGTGCTCATGGTCAACAACGCTAGCAGATTCTGGATTGGACAACCCATTTTTTGCGCGTAATTGTGGGTCAGGTAACCCAGTCGGGCCGCGTTCAGCGGCCGGAAAACCTGGAAGGACCCACCATGGAACTCTCCGACAAGGTCGCCCTCATCACCGGCTCGACCGGCGGCATCGGCGCCGAAACGGCCCGGTTGATGGCCGCGGTCGGCGCCGACGTCGTTGTCTCCGGTCGCAACGCCGAGCGCGGGGCCGCGACCGTACGGTCGATCACCGACGCCGGCGGCAGGGCGCGGTTCGTTGCCGCCGACCTCACCGACCCGAACGCGCTGCGCCACCTAGCGGAAGAGGCTGGCCCCGTCGACATCCTGGTCAACAACGCGGCGATCTTCCCCGGGGCGCCGACCGTGGACCAGAGCGCCGACACGCTCGACGAGGCCCTCGCCGCCAACGTCAGGGCCCCGTACCTTCTCACCGCCGCCTTGGCCCCCGCCATGATCGCCAAGGGCTCCGGCAGCATCGTCAACGTGAGCACCATGGCCGCCCGGATCGGCATGCCCGGACTGTCCGTCTACAGCGCCACCAAGGCCGCGCTGGAGTCGCTGACGCGCACCTGGGCGGCCGAGTTCAGTCCGGCGGGCGTGCGCGTGAACACCGTCGCGCCAGGTCCCACGCGGACCGACATGGTCCTGGCGACCGTGGGTGAGGAGGGCGCCGAGCAGTTCGCCAAGACCACCGTGCTCGGTCGGCTCGCCACCCCGCGCGAGATCGCCGAGGTGATCCTCTTCCTCGCCTCGGACCGCGCGAGCTACCTCACCGGCGCGACCGTCGCGGCCGACGCCGGACGCACCGCCGTCTGACGCCGTAACCGAAAACAATCACCGTCTTGGCGGTGGTCGAGTGTCTGGCACAGGGAGGTGATGATGAGGGGATGACCGTCAGCTCTCGCGCCCAGTCGTTCGATGCAGCCGCGGCTCAGTACGCGGCGAGTCGCCCTTCCTATCCAGCCGCGCTCTTTGACTGCGTCGAGGAGTTCTCAGGTTGTCGTCTGGCGGGTGCTCGGGTCGCCGATGTCGGCGCGGGTACCGGAATCGCCAGCACGTTGTTGCGGGAACGAGGTGCTGAGATGATCGCTGTCGAGCCGGGTGAGGCCATGGCCGACGAGTTCCGTCAGGCGCTTCCCGGAGTGCCGATCGTGAGGGGTGACGGTAACGCTCTGCCGCTGGCCGAGGCTTCCTGCGACCTGATCACGTATGCCCAGTCCTGGCAGTGGACCGATCCCGACCGGTCCGTACCGGAGGCATTGCGCGTCCTGCGGGCGGGCGGTGCGCTGGCGATCTGGTGGAACACAACGGCTTTCGACGTGCCGTGGATCCGCGAGCAGCACGGGCGCATCGCACACCATTGCGGGGTGGAACCAAGGTCTGCGGTGCGCCCTTCGGACAGCGATGCCGTCCGGTTGGCGGGGCTGACCGGGCTACGGGTTGAGCGCCGTCAAGTGCGCTGGAGCCGCACTGTTTCTTTGGACACGCATCTCGCCAACATCGGTAGCCGGTCGGCATTCCTCGTTCTTGACAAGGCTGACCGTCAGGCGTTTTTCGTCGACGAGCGTGATCGGCTGGGCAGGATCTTTCCTCGCGAGGAGGTGGAGGAGACCTACGTGGTTGATCTTCTCGTCGCGCTTCGCACCTGACGTGGTGGGACCACGGGGTGGGGTGGCGCGCTCAAGCCGCCGAGGCGGGTGGCCGGCCGCCCCACCGGATGCCCTTTCCACACCGGCCCCGACTGCAGAACGGGGTCCGTTCAAAGGGCTGATCGCCGGCCACCGGCACTCCGCCGTCGGGGCGTTCGCCCAACGTGATGAAGCCGTGCTCACCGCGACGGCGATCGCCCTCCTGCTGCGGCGCGCACTTCAGCGGTAGTCGGGGTTGGGCGCGTCGAGGCGGCAGCCGGCGTCCCATTCGGAGCGCTGGTTGCCGTGCGCGGGGATGCCCCCGGTGCGTTTGAGCATGGCGGCCAGGTGCATCAGGTTCCAGGCCATGAACGTGGTGTTGCGGTTGGTGAAGTCGTTCTCCGGGCCGCCCGAGCCGGGGTCGAGGTAGGAGGGTCCGGGTCCCGCCGGGCCGATCCAGCCCGCGTCGGCCTGTGGCGGGATGGTGTAGCCGAGGTGCTGGAGGCTGTAGAGGATGTTCATCGCGCAGTGCTTCACGCCGTCTTCGTTGCCGGTGATGAGACAGCCGCCGACGCGCCCGTAATAGGCGTACTGGCCCGCGGAGTTGAGCAGGCCCGAGCCGCCGTACAGCCGCTCGATGACTTTCTTCATGACCGAGCTGTTGTCACCCAGCCAGATCGGCCCGGCCAGCACCAGGATGTCGGCGGCCATCACCTGCTCGTACAGCTCCGGCCAGGCATCGGTGGCGAAGCCGTGCTCGGTCATGTCCGGGTAGACACCCGGCGCGATGTCGTGGTCGACGGCGCGTACGACGGTCGTGGTGACCCCGCGCGCGTCCATGATCGCCCGGCTCTTGTCGATCAGCCCCTCGGTGTGGCTCTGCTGCGGCGACGGTTTGAGTGTGCAGTTGACGAACAGGGCGCGCAGGTCGTCGAAGCGGTAGGGATCGTCGACCGGGTCAGGGGTGGGCGGTGACTGGGTCATGGATGCTCCTTCGCACGGGACAGCGGGACAGCGAGGGCGGGTCCCCGATCCGGTCCGAGCCGTGGCTCGGCGACAGCGTCTCGCGCGGATCCCGTCGTGTCCCTCTACGACGCACCGGCACCCGGCGCTTTCGCACGGCGCCCGGTCGCGCGCCGTGCGTCCGCCGTCCATCGCGAGGATCCTGGTCCCATCTCCGGGTGCGACGGGCACCCGGCGGGACGACGAGGCGGCGGTGCGATGGCCATCGACGTGTCCGCGCAACGGGTGATCCCCGTTCCGCCGGCGCAGGTGGCGGCGTACGCCATGGACTGGCGGCATGACGACGAATGGACGCAGGGCATCCGCAGCGCGGAGCTGACGCGGGAAGCCGACGGCGGTGGCTTCGGTGTCGGGGCCGAGGTCACCCGTACGGCGTACTTCCTGGGCCGGCGCATCGACTACGTCCTGCGCGTCGCCGCGCACGAACCGCCCCGGCTGCTGGACATGGTGTCGGTGGCCGGGCCGATGCCCATGCACGTCACCTACACCTTCGACCCGCACCCCTCCGGGACGACGGCCCGTATCCGCGTCCAGGGCGGCGGGGGCGGCTTCTACCGGATGGCCGCGCCCCTCCTGGCCCGTCAGGTCCGCACATCCCTCGGCAAGGACCTGCGCAACCTGCAACTCAGGCTCACCGGCACGGAATGAGAGATTCCCATGGCATACGACGAAGGGCTGGCCGAGCGCGTACGCGAACGGCTGGCCGTGCATCAGGACGTCACCGAGAAAAAGATGTTCGGCGGGATCGCCTTCCTGTACCGCGGCAACATGGCAGTGGGCGTCAGTGGCAGCGGAAGCGGCGGCGACCTCATGGTGCGCGTGGGGCCCGAGCACACCGACGCGGCCCTGGCCCGGCCCGGCACCCGCGTCTTCGACATGACCGGCCGCCCGATGCGCGGCTGGATCCTGGTCGACTCCTCCGTACTGACCGAGGACGAGGCGCTCGGCCAATGGGTCGACGAGGGACACGCCTTCGCCGCGAGCCTGCCACCCAAGTGAGCGGAACCGGACCGCACCCGCGCCCGGCCGACGGGCCGTCCCGCCTCGGGCAGCGATGTCGAGGATCTGCGTGGGTAGCGGCAACGGCGTACTGCTCAGGCCAGTGCGAAGTAGCGCAGCCACACGTAGCCGAGCGAGATGGCCACGGTGACGGCGGTGACGATCAGGCCGTACTTGGTGAACTGCCAGAAGGTGATGGGCTGTCGGTTGCGTTCGGCGATGCCGAGGACGACGACGTTCGCGGAGGCGCCGATGGCGGTGGCGTTGCCGCCGAGGTCGGCGCCGAGGGCGAGGGCCCACCACATGACGTGGTCACCGGCGCCGCCCATGTTGTGGACCAGGTCGCTGGTGATGGGCGCCATGGTGGCGACGTACGGGATGTTGTCCACGACCCCGGACAGGACCGCGGAAGCACCCAACATCGTCAAGGACCCACCGAGTTCGTTCGTGCCGATCGCGTCCGCGAGCGCCTTGGAGACCTCGTCGATCACACCGGTGTCGATCAGGCCGCCGATCATGATGAACAGACCCGCGAAGAAGGCGAGCGTGGGCCACTCCACCTCGGCGAGAACCTCGCTCGTCTCGGCCGTGGAGACGGCGACCAGCAGCCCGGCGCCCAGCAGCGCGACGATGCTCGGCTCGTAGTGCAGTACCGGGTGCAGGACGAAGCCCGCCACCACCAGGGCCAGGACGACGAGACCCTGGACCATCAGCCGCGGGTCCTTGATGGCCTCGCGCTCCTCCAGGGCCATGATCTCGGCGGCGCGGTCCTCGTCGTAGACGAACGTCTTGCGGAACATCACCCGGCACAGGGCGACCAGGACGACGACGAGCAGTGCGGACAGCGGGGCGATGTGGACCAGGAAGTCGTTGAAGGTGACCCCGGCCCGGCTGGCGATGATGATGTTGGGCGGGTCGCCGACCAGGGTCGCGGTGCCGCCGATGTTCGAGGCGAACACCTCCGCGATCAGGAACGGGGCCGCGGGCAGCGCGAGGCGTTCGCAGACCAGCAGGGTGACCGGGGCGATCAGCAGCACCGTCGTCACGTTGTCGAGCAGGGCGGAGGCGACCGCCGTGATGACGACGAGCATGGCCATCACCCTGAAGGGCTGGGCCCGGGCCTTCTTCACGGACCAGATCGCCAGGTACTCGAACATGCCGGTCTTCTTCAGCACTCCGACGATCATCATCATGCCCATCAGCAGGAAGATGACGTTCCAGTCGATGCCGGAGTCCTCGGAGTAGAACGCCGACACGTCGTCGGTCGCCCCGATCGCGAGCATGAGCCCCGCGCCGCCCAGAGCCACGGCGACGCGGTGGATCTTCTCGCTGATGATCAGGGCGTACGCACCGACGAACACGACGATCGCCGCCCAGCTGTGCCAGTCGTTCACGATCCTCCGCAGGGTTGCGAGACGGGGTCGGCGGTCGAGCCGGTGAGGTGATGCGGGGCGGAGGGCCGGGTGTACGCACCGTCCGGGCAGGAGTCGCTGCGGGGCGCGAAGGCGTGGGCACGGGCAGCCGGGACGTCCGTCAGACCCGGTACGGGCGCGGGGTGCTTCCAGTCGGTGGGCGGCTTGGGCAGGAAGACCTGCATGCCGTCGGTGACCAGGAGTCCGCCGACGAGGAAGAGGGAGGAGGCGGAGAGCAGCGCGGCACCGAACATCATCACGAGCACCATGGCTTGCGCCCCCGATCGGAAGAGAGAGTGATCCCCTACTCGCCGACCAGGCTTCCCGGCACACCGCTGGGAACCATACAGGTCCTTGACGCTTCTTTAACAGCTCTTGATGAGCGAGGCCGGGGCCGGGATTCTGCCGGGTTCCGGCAACAAAGGACCGCCACGCTCCCTGATCAGAGAGCCTTGCCGCCGGCCTCTCGAACGGCGGCCGAGGACGCCTACGCCTAGGGTGACGTTCAGGTGCGCCGGCAAGTCCGGTCGGCAATGGCCGCCCCTGCCCTGGAGGCCCGGATGCCGGACTCGTCCCCCGCCCGTAGAACCCACGCCCACAGCCGGCCGGCGGGAATGGGCAACCGTCTACGGCATCCGTTCCGCCGTGGTGCCGACAGCACGGTTTCGCACGCCGACCACGTCGTCGTACGGCTCTCGGGAGACATCACCGCCAAGAACGCCCGGGACGTAGGAGCGAGGCTGCGGCAGGCCCTGCGAGCACCACCCCGTGTCCTGGAGGTCGACCTGGCCCAGGTGCCCTACCTCAGTCCTGATGGTGGCGCGGCCTTCTTCATGGCGCTGCTCGAAGCACGGCCACACGGCACCCGATTGATCGTCACCCACGCCAGTACCCAGGCACGGGCCACCCTCAACCAACTGGGTCTGCCCCGCGCCCTCGACCTCTACGAGGGCGACTGCCCGGACACCACCTGACGCGGCCGGTCAGGCCGTAGCGGCGAGCAACCGTTCCAGCAGATGCGAGGCCGTGATCACACCGAGGAGCCGGCCACCGGCCGCGTCCTTCTCCACGACCGCCACCAGGGGACTGCGTACCCGCGCCATCTGCGCGGCCACCTCCAGCGCGGTGTCGTCCGGAGCGGCGACCGGCGGCGCGGGCACGGTCTTCGACAGGCAGTCGCGCACCTTGCGCCCCTTCAGCGCCTGACACAACCGGTCGGCGTGGCGTTCGTCGACCACGGCGGCGAGCGTCGGGTCCTCGACCACGTACACCGGCACCAGGATCTTGACCATCTGCGAGGCGGGCAGGATCGCCTTCGGCGCACCCCGTTCGTCCACCACCAGCAGCGCCGGCAGCCGGTGTTCGGCCATCAGCCGCGCGGCGTCCATCGCGTCGCTGTCGAGGCCGACCGTCTCGTACTCCACCGCCAAGTCACGCGCCCGCACGCCCGGCTCCCGTCTCGCTCTCGAAGTCCCGACGGCCACCGTCATACGGATGATGCGGACGCACTGCCGGGACGGCTCTCCGCACGATACAACCGGCCTGCCCAGCGGCCTACGACGCGGAGAGCAGGCCGGTCGGGGGGCACCGGCCGCGAACGGTGGCACGATGCGAAGGTGACTCGGTCCAGGGCAGGAAGCGGCTACTCCGACACCGGCACGCGGCCCGGATCCCGCCATGCCTGCTCATCCTCGGCCTCGCACGCCCCTGGGCGGAGCGAGGAGTCGCCGTGACGAACACCCGACGTCACGGCCTGGACGAACACCCCACAATGCTGGCCGAGTTGACCGCCGGCCGCGTCGAGTACCGCTTCGACCGGCGCGGACCGGTCACCGTCGTGATCTTCTACGGCGGGCACATGCGCGCGGGGCTCTCGCTGGGCGAGGAGGTGTTCGCCGAAGCGGGATACTCGGTGCTCGTGCCGTCCCGCCCGGGGTATGGCCGTACGCCGGTCTCGACCGGGGAATCGGCCACCGGGTTCGCCGATGTCACGGCCGCGCTCTGCGCACACCTGGGGATCACCGAAGTCGCCGCCGTAGTCGGCGTATCGGGAGGCGGACCCACCGCGGTGGCGATGGCGGCACGCCATCCCGCCCTGGTCCAAAGGCTGCTCCTGCAGAGCGCGGTCGGACCGCTGCCCTGGCCCGACCGCCGCACCCGCCTCGGCGCCCGGATCGTTTTCGCACCGCACACCGAGCGCGTTTCCTGGGCGCTCGTTCACTCCCTCATGCGGTACGCACCCAACGCCGGCCTGCGGATACTGCTGCGCGACCTCACCCTCCTGCCCGTACGGGCTGTGGTGGCGAACCTCCGCCCGGAGGATCGGACGAGGTTGGTCGCACTGTTCTCGCGGATGCGGTCGGGGCGAGGATTCACACGCGATCTCAAGGAAGTTGCGGCACCCGAAGATCAGTTGCGTCATGCAGGCCGGGTCTCCCAGCCCGCCCTGGTGATCGCCACCCGCCAGGACGCGGCAGTGCGCTTCGTGCACGCCGAGGCACTCGCCGCCGCCCTCCCCCACGCCGAACTGCTCGAAAGCCTGGCCGACAGCCACCTCGTCTGGTTCGGCCGGGACTGGCCCCTGATCTCCGAACGGATCCACACCTTTCTCGCGGAGGGTTCGTCGAGGACCTCTTAGCGTTGGACGACGATCTCTGTCCGGGCGGCAGAAGGCCGGCGAGGACGCACGCCGTCTCAACTCCACTCGGCGCGACGCCTGCTCGCCGACGACCGTTCCGCGCAGTTCGCCCAGTTGGGAGGCTCGCCTCGCATCCTGGTACGGGCACCCGTCGGCCCCGCTGCCGGTACCCGGCAGCGGGGCCGTCCGCCGTGCTCCCCTTGAGCCATCGTGCACGCCAGGGGTGCACCCGCGCATTGCCGGTTCCCGGCAGAGTTCACAAAGGTCTGGATGCCGACCACCGCTAAGAAGCCGTCACCGGCGCGTCAAGGAGCGAAGGGGTGACGTGATGGGGCACGAAATACCCGGGCAGTACCTGAAACGGCCATGCCCAGCTACTGGCGGACGTCGCCGCCACCGGCCGCTGGCGTCGGCCACGGACTTCTATGACCGACCTGATGGCCCGCCGTCTCACCGGCGAGGCCACCATCCCTCGATGACCGGTGCGTCGGGTTCGTACTGCCGCCAGCCCTCGTTGAGGCGCGCGAGCCGGTCTGCGGCGGCGATGCCGCGCAGGGACGCGATCTTGCCGTCGGTGACTTCGAACGCCACGGCGCCTACGACCCGGTCGTTGATCACAGCGAGGACGGCTGGGGAGCCGTTGACCAGGGCGATATGCATCGCGGGTGAGCCGCCGGCCAGCCGCAGCTTCGCCGGCGTGGGCTTGAAGCCGGCCCGCACGTAGGAAGCCACCCGCTCGCGCGTCTCGTACCGCAACAGCCGCCCGGCGAGTCCGTAACCGTCCGAGAGCGCCGTCACGTCCTCGGTGAGCAGGGCCACCAGCCGATCCGTACGCCCCGACATCGCGGCGGCGAGGAATTCCTCGACGACCCGGCGGGCGGACGCGGGGGCGGCCTCGCCGCCGCGACGGCGCTCGGCGGCGACCCGGATCCGGGCCCGGTGGACATGCTGCTGGCTCGCGGACTCGCTGATGTCGAGGATCCCGGCGATCTCGGCGTGGCTGTAGGAGAAAGCCTCACGCAGGACATAGACGGCCCGTTCGACCGGCGAGAGCCGCTCCATCAGGGTCAGCACGGCGAGGGACACCGATTCGCGCTGCTCGAAGCTGTCGGCCGGGCCGAGCATGGGGTCGCCCTCAAGAAGCGGCTCGGGCAACCAGGCACCAGCCGCCCGCTCGTGGCGCGCCTGCGCCGAGCGGAGCCGGTCGAGGCAGAGATGGGTGACGACCTTGGTCAGCCACGCCTCCGGCACCACGATCTGTTCGCGGTCCGCGGCCTGCCAGCGCAGGAACGTGTCCTGCACGGCGTCCTCGGCGTCGGCGGCCGAGCCGAGCAGACGGTACGCGAGCGAGGCCAGCCGGCCTCGGCTGGCCTCGAACCGATCGATGGCTGCACTGTCCATGCGAAGCAGCCTATGCAGCGGCCCTCGTACCGGCCCTTGCGCCGGCCCGGTCAGGCGCGGTGGCCAGGCGGCGCTTGCGCTTCGGTATGCCGAAGGTCGGGTGGTCGATACCCCACCCGGCCCCCTTCAGCACTCCCGACTTGAGTCGCGCGGCGGCCTTGCCACCGAGGTACCAGGACTTCGACCGGACGTCCCCGTCCACCATCTGGAAGATCGCGTCCCGCCGCCCGAGGCTGATGTGGTTGCCGTAGTACTTCAGGCCGATGGCCGGTACGTCACGGGCCGTCAGGCGCGCGATGATCGCGGCGGTCGCCTGCATGTTGGTGACACCGGCCGAGGCACACGACATGGGCAGCGGCCGGCCGTTCTCGCCGATCGCGTACGCGCAGTCACCGGCGGCGTAGACGTCCGGGTGGGAGACCGAGCGCATGGTGCGGTCGACGACGATCTGGCCGGTCCCGGCGACCTCCAGGCCGCTCGCGGCCACGATGGGGTGTACGGCGAACCCGGCCGACCACACGGTCACGTCGGCCGGGACGGAGGTACCGCCGACGGCGACCGCCCAGGTCGGCTCGACCGCTTCGATGCCGGTGTGCTCGTGGACGGTGATGCCGAGCCGGTCGAAGGCTTGGCACAGGTGACGGCGGGCCTTCGGCGAGAGCCAGGCGCCCAACTCACCGCGGGCGGCGAGCGCGACCGAGAGGTCGGGCCGGGACTCGGCGAACTCGGTGGCGGTCTCGATGCCGGTCAGCCCTTCACCGACGACCAGCACCGCGGAGCGCGCGCCCAGGCCGGCCAGGCGCTCACGCAGACGCAGCGCCGAGGACAGGCCGGTCACATCGAAGGCGTACTCGGCCACGCCCGGGACGCCGTGGTCGGCCACGGAGCTGCCCAGCGCGTAGAGAAGCGTGTCGTACGTGAGCTCGCCATCGCCGTCCTCACCGCTCACCGCAACGGTTTTGCGCCCGGGGTCGACACCGGTGACGCTCGCCAGGCGCAGCCGTACCCCGGTGCCCTCGAACACGTCGGCGAGCTTGCGGAACGCGAGGTCCTGGCCGATCGCGAGCTGGTGGAGCCGCATCCGCTCGACGAAGTCGGGCACGGCGTTGACGACGGTGATCTCGACATCCGAGGGGGAGAGCCGGCGGGCCAGGTTTCCAGCGGCGAAGGCCCCGGCATATCCGGCACCGAGTACAACGATGCGGTGCTTCATGGCATTGCTCCTGTCTCGTTCACGTGCCCTTCGAACGAGACAGCGCCCCAATTGCTGACAGGGGCCGGGTGTGACGCGGGTCACTTGACCAAGGCGAGCGACTGAGACGTCATCGCCATCGAGTAACGGCGCCATGCCGCAGACCCACTGGGTTTCCGACAAGACCTCTGAGCCGTCGTCTGTGTCCGGTCCCAGGGGTGTTCCCTCGTGGCGACTTTGCTCGACGCCGACAAGCCCAAGACCTACCGCTTCGCGAGCGGCTTCCCGGTCAACCGTCTCACCCTGGACGGCACTTGGACGGCCGGGCACCAGTACTTCACCGCGGGCGACAGCGCTTGTCTCCCCTTCACCGGCTCATCGACGAGAACATGGCCCGCACCACGCGTCTCGCACCCGGGCTCACCCCCGGCATCCAGGCGTACTCCTTCACCTTCGGGTGACTCCGGCCCGACTGTCCGCCCGCCAGGACGCGTTCCGACGCCTGGGACGGGCGCCGTTCATCCGGAGTGGTCGTGCTCCCGCTCCAGTTCGCGTGTGAGGTTGTACAGGGTCCTGTCGATGTTGCGGACCTGGAACTGGGCGAAGGTCCTGCCCGGGGTGACGAGCCGGTCGAAAGCGTCGATCAGGAACGCCGGTCACGCGCGCCGGTCGTCGGTCCAGGTCTCCGTCACTCGCGTGCCCTCACCGGCCGGCTCGAAGCGGTACTCCCAGGTGGCGATCGGACCGCGCGGTAGCGGACGGGTGCGCCCGATGGCGTGGACGCGGAACGCGAAATGGCACGCGACCGGAACAGGCCGGGGGTCGGGGACGTGACGGGGCTCAGAGCGAGAGCGCGGACCACGCCTGCCAGGCGCTCTGGAGATCGGTGTGCCAGTGCAGACGTCCGTCATCGGCCGTACGGGAGCGCAGTTGTTCCGGCGCCAGGATATGCACGGTGTGGGGTCCGTCCGGCCACGGTGGTCCCGGCAGGAACTCGTCCGTGGGACACCTGAGTTGACGTAGATCCAACCCGACCACCGTCGCGTCGGCGCATCGGGCGGTCAGCTCGGCGCGCAGGGTGCGGCCGGTGCTCGCGGTCAGTGTGCCTGCCACCGCGCACCACAGACGGGTGTTCGAGACGGCGAGGACGCGAACGCGGAAGAGTGCCGACATGTGCTGAGCTCCGTCATCTCTCATCGGTACGGCGGTGAGGGGACACAGCGGTGAGGGGCGGGGCAACTGCCCCGCCCCTCACCGTCTCCCCGTCACAGGAGTCGTACGGCCAGGCAGCTTGACGTCGGTGCCCGGCCCTGACGGTGGTCCGTCAGCTGGTGGGCATCAGGACGGTGTCGATGATGTAGACGTTGGCGTTGGCGGTCTTGACGTTGCCGCAGACCACCTTGGCGGAGTCGTTGACCATGTAGTTGTCGCCCGAGCCGGAGGTGGTCAGCTTGGACTTCTCCAAGGTGTCGAAGGAGCCCTTCTCCAAGTCCTTCGGAGTGAGCTGCTGGCCGACGACGTGGTAGGTGAGGATCTTCGTCAGCTGCGCCTTGTCGGCCAGGACCTTGTCCAGGGTGGCCTTCGGGATCTTGGCGAAGGCGTCGTTGGTCGGCGCGAACACCGTGATGTTCTGGGCGTTGTTGAGGGTGTCGACGAGCCCGGCCTTCTTCACCGCCGCCACCAGCGTGGACAGTGCGGGGTTGTTGGAGGCGGCGGTGGCGACCGGGTCCTTGGCCATGCCGTCGAAGGAGCCGGCACCGCTCTTGGGGACACCGGAGCAGGCCGTACCGAAGGGCTGGTCGGACATCGTGGCGCCGGCGCCGGTCATGCCGTCGCTCGAAGCGCTGGCGGACGCCTTGGTGGAGGAGTCCGACCTCGCGGAGTCGCTGCCGCTGCTGCCGCAGGCGCTGAGGGCCAGCGGCAGCACGGCGGAGGCGGCGAGGACGACCGCGGTACGGCGGATACGAGTACTCATGGTGTTTCTCCTGCGGGTCGGTGCAGCCTGAGCTGCGGTGATATGGGGAAGGGGAAAAGTGGCTTGAGGGGTCAGTCGACGGTGACGACCACGGAGTGCCATCCGCTGGCGCCGTCGGGGATGGTGCGGGTGCGCTTGTCGGTCTGCACCTGGCCGGTGCGGTCGGTGGCGCGGACGGTGAGGGTGTGGCCGCCCTTGGCGGCCTGCCAGGGGAAGGACCACTGGCGCCAGGTGTCGCGGGTGTCCTCGGCGGCCAGTCGGGCCTCCTGCCATGGGCCGTCGTCGACGCGGACCTGGACCTTGTCGATGCCGCGGTGCTGGGCCCAGGCGACCCCGGCGACCATCACCGTCCCGGTCTTCGGCCGGGCGAACGGCTTGGGGGTGTCGATGCGCGACTCGGTCTTGATGGGAGCCCTGCGGGCCCAGCCGCGCTTGACCCAGTAGGGGTCGTAGGCGTCGAAGGTGGTCAGTTCGATGTCCTTGATCCACTTGCAGGCGGAGACGAAGCCGTACAGGCCGGGCACCACCATGCGGACCGGAAAACCGTGGGCGAAGGGCAGCGGTTCGCCGTTCATGCCCAGGGCGAGCAGTGCGTCGCGGCCGTCCATCACGTCCTCGACCGGGCTGCCGATCGTCATCCCGTCCACGGAACGGGCCACCAACTGGTCGGCGGGGCCGCCCTTCGACGGCGGCCTCACCCCGCACTCGGCCAGCAGATCGGCCAGTCGTACGCCGATCCAGCGGGCGTTGCCGACGTACGGGCCGCCGACCTCGTTCGACACGCAGGTGAGGGTGATGTCCCGCTCGATCAGCTCGCGCCGCAGCAGGTCGTCGAAGGTGAGGGTGACAGGCCGGGTGACGCCCTTGCCGTGGATGCGCAGTGCCCAGGTCGTGGCGTTGACCTTGGGCACCACGAGCGCGGTGTCCACGCGGTAGAAGTCACCGTTCGGTGTGGTGAAGGGACTGATCCCGGGAATCCGCAGCCCGGCACCCTTGGGAACGGCTGCGGCCGCGGAGGCCGGACGGGGCAGGACGACCCTGTTGCGTGAGGCGACCGCGCTCTGGCCGCTCGCGTTGTTCAGCGTCCGGCCCAGCACCCCCGCCCCGGCGGAAGCGGCGGCGACCGCCGTCGCCGCGATCACGAAGCCACGACGGTCCCAATCAGCTCCGGAAGACGCACCGCTCCGCTCGCCGTCCACCGGTTCCGGGCACGGCTCCCGTCGGGCGAGGCGGCCCACCAGGACGTAGAGCACTGCTCCTCCGGCGATCGCCCCCACCACGGAGGGGAGCGCGTCGGAGAGACTCGTCGAATCCGGCCGGCTGGTGGCCGATACCGCCCCGACAATTCCGAAGAGCAGAACACCGGCAGCGCCGCTGCGCCGGAAACGCAGTGCGACAATTCCCAGCGCCAGCGCGAAAAGCGCCAGCATCACGAGAATTCCGAGCTGAAGAATCAGCTTGTCATTGGTTCCGAAGTGCCGGATCGCCCAGTCCTTCAGAGCGGCCGGGGTGCGGTCGATCGCCGCCCCGCCGACCGCCACGACCGGACTGGCCTGCGGACGCACCCCGGCCGACACCAGCTCAGCGACGCCGAGCGAGGCGAGGCCGGCCAGCACACCACTGCACGCACCCAGGGTCAGGCGCGCCCAGGTGAGGCGTTGTCGCGTCTGCTTCTCGTCGTCGGTCACATGGGGAATCCGGCTCCGAAAGCCCGGCGGATTGGCCGTCCGCCGGATCGGATGAATCTTTTTTTCCGCACCAATCCGCGGCCTGACCGGCTACGGATATCTGGGTCGCGGGGATACGGACCCGCCAGGAATTCCATTCTCCGCACCCGTCCACCGCAGTGTGTGTGACGGATTACCTGCGGGAATGAAAGGAGCTGGGAGTTCAAGCAACGCATCGAACTCCTGCGGACCCACCGGCGACCCGACGGCGTTCTTCTGTTGGCCGTGGGCCACCGCGACGGTGTCGTCCGCTTCTGGGACGCCGCCGAGGGCGAGCCCCTCGGTCGGTTCGCCGAGATCCCTGACGACGCCGTGCTGTGGGGCATGTGCTCCATCACCGACGCCCAGGGCCGTCTGCTCCTGGCCACGAGCGACAGCTCCGGCCACATCCGATTGTGGAACGCCCCCGAGGGAACACCGGCGGGACCCGCCATCGAGGCGGACCAGCAACCGGTGGACGCAGTGTGTTCGTGGACCGGGCCCCATTCTGCGCCCCGGCTCATCAGCAGCACTCGCAAGGGGCATCTGAAGGTGTGGAACCCGGACACCGGCTCCTGCCTGGCCACATATCAGACGGGCAAGGAGGTGTCGGACCTGGCTGCCTTCCGGCTCGCCGACGGACGGGAGGTGGTGGCCGTACTCAACGAGACCAGCGAAAGCCTCCTGCTCTGGGACCCCGCCACCGCCAGTCAAATCGGCCCCGCCGCCACCGGCCGGTTCGAGCGGCCGGTCTGCCCCGTCACATCGGTGGACGGCCGGGCACTCCTCGCGGTGCGCGGAAAAGAGGGCCTCCACCTGTTCGACACACGGACCATGACCCCAGTGCGCCCGCCTCTCAACCTTCCCTTCGACGGCTGGAACATGGCCGCAGTCGGAGACAACGTCGCTGTGGTCGGCGAGAGCGGCATGGTGCTGCTCTCGCCTCCCGCCTGAGCACTCCCGACCACCGTTCGAACTCGCCGACATGTGAGCGACCAACTTCTCCGACGGCCCAACTGAGACGGCGCCTGATCTTCGTGTCGCAAAAAGTCAGTTCGTCTTCCGCGACGGGTGCGAGGTTGCGGCTTTGCCGCGCAATGAGGCTGGCCGTTTTCCGTCGAACGACCAGAGACCGCCGCGAGCCTGGCGGTAACGCGAGGTGAAGGGTGCCGATCACACCTTGAGTACCGGCGCAGCATCATCCCCGGACGCCCATGGGCGGCTCTCTGGGGAGAATCTGGGGAGTACGGGCGGCGTTGGGGAACGCCTGGGGAGAATCAGCTGTATACCGCGACATGCCACTGAAAGGCACAGAAAGAGTCATCCGCGCAGGCCAGAGACGACCTGAACCGCATCACCGCAGGTCAGCGCCCCCAGGTAGACAACTTCAAGAAGATCTCCTCGGCGACCGGCATACAGCCCCGCCACATCGCCGACCTGTCACCAGCAGGTATGCGACCGCGACCAGAAGCACCGCTCCCGATCACACCGTGGCATTCCGGAAAGGGGCCGGCTGGATTCACTCCAGTCGCCCCCATCCATCGTGCGCGCAGGGCTGTCCCCTCCGTTCGCCAGGTCTCCCTGCCCGGCTCAGCCCTGCGCCAGCTCTGCCACAGGCTGCCACTTCTCCCACACCGCGAGACGCTGCTCATAGTCGGCCTTGGCGATGCCCAGCGGCGCCGAGCCGAAGAAGCAGCGCAGCGGCGGCTCGTCGGCGTCGACGATCTCCAGCACGGCAGCGGCGGACGCGGTCGGATCGCCCGGCGTGCCGACGCGCTTGCGGCGCTGCTCCTGCACTTCCTTGTGGAAGTCGGCGTACGCGGGCAACGGCTCGGAGGTGCTCGACGAGGAGCCCGCCCAGTCGGTGGCGAACCCACCGGGCTCGATCAGCGTGACCTTGATGCCGAACGGCGCCACTTCCTGGGCCAACGCCTGGCTCATGCCTTCCAGCGCCCACTTCGACGCGTGGTAGATCCCGACCAGCGGGAAGGCGCTGATGCCTCCGATGGATGAGACCTGGAGGATGTGGCCGCTGCCCTGCTCGCGCAGGAACGGCAGCGCCGCCTGCGTGATCCACAGGGCACCGAACAGGTTGGTCTCCAGTTGCGCACGAGCTTCGGACTCGGTGAGTTCCTCGACCATGCCGAAGTGGCCGTAACCAGCATTGTTCACCACCACATCGAGGCGCCCGAACCGCTCGTGCGCCTGTCGTACGGCGGCGAAGTCGGCGTCACGGTCCGTCACGTCGAGGCGCAAGGGCAGCAGCCGTTCTCCGTGCTCCGCGCGAAGGTCCTCCAGCGTGGAAAGGTCACGCGCGGTCGCGGCAACCGAATCGCCCCGTTCGAGGGCGGCGACGGCCCACTCTCTGCCGAAGCCGCGTGAGGCACCGGTGATGAACCAGATCTTCTGCGTCAAGGTGTGCTCCTCAAGGAAACTCGTCAGCCGTACCGTCAGTACATCGCGGTGTTCCATCCACCAGACAACACTCGACTCGCAACGCACGCCACACCAACCGGGGGCGAATTAACTACACCGCTCCCGCCCACCTCCAGAATCAGCCGACATCCGACGCCACCACGCGGACTGCGCCGCAGCTCGCGGTGTTCGCGAGCCTCCTCGCAAGCATGAAACATCTCCAGCTCACGCCGCTCGGGACGCTCGGCGCCCATCTGGGTCAGCAGCGCGCCCCCGAACGGTCCACCGCCACTGGCGACTCGACCCGACCCGACCCGACCCGTACCGTCCCGACGTCCATCCGATCCCTCCAACGGCCATCCCCACGAGGGATGTTGAATCCCGCTGCGAGGGGGACGCCGCGGCACGCAGGACTCGGGCGCCCACACGCCGCGTCCTTACGACAGTCCTCGGCGCCGGGACCCTCAGCGGCTGTGGGATGTGGTCAGCGACGTCGACGGCGGTTTCCTCAACCTCCCTGGAGTGCGGCCCCCCACCTCACCAACTCGCGATGGCCTCCGCCGGTGGTCGCGGGCCCGACGTGACCGTCGGGCGCATGTCCCGGCTCGTCGATTACGCGCCGACCGGGCCTCCGGACCCGTGACCCGTGGGACAGGGTCGTCCTGGCCGAGTACGGCGTCACCCCGGACGACTTCGCGGACGCGGTGTGGTCATCCACCCAGTTCGACGGCCGCACCTACACCGTCCCGCTGGACACCCGGCCCGCCGTGCCGGGCGAAGAGTTCGTCACGTGAGTCGAAATGGCCAAGGTCTGTCCGGACGCAGGCTGAGAAGTCGCACGAGGGACCGGTGGCCGGGTTGAGCGAGTGGGGCGGCGTTGTCCGGCGGACCTTTGACGTGCAACTCCGGCCATGCGAGCACGACTTGGTGCGGGACCAGCCGATGGGCCCGGGGGAAGCACGGGTACCAGAAACGGCCGTCGACCAACAGGCCGCGCGACTTCCGTGTCCCTCGGCAGGTCGAGACGGCGCATCAGGGACGAGACGTTCGGACGCCGTCAGTCCAGGAATCCGCCTCGGAGCCGTGCTGCCCGCAGCTCCTCCCCTGTCGACACCCCCTGTGCGGACACGGTCTCGCGGCATGAGAAGTGACCTCGTCATGACGGTGATCCCCCGGACGGCGGGCGTTCACCGGGCAGAAGAGCCACGGGTCGGGAGCACAGTTCTGCCGCCGACGGAGCCGTCCCAGTGTGCGGCCGCCGCCAGGACGGCCGCGGCCGCGCCCGTTCCGAGAACGGCGCCGGCGACGACGTCGCCCGGATAGTGCACCCCGGTGTGAACACGCGAGTAGCCCACGGCACAGGCCAGCAGTCCGAGAGGGACCGTGACGGCCGGGAACGCGGGCCCGACCGCCGCGGCGAACGCGACGGCGGACGCCGTGTGACCGGAGGGGAACGACGCGGACGCCGGCATCGGAACGTGCCGCCCCGGGAACGGCGAGTCCTCGGCACGGTGCGGGCGGTGCCGCCGTACAAGACGCTTGCCCAGGAGGTTGGCCGTGGTGGACGCGACGCCGATCGCTGCCACGCCGAGCACCGCGGCGCGGCGGGAGCGGCCGGGGCGCAGGGCCAGGGTGGAGGCGATCAGAAGGGAGATCTTGGAGTGGTCGGCCGCCGCGGACAGTCGGCGCAGCGCCGAGTCCAGTGCGGGTGTGCTGGTGACCGTCACGGCCTCGTAGAGGGCCTGGTCGAGGCTGGCGAGGTCGCGCAACAGGCCCTGCGGTGCCTGCTGCTGCCGAGTCCGACGGTCAATCATCGCTCTGCTCCTGGTTCTTGTCGCGTGAGGGGGCTGATCGGTCGTGGCTCTCGCGTGCGCGGGGCGACAGGTCGAAGGCGAGGCGCATGACGCGGTACCAGTCGACGGTCGGTGCGACGTACGGTGCTCCGGGACGTTCCCGTGGCACACGGACCCGCAGCACGCCGGGCCGTATGGAGCACACGACGGGCGGAGGCAGGACGAGTGCCTCACCATCCACGGCCACGGGGATCGTCTCCTCGTCGGACTCCACGACGACCCTGCGGGACGTCAGGACCGTCATGCCGCTGGCCCGCTCCCCCAACAGCGCCAGTTCGGCGGCCTGTACGGCGCCCCCGACCCGGACCGCGATCACGCCGAGCTCGCCCGTGTCGAGCCGCTCCCTGCGGCCACCGGTCAGCGGGTCGGCCCGTGCGTAGGGGTTGTTGCTGACCAGCACCGCCTGCGGGGCCTCCAACCGCTCTTCGTCGGTCCGGGCACTGAGTACGGCGCCCGCCTCGCCCGCCAGCAGGTCCGGCAACTGGTCGAGCGCGGTGACCGCTTTGGCGTCGCGGTAGTCGGGGTTCTGCACGATGTGCGCGTACGTACCGAACGAGGCGGTGTTGACGAACGGCCGACCGGCGATGTCCCCGAGGTCGACGCGGAGTTCCACACCGTCCGAGAGCGCGTCCAGGCTGCTCACCGGATCGTCCCGGTCCAGGCCGAGGTCCATGGCGAAGTGGTTGCGGGTGCCGGCTGTCACGACCATGAACGGCAGTCCGTGTTCGGCGGCCACTCCCGCCACCAGGGCCTGAGTCCCGTCGCCGCCGGCCACACCGAGCAGGTCGGCTCCTTCGGCCACGGCCTGCCGGGCCAGTGCCACCGGATCCGGATCCGCGTCGAGGTCGAGCAGGATCACCCGCGCGCCCAGCGCCTCGGCCCGCTCCACGAGTCCGTACTGCACGACCTTCCCGCCGCCCGACTTCGGATTCATGATCAGCACGGCCCGGCGGGGCGGACGCACCGTGCGGGTGTGCATGCCGTGCGGCTTGCGCAGCCGGCGCAGGGCACTCCGCGCGCAGCCGAGCGCGGCCGTCCACGCCGCGAGGGCGATCACCGCGACCAACCACAGGCCCGACACGGCGTACAGCACCAGGACGCCGACGGGTGCGGTGATCGCCAGAAGGGCACCGAGGAGCCGGGCGAATCCGCGGTGCGCCAACGCCCACCACAAACCCGCGCCGGCCAGTCCGAGACCCGCCAGGCCCAGCAGCAGGACGAACCAATGGTTGGTGCCGGCCACCACCGCGGCCACCGCTCCCGCGATACACAGCAGGGCGAGACGTGCCAGGGCTCGCGCCGAGCCGAGACCCTCGTCGGGTCCGTGGCGTTCCGTCTCACGCGTCGTTCTGGTCTCGTTCAATGTCGATTCCCCGTCATACGTGAAGCGGACGTCCGCGATCGCGCGGCGGGTTCTCCGTCTGTCCGTCACACCGGCGATTCATGCCGGTGTCCGTGAAACCTACGCGGTGTGCCCCGCCTCGTCCTCGACCGGGCGCGAACGGCGGCTCGTGTGCAGGCTGCGAAGCGGGTCTCGGGGGCGTGCTGGTCCGCGACTGTCGGGCTGCCGATGTCCACGACGCGGCTTCCGCGCGACGCATCCGGAGTGCGATCCCTCGCCCGCTCAACGACGAGCCCTTCGAACGGCGGCCTCGTGTCCCTCAGTACCGCGAGTCCGGCGTGACTCGACCTCGTTGTCCCTGTCCGCCACCCCGTCTCCTCCCGCCCGTCGGTGATCAACCGAGCCTCGACGACATGCCAGGCAAAGTGGATCAAGAGTACAGGCCGCACCGCGCCGACCCTGGCGGACAGCGGATCCGACGCTCCGCCCTGCCGGATCGAGCGGATACGAGGTCTCCGTGCCCCGGCGACGCCATGCAGCCCGGGTTCAGCAACCCCACCATCGCCTACGGCTCCTGCACGTGCCGAACCGTGAATCCGTCGGTCTCTGCTCTCGCCAAACGGTCCACGTGTGGTCAGGCGCGGGAGAAGGATCTTGCCTCGACCCGTGCCGGTCTCCAGCAGGTGATGTGCCTTCGACGCCTCGGCCAGCGGGAGGGCCTGTGCCACACCGGGCCGGATCCGCCCCCGGCCGCCGCGAGCACCCGCAGAGCTTCGACAAGGTACTCACCGATCCGCTCGAGAGCCCGCCGAGACCGGACCCTAACGGTTCGCCCGTGCCGGCAGCTTCCTAAACTGCCGGCCCAAAGCCGCGCGTAAAGACCGTGTTCCCCACGGTCCCAGCCTCGCTCACAGCATTGACCGGTCGACCGCTCTGCCTCCCGATGATCAGCGTGCCGTCCATCGCGGATCTTGCCGGCTCCGCTCCACCAAGCACTCCTCCCAGTACGGCCGGTGCCGTCTTCTTCATCTTGGTGGGGTCGGCCTGCTGCTATGCGGAGTAATCGTCAAGACCTGTGGATCGGCGGCTATCTGCGGAGTCGGACTTTGGTGTCGCTATGACCACGGTGGTGGGTTTCTCAGGCGAGGCCCTCGATGAAGTCCGAGAGCGCGGTGTGCAGGGCTTCAGGCTGTTCCAGGTGCAGGTCGTGGCCGGTGCCGGGCATGCTCATGGCCATGGTGGCAGGTCGCTGGCGGAGCATCTCCTCGGCTTCGTGCGCAGGGATGAAGCCGGATTGGGCCAGGACGACCAGGGTGGGGCACGCGACCTGCCCCCACTCGTGCCAGAAGGAACGCTGGGCGTTCTCCGCCAGCGAGCGAACCATCACGTCCCGGTCGAAGCGAGGGCACCATCCGCCCTCGTGTTCCTCCAGTCCGGCCGCCCAGCCTGCGCCGACCGGTCCACCGCCGAGGAACGCGGCTGCCGCTTCGCGTGAGGGAAACGGGGTCGGCCATGAGTCGAGCCATACGCCGATGTCCACGGGGCTGTTCGGGTTCGGACCGCCGGGCCCGGCCTCGACGAGCACGAGCGCACGGACCTGTCCGGGATGTGCAGCGGCGGTGAGCATGGCTGTGTGCCCGCCCAGCGACTGGCCGACCAGGACGGGCCGCTGCAGCGCCAGCTGATCGACGACGGCGGTGACGTCGGCGACGTAGGCAGCGCGGGAGACGTCCTGTGGGTGGCGCTCGCTGGCGCCGTGCCCGCGCTGGTCGACCGCGACCACCCGATACCTGGAGCTCAAGCTCCGTGCCAGCACGTCCCATTCACCCACGTGACCGGCCAGGCCGTGCAGCAACACGATGGGCCGTCCAGGCCCGCCCCAGTCCCGGCAGACAAGCCGGACACCGTCTCGCACCAGCACGTGTTCCGACCACGCCACGTCGGCCCCCAGGGAATCGGCTGGCCTTGATCATGCCGCAACCGCCTCGGGGCGTTCGACAAGTTGGCCGCGTTCGAAGCGGGCTCCGGCACGAACGAGGGCGACGAGGTGGGGTGCGTGCACGGCTCGCCACCGTTGCTGGGCGGACTCGACGAGTCTGAAGGCCATCGCCAGGGCGGCGGTGCGGGAGCCGGCCTCGCGGGTGACCTCGGTGCGCAGGCGGACAGCGGAGAAGGTGGACTCGATCAGGTTGGTGGTGCGCAGGTGGATCCCGTGCTCGGCGGGGAGGTCGAGGAACGCCAGCAACTCGGCCTCGTCGTCGGTGATCCTCTTGACGGCCTTGGCGCACTTCACGCCGTAGAGCTGGGCGAACGTCTTGATCGCTGCCTGCGCGTGCTGCTTGTCCTCGGCGTTGCAGATGTCATGGATGACTTTCTTCGCGCCGGGCTGCGCGGACTTCGGCATGGCGTCGAGCACATTTGCGGTTTTGTGAAACCAGCTCCTCTGCTCGCGGGATTCCGGGAACACCTCGGCCAGGGCCTTCCAGAAGCCCAGGGCGCCGTCCCCGACCGCGAGGACGGTGGCGCGCATGCCCCGGCAGGCGCAGTCGCGCATCAGGTCGGCCCAGGACTCGCCTGACTCGCGGTAACCGTCCTTGAGCGCGACCAGTTCCTTGGAGCCGTCGGCGCGGACCCCGATGAGCACCACTGCTGGGTCAGCCGGGTGACCGTGGCCGGGAAGAGCCCGGCCGAATTGCCGAGGAACTGCTCCAGGGCGGGCACGAAGTCGCCGGAGGACAGGCCGTGCAGGTAGGCAGCCGCAGCACCTCACCGGTCTTCGGGGACTTGCGGCACCACGGCGGCAGGATCGCCGAGGAGAACCGCTTGTGCGGCCGTTGCGCACGACGAGGCGGTGGCCCTTCCCGTCTCGCTGATCGGCCAACTCGGCTATGTAGGCGTTGACTTCGGCCTCAAGCGCGGCGGCCGGCATCCGCCTCGCGCCCTCTCGGATGATCTCGTCGATCAGAAAGGAGCCGCCGGCGGTGGCGCCGTCGGCGTTCACCACGCTGAGCACGAGCGGGCCTTCCTGACCGGCACGGCAACGCGGGCCTACTCGACACCAGTCAATCGATCACTCGATCACTCGATCACTCGGGAAGGTATGCCCTTCGCGTGTGCCCTCCCGAGCCGATCCACAGGTAATGAGCATTGCTCTGCCATGCGCAGGAACTGTCATTGCCACCGACTACGAAAGGGCGGCGTCCCGCTTCTACGCGAAGGCGATGAGTCCGCAGCGGAACAGGTCACCCATATCTACGGCAGCCCTCCGGCAGGTCCGTTGCTCTCAGAGTGATAAGGCTCTTCCAGGTCCTCGGCGGCACTGGCGTGGCCGCCGGTGTCTACCTTCCTCGGCCGACAGTCCCTACGGATCACCAATGCGTCTTTTCGGGCCGGCCATCCCTGAACCCTCATGTCCCGTCTCACTCAATCGAGTCGTTTTCTCAACGAACCGAGTCGTTCGGGCTTCTGTCTCAGCGAACCCAGTCGCGCGGTTGAGCGTACTCGGGGGTGCTGGATGGGGGCCCGGTGAAGCCGACCCGGAATCACGGTGGAGTCCGTTCCACCCCTACTACCGCTGCTGAGCCTGAGTACAGCCGGGTCGTGAGGTGGCCCAGATGGGGGGTCACACGGTGAGGGTGCCGCCGACGAAAGTACGTTCTGGCGGTGACGCCACGAGTTCGACCATGGTGCCGGCGCGGAGGTCGTCGCCGACGACGCGGGTGATCGCGTCGGTGAGCGCGGTGCCGAGGCGGGCGGTGATCTGGGCGGCGTCGGGGCGGTCGAAGACGCCGGCGCGGACGCCCAAAATCACCGAGGCGTTTGTGTCCACGGCCTTGCCACCCTGCGCGAAACGGCCTGCGGGGACTCCGGCCAGGCGGACGCTTACGAGGTCGCGGGCCCATTCGCCATAGACGTCGACGACAGCGTCGGTCAGTGCGGCGACGAGCGACAGCCACGCCCGGTCGGCGGTGCCGGGCTGCTGGGGCAGGTCGAGGGCCGCACCGCGGTGAGTGTGTCGGTGTGGATCGGCGCCCAGAGTCGCCAGTGGCGGGCCGGGTCCAGGTGGTCGCGATCGACATGTGCACCGTGTTCAAAGCCGCGGTGCGCGACTCGCTGCCGCACGTCAGATCCGGAGATGCATAAAGGATTCATGTAAAGCCGCTATGCTTCAGGCGTGAGTCGCCGAGACGCCGCGCACGGCGCTTCCGATGCCATCGGGTCAGCCCTCTACGGTCTGGCCACCAGGGCCGTGAGACGTCTTCCCCGCGACATGAGCCTGACGTCCGCCGCCACCTTGGCCACCCTGGACAAGACCGGCCCGCGACGCATCACCGATCTGGCGGTGGCCGAGGGCGTCACCCAGCCCGCGATGACCGTCCTGGTCCGGGTGATGGAGGAATCCGGACTGGTCGAACGGAAAGGCGATCCGTCCGACAAGCGGGTCACGCTGGTGTGCCTGACCGAGGCCGGAGCGTCGTACGTCCGGACGCGACGCCAGGCGGGCGTCGACGCGTACGCGCGGTTGATCGGGAAACTCACCGGTGACGAGGTCGAGGCCTTGGCAGCAGCCCTTCCGGCGCTGCAGCATCTGGCGGAGCTGGAAAGCCACGCCCGAGAGGAGTCGGACCGGTGACCGCGGCCCAGGCTCATGACCAGCCCATGAGCACTGCCCTGATACGTCCCGAGGCACGTCCGCTGGTCCCCGCCCTGATGTTCATCGCCCTGGTCGTGGCGGCGGTCGCCAGCCTCGGGACGCCGCTCATCACCAGCGTGGCGACCACGTTCCACGTCTCCCTCGACAACGCGCAGTGGACGCTGACCATCGCTCTGCTCAGCGGCGCCGTCGCCACACCCGTCCTCGGCCGGCTCGGAGCAGGTCCGCACCGGCGGGCCACGATTCTCGCCACGCTGGCGATCGTCGTCGTCGGCAGCGCGCTCACCGTGCTGCCGCTGCCGTTCGCCTGGCTGCTCGTGGGCAGAGCGGCCCAAGGCGCCGGACTCGGTCTCACGGCGCTGATGATGGGCGTGGCCCGCGACCATCTTCCCGAGGAGCGCAGCGCGGCCACGATCGCCCTGATCTCGGTGGTCTCCATCATCGGAGCCGGCGTCGGCTACCCGCTGGCCGCGCTGCTCGCCGAGTTCGGCGGACTGCGGGCCGCCTACGGCCTCGGCCTGCTCGTCACCGCCATCGCCTTCGTGACCGCGTGGCGCTCCATGCCCGCAGCTCCCGAAGGCCGCTCCGCTCACGTGAACGTGGCCGGTGCGCTCCTCCTGGCGGGTGGACTGCTCCTCGTCCTGTTCCTGGCCGGCGAGAGGAGCCTGTGGAGCCGGCACCTCGCCGTGGCGGTCATCCTTGCCGTCGCCGCCATACTCCTGCTCTGCGTCTGGACCGTTTCCGAACTGCGAACGACGACGCCCCTGGTCGACGTCCGGGCGGTACGGCACCCGGCGGTCGCCGGGGCGAACATCGCCATGTTCGTCGGCGGGAGCGGCATGTATCTCCTGCTCACGCTCATCACCCGCTACGCGCAGACACCGCACAGCGCCGGCTACGGCTTCGGACTGACCACCTTCGTGGCGGGGCTGGTCCTCATCCCGTTCTCCGTGCTGGGGTTCGTCGCCGGCAAACTCACGCCGCGGGTCCGCGAACGGATCGACGGCCCCCTGCTCCTGGCCGGCAGCGCCGCCATCGTCGGCGGCGGGTTCGTCCTGTTCGCCACCGCCCGGTCCAACCTGGCCGAACTGCTCGCGGCCATGGGGGTACTCGGCTTCGGCGTCGGCAGCTTCTCGGCCGCCATGCCCGGCGTCATCCTGGCCGTCACCCCCAAGAGCGAGACGTCGAGCGCCATGAGCCTCAACTACGTCGTCCGCAGCGTCGGGTACTCCCTGGGCAGCGCCATCGGTGGCCTGATCCTCGCCGCGGGCACCGGCCCCGGCCGCCTCTTCCCCGACGACAGCGCCTACACCACCGCGGCGCTGGTCGGCATCGGCGCCATGGCGATCACGACGCTGACAAGCCTCGTTCTCGCCCGCCGACGCCCGTCCGAGACCAACTCATAAGTCAGATGCACTCGTCCAACACTGGAGGTTCCATGCCCAAGGGCTACTGGGTCAGCGTCTACCGCACCATTTCAGACCCTGAGAAGCTGGCCGCGTACAACGAGTTGGCCCCTGCGGCCGTCCAGGCAGGGGGCGGCCGGGTCATCTCCCGTGGCGGACGGGTCGTGGCGCATGACGCCGGAATCGCCGAGCGCACCATCCTGATCGAGTTCGACAGCTTCGAACAGGCCGTCGCGGCGCGTGAGAGTCCGGCCTACCAGGAGGCGTTGGCCGCACTCGCCGACGGCGTCGAGCGCGACTTCCGCATCATCGAAGGCATCGACTGACCGAGGTCCAGTCGGATCTTCACTGAAGATCCGCCATCTTGGTTTTCGCTGGTGCGGCTGCCGGTGTGGCGGGTTCGGGGGTGCTCGTGCTGGTCGTGGGCTGCTGTCTTGGGTCTTGATCGTCTGACAGCGGTCGAGTTCGAGGTTCGCCAGGACGAGCACGGCGCGGAGCTGACGCCGGCCAAGCCTGGTGCCAGTATGTCTGCCCAGGTCATGCCCCCGGATCGTCCGTCAGGGGCAGGCACTCGGTGAGCAGGTCGACGACGTCGCGCCAGGCTCGCTGCGCGTGCCGCGGGTGGTAGCCGACACCGGGGACCACGGGGTGGTCGACCGTCGGGTGGTGGAAGGCGTGCAAGGCTCCGCCGTAGACCGTGAGGCGCCAGTCGACGCCCGCGGCCTGCATCTCAGCGGTGAACGCCTCGCGTTGCGCGGGCGGCATGACCGGGTCTTCCGACCCGACCCCCGCCCACACCGGGCAACGGATGCGCGCTGCCTCGCCCGGCCGGCCCGTGGTCGTCGCGTTGACTGTCCCGATCGCACGCAGGCTGACGCCGTCGCGCCCGAGTTCCAGCACGACGGCGCCCCCGGTGCCGTAGCCGACGGCGGCGATCCGGCCCGGGTCGGTCCGCGGTTCGGTACGCAACACGCCCAGTGCCGCGTGGCCGATACGCCGCATCCGGTCGGGATCAGCTAGCAGAGGCACGCAACGGGCCAGCATCTCCTCGGGATCGCTCACATAGCGCCCGCCGTGCAGATCGAAGGCCAGCACCACATATCCCAGCTCGGCGAGAGCATCCGCCCGGCGGCGCTCGACATCGCTGAGCCCCATACCCTCCGGTCCGAGCAGCACCGCGGGCCGGCGGCCGACACCCGCCGGGAGCGCGAGGTGCCCGACCATCGTCAAACCGTCGGCCGGATACTCGACCGTACGCGTCGTCATCGCCGTCACGAGACGGGACTGTAGTGATCGTCGAGCCCGGTCCGGCCCCTGTTCTGCCACTGGCAGAGCAACACGAACATCCCTCTGAAATTGAAGTATGACGAGGGCTCACAAGAACCACCACACACCTCGACCCCACGGCAACTATCCATCCCGTTGCCCCGTTGACCCGTATCCCGTTCAGACCTCTCACCGGATTGACGATGGGTTCTCAGCTTGTTCTTTATGGTCCGAGCCATCTTGAAAGTGCGTGACGCGACCCGATCAAGTGCTGAGCAGGGTTGTGGCCATGGTCAAGGGGATGACGCCGCTGCCCAGGATGGACCTGGACAGCGGCGTCGAGGACGTGACGCCGTCCGTCCTGGAGTGGCTTGGCGAGCAGAGGGTCGGCGCCATGATCCGGGTCGACGCGGAGCGCATGCGTGACGGTCAGCCCGCGTGGACATTTGCCGCTTCTGGTGGGCCGCTGGACGGTGGGATGAGGGCCGACGGGGCCTCGGTCGCCGACCGGACCAATGCGCGGCCTGTCACCGCCACGCTCCCGCACCACCTTCAGCTACCGCTCGAACTGCTTCATCCGCAGCCTCGTGAACGTCCCCGCCCGCAACGGATCAGCCCTCAATACCCCACGCATACAAGGAAGATGCGCTGATCGCGGCCTTCTGCCACACCCTTGGTCGGCCTACGCGGTTGTGGCGATGCCGCCGTCGACGGGGATCACGGTGCCCGTGAGGTATGCGCCTGCCCGGCTGGCGAGGAACACGGCGACGCCCGCCATGTCGTCGTCGCGGCCGATCCGGCGTAGTGGGGCCGACGCCGCGATCGCCTCGCCGAGCTCGTCGAGGGTGGCGGCCATCATCGCCGACGGGAACGGTCCCGGCGCCACGGCGTTCACGGTGACGTGCTGCGGTCCCAGTTCCTTGGCGAGCACCCTGGTGAGTTGATGCAGTGCGGCCTTGCTGCTGGAGTACGAGTAGTTGGGCCGCTGGGGGATGTGGATGGCGGCGATGCTGCCGATGTTGATGATCCGCGCGGGATCGTCGGCGGTGCCCGCCTTGCGAAGTGCGGGCAGCAGCGCCTGGACCAGCCAGAACGGCGACTTCAGGTTGAGGTCGACGACCGTGTCCCAGGCCTCGTCCGGGAACGTTTCCAGCGGCTCGTCCCACAGGGCGCCCGCGTTGTTGACGAGGATGTCGAGACGTTCCGAGTCGGCGGTGACGAGGTCGGACAGGCGCCGGCACTCGTCGTGGCGGGACAGGTCGGCGGGGATGGCCCGCACCTCACCGAATGCGGACAGCTGCTCCTGCGCCTGAGCACACGCTTCTGCGTTGCGTGAGCTGATGACCACGTGGACGCCTGCCTGGAGAAGGCCACGCGCGATCATCATCCCGATGCCTCTGGTGCCACCGGTGACGAGCGCGCGCTTTCCTCGCAGATCGAAGAGTTCTGCATGCGTTGTGAATTGGTTGTCTACCACTTGCCGTCTTTCTCGTTGGTCGTGCGGAATACTGCGTCGACGCGTCGGGTGTTCGGTTCAGCTGTCTCGACGCTATGGCCTTGAAGTGCACTTCAAGCAAGCGGATCAGCCTCTGCCTTCGCCCGTACGACGCGCCCGCCGAGCCGGTCACCACGCAGGGATCCGAACGAACACCTGCTTGTGATGGCGAGTCAGCGGTCCTTGGCCCTCGCCAGGGCGATGATCGCGAGCCCCATCCGGCGGACGGCCCGACGCGATGCCTCGCGGCAACAGCGGCTCAAGTCGGGCCCACTGGCCGTTCGTCAGATCCCCACGTCCCACAGGACGTGATCATCAACGATCAAGATCAACTTTCGCGGCAGACCAGGATCCGCGATCACGGCCGATGGCCGAAGTCGATGCGCATCAGCCGACTGTCGGCCCAGTCTTCGAGCCGGGTCGGCCGGATGGTGCCGGGGTCGTGGGGCTGATTGAGATCCGCCACGATCTCCGCCAGCACGGCCCGCCGTTCGGCTGGGTCGGTGACAGGCGTGGCCTGTGCGGGCAGATCCGCACGGATCCCGTTCTTGAGGTGAAAGGTGAAGTTGGGCTGGGCGAGAAGGTTCGCATGCCAGTCGGTCGCGGCACCGCCGGCGCCGCTGCACAGGTAAGTGGTGCCCGCGGCGCGGTAGAAGAAGATCTCGATGCGGCGCGCTCGGCCGGTACGGCGCCCCAGCGTCGTGATGTCGATGATCCGTTCTCCGGTACCCGCGGCGGGGGTGATCTCGATGGCTCGCCGGATGCGGTCGGGCAGGTGGGACAAAGACGCGTCCCGTGCGAAGTCGTTCGACCCGGTCGTGTCGGGAGTGCTCACGCGGTCTCGGCCTGAAGGGCGGGGCCGAGGAGGAGTCCACCGTCGATGACGTACTCCGAACCCGTGATGAACGACGCGTCCGATGACGTGAGGAACAGGAGGAGCCGGGTGACGTCGGTCGGCTCTCCGAGGCGGGGGACGGCGAACGGCTCGGGTGAGTAGAAGTCGGCAATCGCCGTGGTGGCGCCGGCTGCTGGTTCGTGGATGAAAGGGGTCGCTATCACGCCGGGGTGGATGGTGTTCACCCGGATCTGGTCGCGGCCGAGTTCGAGCGCCGCCGTTTGCGTGAGACCTCGCACGGCCCACTTGCTGGCGACGTACGGCGCGTAATACGCCGTGCCGCCCAGGCCCATGGTCGAGGCGATGTTGACGATGGCTCCCCCTGCCGCGCGGCGCAGAGCGGGGGCTGCGGCCTTGATGCCGAGGAAGGTCCCGGTGAGGTTGACGTCGAGGATGCGCGACCACGTGGCCTGATCCGTGTTTTCGATCGTCGCGGGCGGATTCTGCACGCCCGCGTTGTTGACGAGCACGTTCAGGGCGCCGAAGGCGCTCTCGGCGGCCAGCACAGCGGCGGACCACGAGCTCTCGTCGGTGACGTCGAGGCGGACGAAGCGAGCGCGGGTGCCGAGCTCGTCGGCGAGAGCGGCGCCGCGTTCCGCGTCGATGCCGCCGATCACCACGTTCGCTCCCTCCACGTGAAAGGCGCGCACATGGCTCGAGCCCTGGCCGCCGGTCCCACCGGTCACGAGCACGGTCTGGTTGTCGAAGCGCGGCATCAGATGTTCCTTCGATACGTGGGTGAATGACCGGGATCACCAGTGATGAACGGCGGCCAGTGGTGAGCCGAGCGACTCACCATCGCCGCGACACTAGGTCGACGGCAGTAGCGAGTCAAGCCACTCACCTCGTATGCTCGGCCCATGAGCAGGGTCGTGACGACGTATCACCAGCGGGTCGCCCAGGAGAAGCGCGCGCTGATCGTGGCGGCCGCGACCGCACTGTTTCTCGAGTTGGGCTACGACCGGACGTCGCTGGCGCGGATCGCGGAGTGCTCGGGCGTTTCGCGGGCCACCTTGTTCAAGCAGTTCCCGAGCAAAGCCGCCCTGTTCGACGCCATCGTGACCGAGTCCTGGTCGACCGCCGACGAGGAGGACCCTCCGCCGGCAGGCAACGTCGTCGACGGACTCGGCATCATCGGCCGCCGTTACGCCGAGCTGCTGGGCCGTGCCCAGATGACCGACCTGTTCAGGATCGTCATCGCCGAGCTGCCGCGGTTCCCCGAGCTGGCCCATGCGCAGTTCGCGCACGGGAAGATGCCCTACTTCGAGTCCGTGCGCAGCTACCTCCTGGCTGAGCACGAGGCGGGAACGGTGCGGGTCGAGGACGTGGACCTCGCAGCCACCCAGTTCCTGGGCATGATCTCCAACTACGTCTTCTGGCCGACACTCCTGGTGCCGGGCTGGAAGGTGAGCGCCGAACGCGTCGCCCAGGTGGTCGACGAGTCCGTCCGCACCATCGCCGCCCGGTACGCCGTGACCGGACCAGGGGCGTCCACCGACGACTGAGTCCGGCCGATGCACTACCGCATCCGCCACCGCAAACGATGGCGCGAGCTCTTGTCGCTGCTCAAGACCCTGCGCACCCGCTGGCCCGGGAAGAAGCCGCACGTCGTGCTGGACAGCCTCTCCCCCGCACAAGCATCCCGGCGTCCGGGCCTGGGCCGCGGCCCAACAGCGTCGAACCGGTCTTCCCGCCGACTTGCGGGCCCTGGCCGAACTGGATCGAGTCCGAGTTCGCCGCCTTGCGCCGCTTCGCCCTCAACGGCACCGACCACCGCGGCCACGGCGAACAGAACGCCGCCATCGGCACCCGCGTGCGCCGGCGCAAGGCCCGATCCGAACCGAAGGCCAAGTTCGGCGCCGACTCACAGATCCGCGCCGGGACCGACTACCCGGCCAAGGCTGCGTGACAAGCCTTTAGCTCGTCGTTTAACCAAAGGCGTTCGGCGGGGACGCGGCAACGGTGACCTGGGCTGTCCATGACCCGGGTTTCTGGGGCGGATCCCAGGTCACGTCGACGCGCGCTTCGTGGAATTCGTACGCGAGTCCCACCACCATGGCTGCCGCGGCGGCCTGTGCCTCGGCTGGGTCAGTGTTGGCCTGCACGTCGGCAAGACGACCGCAAAGCATCCCGCCTTCTTCTGTGAGGACACTGTGGCGCCAGCCTTCCGGCGTCGCCAGCAGGGCGATGCTTTTCGGCATGCCGAAGGGAGGCCGTCTCTTCTTCACGCGCTCTCGTCCCACCATGGCCCCTCTCGGTCGCTGCACCATCAAACACGCTGCGACGGTGTTCGAATCCTTGGCGCCCGCCATTCGGCGACACCTAAGTTGAGGCGTCCAGCAATCCCAGCCGAGCAGCGATCCTTGGTACGCACCAGATAAGGGGTACTCGTGCGAAGCAGATTGACGAAGGTCAGGGCGATGTTCGCGGTTGCCGTGGCCGCGCTGGCGCTGACCTTCAGCGCCGGCGTCGCATCAGCCGGTGCTGAAGGCGCCACCAGTCCCTACGCCTCCCAGGCCAAGCAGGCGGGACTCACCGCCTCTCAGACTTCGGCACTCCAGAACGAAGTGGACCGGTATCTCGCCCAGATGGGCGGAAAGCAAGTGGCCGCCAACGTGATCGACCTGGGCGGCAAGAACCTCATGTTCGTGGCTCTCCCCGGCGAGGCTCACCCCCGCGACATGACCAAGGGGGCGCTGGTCGACCACTGCTGGCCAGGTGTCACAGACGGCTACTTCTGTGCCTACGCCGGTGGGAATTTCACCGGTACTTCGATCCCCATGTACAACTGCGCCCGTTACCGAATTCCGTGGACAGCCAACGGATCGTGGATCAACAACCAGACCATCGGGACCGTCGCCAACTTCCTGGACGACAGCGGCGTCTCACGCTGGCATGACGGCGGCGCCTACAGCGATGACGCCGATGCACCCTGGTACTGGGTCCACTGGGTCAAGAACTGCTGAGCTTGTCATTTACGGTCCGGCGTCGAACGCAGGTCGAACTTGATCAGCGTTTTCGCAGTTCAGCGGACACGAAGGCGGCCTTCGTCTGATCCTTTACTCCGTCACAGAGTGGACCAGCGCGAAGGCCGTGTCGTGAGTTTGGTACATCAGGGTGTCCTGCGGGATGCCTTCGCGGAAGTGTCACACTTCCGGACGGAGTTGTACGCGTGTCTGACCGCGCGGGGCGACGCACTGTTCGAGTTGTGCGACGCGTTGCTGTGCACGGACGGGCCGGTGCGGACGCTGGTCGATCTGGCACTCGCACCGGAACATCGCCGCGGGCACGGGGGGTCTCTACGGCGGTCTCAATCAGGGGCGGATCGATGTGGCCCGGCTGCGCCGGGCGCTGGCCTCGGTGTCGCTGCCGCGAGCGGCGGACGGCCGGATCGTGCTGGCCGCAGACGTCTCACCGTGGCTGCGACCGGACGCCAACACCCGCCCTGACCGGGCTTTTTGTCACACATACGGCCGCGGAGGGGCAAAGCATCAGATGATCCCGGGCTGGCCATACTCGGTCGTGGTCGCGCTGGAAACCGGCCGGACCTCATGGACGGCGGTACTGGACGCGGTCCGTCTGGACCCCGGCGCCGACGTCGCCGCGGTGACCACGGTCCAGCTCCGCGAAGTCGTCGAACGGCTAGTCGCCGCCGGCCAGTGGAAACAGGGCGACCCCGACGTCCTGGTCGTGCTGGACGCCGGATACGACGCGCCCCGCATCGCCCACCTGCTGGGTGACCTGCCCGTCGAGGTCCTGGGCCGATTGCGGTCGGACCGGGTGATGCGCCGGCCGACGCCCACTCTCAAGGAGTACGCCCTGTCCTATCCCCAAGGCGGGCGACCGCCGAAGCACGGCGGTGAGTTCGTCTTCGGCGACCCGGGAACCTGGGGCACGGAGCAGGCCGTGACAGCCACCTGCACCCGCCGCTACGGGAAGGCCACCGCCCAGGCGTGGGACCGGCTCCACCCGAGGCTGACCCGGCGGGCGGCCTGGCTCGATCACGAGGGGCCGCTGCTCATCATCGCGGGCACCGTCATCCGCCTGGCCGTGGAGAAGCTGCCCAGCGGCGGGGTGAACAAGCCGCTGTGGCTGTGGTGGTCGGGCACCGCCGCCACAGAAGCGGACCTCGACCGCTGCTGGCAGTCCTTTCTGCGACGCTTCGACATCGAGCACATGTTCCGCTTGTTCAAGCAGACGCTCGGATGGACCCGGCCCCGGCTCCGCAGCCCAGAGGCGGCAGACCGGTGGACGTGGCTTGTGGTCGCCGCCTACACCCAGCTCCGGCTCGCCCGCCCACTGGCCGCCGATCTACGGCGTCCCTGGGAGAAGCCGGCCGAGCCGAACAGACTCACCCCCGCCCGGGTCCGGCGGGGGTTCAGGAACCTGCGAGCGAAGACCGGCTCTCCAGCCGGTGCACCGAAATCGTCAACACCCGGACCAGGAAGACCACTTGGCTCGAAAAACCGCCGCACAGCCACCCGTCATGACGTGGGCAGAGTCCTCGTGACGGGCGAGGCATACAGCCGGCCCGCCCACCACAAGGTCGGCACGAAACCCCGTCGTACTGGATAAACGTCAAGTTTAGGGTCCGTGTGACGTCGTGATCAATCGGCTGCTTGCAGGAGATCTCCGACCCGGATCATCGAGGCGCGGAGTTCGAGGCCGCGAGGTGACTCTCGGGTGTCTTGTCGAAGCGTGTAGCGATGCCGCGCCAGTCCTTGAGTCGGTTGATCAGTCGCTCGACGGTGTTGCGGTCACGGTAAAGATCGGCGTCGAAAGTGACAGGACGGCCGCCACGGCTACCCTTCTTCTTGCGGTTCGCGGCCTGGTCCTTCTTCTCCGGAATGACCGCCTTGATGCGGCGCTTGCGCAGGTAAGCGCGGTTGGCGTGGGACGAGTACGCCTTATCTGCGGCGACCGCACCGGGCCGGGTGCGGGGTCGGCCGACCGGTAGAAGAACGCGGATCTCATTCAGCACGGGGACGAACTGGGGGCTGTCCGCGGCCTGCCCTACGGTTAGAACGAACGACAGAAGGCGAAGCTTGCGGTCGGCAGCGAGGTGAATCTTGCTGGTCAACCCGCCGCGAGACCTTCCGAGCAGGGCTTGGTCCAGGCGGAGCCTGCGTCGGCGGCGGACGCGCTGGCGTTCGGTCTGCGCGGGCTTGTTTTCACCCTTCCGCCCGTTCTGTTCCGCCTCGTCACCCCCCTTTTGCCGGGCCTGTTCCTGCTCAGCCGCGGCCTCCTCCAAAGCCTCGATGACGTTCTTGCCGAGGATCATCCCGGCGGCGTCTCGATGAGCGCGGACGGTCGTGGAGTCCACGCTGACCAGAGATAAGTCCGTCTTGCCCTGACGGGCGGCTTCGGCGATCAGGCCCTGCAGAAGGGCGGTGAAGACACCGGCGTTCCGCCAGACCCGGAAGCGCCCGTAGACGGTCGGCCAGGGCCCGAACTCGCCCGGCATCTCACGCCACTGCGCGCCCGTCCCGAACCGCCAGATCACCCCCTCGAACTGATCCCGCAGCCGCTCGGGGTACGGGCCGTACTCGCCTATCGGCAGGAACGGCTCGATCAACTTCCATAGTTCATCGGTGAGTTGTCCGCGCGTCACGATCGTCTTCCTACCGGATCCGCCTTCCAGGCGGATCCGGACCAGCAAGAATGATCACGCCATCACACAGGCCCGTCGGAATCGAGTCCGAGCCGGCGGACCAGGAGGGCAAGCTGGTCGGCGAAGCGTTCGATGAACTCCGGGGACTGCGGGTCGTCCCCGCACACGCCCGCGATGACGTGCGGAAGGGTGACAGGGGCCATCGCCGCCGCCATCAGCATGACGGTCAGGCAGGCCGGGTCCATCTCCCGCGGCAGGGCCCCTGCCGCCTGCCGTTCACGGATGTCGGCCACGGACTCCGCGAGACGCTCCGTGCGCGGCCCCTGGTCCGGGTCCGCCTCCGGGCCGGTGTACTCAAGGCCGCCCCAGGCCAGCAACCGCATGCCGTCCCGGTTCTCCAGCGCCTCCATCACATAGCGGCGCAGTTGCTCGGACAACGGTGTGCCGGGTTCGACGAGCTTGCTCGCCCGCTCGCCCCAACTGTCCGACATAGCCCGGAACAGGCCCTCCTTGCCGTCGAAATAGTAGGAGATCAACTGCTGGTTGACGCCCGCCCGCTTGGCGATCGCCGCGATGCGGGCACCTGCGTAGCCGTGCGCGGCGAACTCCGCCACCGCCGCGTCGAGGATCAGCTTGCGCGTGCGCTCCGGATCGCGCTGCCGCTCCGGCGGCTTCGGGGACCGGCGGGGCTTCGACACAGTCATGCCCGAACCATACACACAAGTGGCCGAATCAAACGACAATCGAGCTTAATCAAATGAACAGTTGACACGGTTACTCTAGTCGTTGATTGTGGGCTGCGGGATTCCTCAGTTCAAGAGAAGGAGTACGTGATGGAGAAGCACCCGCTGAGGTGGTGGGCGCTGGTGGTATGCGTCCTGGCCGTCCTCGTCGACATGATCGACAACCAGATCGTGGCCGTGGCGCTGCCTACCATCCACCACCACCTCGGTGCCGGAGAGGCCGCGATGCAGTGGATCTCCGCGGGCTACGCCCTCGGATTCGCCCTCACCCTGATCATCGGTGGCCGACTCGGCGACCGCTACGGCGCCAAGAAGCTGTTCTTAGCCGGCATGACGGTCTTCACCCTCGCCTCGCTGTCCGCCGGTCTGGCCCCGGAGCCCGGCCTGCTGATCGCCTCCCGGGTGGTGCAGGGCATCGGCTCGGGACTGATGGTGCCTCAGGTCCTGTCGTTCATCCACACCGAGTTCGACGAGGCCGAGCGCCCCAAGGCCATGGGCCTGTACGCCGGGGCCTTCCCGCTCGGCGGGCTCGCCGGGCCCCTGCTGGGCGGCGTGCTGACCGAGAGCGACCTGTTCGGGTCGGGCTGGCGCGCCATCTTCCTGGTCAACATCCCGATCGGGATCGCGGGCCTGATCGGCGCCCTGGCGACCATGCCGACCCGCCCGGGCTCCCTGCGCCACCGGCTGGACCTCGGCGGTCTGGCAATGCTGACCGCCATCGGATTCGCGGTGTTCTATCCACTGGTGCAAGGCCGTGAGACGGGATGGCCGCTGTGGTCGATCCTGCTCATGGCCGCGGCGGCGCCGCTGGCCGGCCTCTTCGCGGCGCACCAGCGCCGTCAGGAGAGGCAGGGAGGCGAGCCGTTGGTCCCGCCGGCCATGATGCGGGTGCGCAGCCTGTGGTCCAGCCTGACCGTGATGCTGTGCACCCAGATGGCGATCGGCGTGTTCTTCATGCTGACCCTGTACCTGCAGCTCGGGCTCGGCTTCTCGCCGGTCCAGGCCGCACTGGCCTTCGCCCCGGGGGTGATCGGCATCGTCGTCGGCAACGCCCTGGCGATGAACCTGGCCGCCAAGACCGGACGCGCCTTCCTCACGGTCATGACCGCGGTGCTGGCGACGAGCCTGGCCTCCATCGCCCTGGTGATCCACGCCGCGGGAGACGACCTGAACGTGTGGGAGATGCTCGGCCCGATCATCTTCTTCAGCTTCGGCATCGGCGGCGTGCTCAACGCACTGTTCAGCACAGCGATGGGCCAGATCCTGCCGCAGCAGGCCGGCGCCGCCTCCGGCCTGGTCAACACCACCGCCCAACTCGGCCAGGCCATGGGGATCGCGCTGTTCGGCACGGTGTTCTTCTCCCTGCTGCCGGACCACGGATACCAGTCCGCCACCGTCAGGACATTCATGGTGAGCATCGGGGTGACGTTGCTGGCACTGGCGCTCACGGCGGCGTTGCCCAGGCAGCAACGGGCCGAGGACAAGGCACCCGCTCCTGATCGCGGGACGTCGTCCGCTCCGGCGTGACCGCAAGCAGTACGCCGCGGCGGCGCTCGCCCCGATCCAGGGCAGCCGCGCCTCCGCGGCTGCGCCGTGCGGTGCCCCGGATTCAGGTAGGCGCGGCTGTCCGCGCGGCCGGCGGTGTCCCCGCCGGCCGCGTGATCGATCAGGACGGCGGCGTCCTTGTCCCCGTCGCTCGCTGCCGCGACCGCCTCGAACCGCGCCCGCACAGCGTCGAGCACGGGGAGCTGGGCAGGCAGCCGTGGCGGCCGTCCCGTCACTTTCGACGCCGATCTTTACCGTGACCGCAACACCGTCGAGCGACTGATCAACCGACTCAAGGACTGGCGCGGCATCGCTACACGCTTCGACAAGACACCCGAGAGTCACCTCGCCGGCCTCGAACTCCGCGCCTCGATGATCCGGGTCGGAGATCTCCTGCAAGCAGCCGATTGATCACGACGTCACACGGACCCTAGTGCGCGGGGGCGTGAATGATGGTGTCGACGGCGATGGTCAGCAGGAGCCGAGTCTGTCCCCTGCCGCCGTAGGAGGTATAGGGCCGGCCGGTGTACTTCTGGGAGAGGCGTTCGACGTTCTCGGCGGCACCGTCGGTGGTGGCCGCGATCACGTGCCCCTTGACCCCGAAGTAGCGCGTTGTGTCGTCGGGGTCGGCGATGCTCAGAGCGACGCGCGGGTCACGTTGTACGTTCTTCGCCTTGCGGTAGCCCTCGACGGTGTTGATGAGGATGTTTTCGCCGTCGGTGTCCACCCAGGTCTGCGTGAGCTGGGGCGAGCCGTCGGGCATCGTCGTGGCGATGAAGCAGGGACTCGGCCGCCGCAGCAGTTCGAGGAGTTCGGCCGGCAGAGCCGCCATGAGTTCGTGCCCTTCTGCAAGGAGGTCGGTAGAGGGAGGTCGCGGCGCAGGCATCCGCGCTCAGCGCACGGAGCGGAAAGTGGCCCGGACGTCATCGGTGAAGCGTTTCGGCTGCTCCAGGGCTGCGAAGTGGCCTCCTGCGGCGGGCTCGCTGAAGTGGATCACGTTGCTGTAGCGGCGCTCGATCCAGCGCCTGGACTTTCGCACGTGTTCCTCGGGGAACATGCTGAATCCGGTGGGCACGGTGATGGGTTCGGCGGGGGTCGGCGCGGAGGGGCGGGGTCCCCGGGCCATTTCCCAGTACGTCCGGGCGGAGGACGCTCCGGTGTTGGGAAGCCAGTACAGCATGATGGTGTCGAGTAGTTCGTCCAGGGTGAATGACGCTTCCGCGTCCCCTGGTGTGCCGCAGGTGTCCTGGTACATCGCGTAGATCCAGGCGGCCAAGCCGATGGGTGACTCCGCGAGCGAGTAGCCGATGGTCTGCGGCCGGGTTGCCTGTTGTTTGGCGTAGCCCGAAAGGTTCTCCCAGAACCGGCCGGCGCTGTCGAGCATGGCCTGTTCCTGCGCGGTGGCGTCCTTGATCTCCTCGGGTGTGGGCGGGAACATCGCGAAGTTGAGGTGCAGTCCGACGCAGCCGTCCGGGGCAGCGCGACCGATCTCGTCGGTGACCGCGCAGCCGAGGTCGCCGCCCTGTGCACCCCACCGCTGGTACCCGAGTCGGTCCATCAGGGTGATCCAGGTGTCGGCGATCCGGGGAAATCCCCAGCCGGGTGCGGTCGGCCGGTCGGAGAATCCGAATCCCGGCAGCGACGGCACCACGAGGTGGAAGGCGTCGCGTGGATCGCCGCCATGGGCCGCGGGGTCGGTCAGCGGGCCGATGACCTTGTGGAAGTCGAGGACCGAGCTGGGCCATCCGTGGGTCATGATCAAGGGGAGGGCGTCCGGTTCCGGCGAGCGCACGTGGAGGAAGTGGATTCCCAGGCCGTCGACGGTGGTGCGGGACTGGCCGAGGCCGTTGAGGGTCTTCTCGCACCGCCGCCAGTCGTAGGTGTGGAGCCAGTAGTCGTGCAGGGCACGGACCTTGGCCAGTTGGGGGCCCTGGCTCGTGTCGGGCACGGTTTCGGCGTCGGGCCACCGTGTGCGGGAGAGGCGTTCGCGCAGGTCAGTCAGCCGCTCGTCGGGAATGGACAGGGTGAAGGGCTCGATCAGTTCCGACATGGTGCATGCTCCGTATGCTCCGCACATTGGTCGCGCAGGTTGCAGGCTGGTACGTGCTGCCGTGGTGCCCGGCGATCAGGGGGTGCCGGGCTGGCGGGTCCGCTCGTCGGCGACGATCGCGGGCACCGCGTTCAGGACTTCTTGGAGCCAGGCCACTTCGGCGCGCAGCCGGTGCGCGCCGTGGCCGACCGCGAGGGCCTCGCTCACCGTCAGGTAGCCACCGTCGATGGCATGCGCGTTCAGCGCCTCGGTGGTGGAGAGCATCGAGGAGAGCTCGTCCAGCCGGGAGGTGATGACGGCGTGGAGATCATCCAGCTTCTCGGGGTCCAGGCGGGTGAGGGCCAGGTCGAAGGGGTCCGGTTTCATCCAGATGTGGGTGAGCCCCTGCGACTGCAGTTCCCGCAGCCGCCGCCGCCCTTCGTCCGTGATGCCGTAGACCTGACGTTCGGGCAGATTGCCTTCTCGCTCGACCCGTACCTCGGCGAGCAGCCCTTCCGACAGCAGCCTTTTGATCGCCTGGTACAGGCTGCCCACCGACACGTCCGTCCACAGGTGCAGATGTTCCTGCTCTGCCTGGAGACGGACCTTGTGCCCGTGCATCTCGCCGTTCCTCGCGAACGTGTCGAGGATGAACAACCTGATGGATGACATACGAGTACTCTTGCATGAGTACTCGCTCGTGGCAAACGTGGGCAGAGAGATCGGTCTCGGAGATCCCCGTGCCATCAGAACCACCGCGGACAGGTGGCCTCGACGGCCGGCTTCAGGATCTTGGAGTGCTTCGGGCAGAGCCGGGAGATGCCGTCCTCCAACACCATCTCCTACGTCGTACCAGGGCGGCGACGCCGGCTACGTCGAGTACCGAGTCACCAGCAGTCAGCGCGGAACCGGCCTGCCTATCCCTCATCGGCCTCCCGGTCGGCGGCTTCGTAGGCGCGGTTGATCTCGGCCATGTGCTCCTCCGCCCAGGTCCGCAGCCCCGCAAGCGCGACTTCCAGGGACAGTCCGAGTTCGGTGAGCCGGTAGAAGACCCGCGGCGGCACGGTCGGTTCGACCCGGCGCGACACCAGCCCGTCGCGGGTCAGGCTGCGCAGCGTCACGGACAGCATCTTCTGCGAGACCCCGGGCATCCGGCGTCTCAGCTCCGCGAAACGCACCTCGTCCGGTGCGGCATCGGCGAGCGTCTTGACGGCCATGGACGTCCACTTCGTACCGATGCGGTCCAGCAACTGCCGCGTCGGGCACTGGGGATCGAACAGATCGCCGCGCACCCCGCGACCGGCGGCCTGGGCTCCCTGGGTGGTCACCTGTGGCTCACCACCTTCCCTGAAAGTGCCGTCTGGGCAGCGGTCGGACAGTCACCTATCGTTTTGTGGTAACCAATGGTAACCAGTCGGAGGATCCGTCATGCCCGCCACCACCGCACCCCAACTGCGCCGCGTCGCGACGAACGGCGTCCAGCTCAACGTCGCGATCGCCGGGGACGGACCCGCTGTTCTCCTGCTGCACGGCTTCCCGCACACCTGGCAACTCTGGAGCGGCATCATGGGCCGACTGGCCGGGCAGTACCGGGTCATCGCCCCGGACCTGCGAGGCTTCGGTGCCAGTTCACGTGCCGTCGAGGGTTACGACGCAGGCACCCTCGCCGCCGACGCCGAAGGGCTGCTCGACGCACTCGGCGAGCCCTCGGCAGCAGTCGTCGGCATCGACGCGGGCACCGCCCCCGCCGTCCTGCTCGCGCTGCGCCGGCCCGGCCTCGTCCGGCGTCTGGTCGTGATGGAGGCGCTGCTCGGCCGCCTGCCCGGAGCGGAACACGTCATCGCGGGTGGCGCCCCGTGGTGGTTCGGCTTCCACGCCGTCCCCGGCCTCGCCGAGACCGTCCTGGCCGGCAACGAGGCCCCGTACATCGACTTCTTCCTCGACTCGGGAACGCTCGGGCGAGGTGTGCCCGACGACATCCGTGCGGCCTTCGTCCACGCGTTCACCGGGAGCGAGGCCCTGCGCTGCGCGTTCTCCTATTACCGGGCTCTGCCCACCAGCGCGCAGCAGATCCAGAACGCCGTCGCGACGGCTCGGCTGACCATGCCCACCATGGCCGTCGGCTCTCACCCCGTCGGCACCGGGCTCGAACGCCAACTCCGTCCCATCGCCGACGACCTGGTCGGACACCACCTCCAGGACTGCGGCCACATCATCCCCCTCGACCGCCCCGACGCCTTGTTCGCGCTCCTTGTTCCCTTCCTCTCCGCCGATCCGCCGAAGTGACCGGAGGGGGGCCGAAGGATCACGGTCGGCGGTTCGGGCGTTCGTCCCAGCGGTGAGTTGTCCAGGACCGCGGATCAGGCTGTGCACGGTGATGATGGTGTCGGCGAGGTCGAAGAAGGCATCAACGACAGTGACGCGATGCTCGTAGCACCGGTGTGGGTCCTTGAGCGGTCTGGCTGGCCGGGCCCGCGCCATCGGCCAGAGGCCAGAGGGCCTGTAATGCCGGATGGCGTAGGTAGTTCGATGACCCTCTGCAGCTTGCGCACACGCCGCTACTGAACTTGAACTCGTGATGTCGGGTGTTGTCAGGGCCGACCAGCGCGCTGCCCCGTGACCGAGAACGGGGCCTGCTGCTGGATCTGACGGACCGTGCGGCTACTCTCAGCCCACCGCGGCCTCGGCCGTGGCCAAGCCAACGATTTGGTCTGTGAGGAGCACTCCGATGGCTCGCACCACCCCGCCACGTCCGCTCGATGTCGAGACGCTGTTCCCTGAGGTGGCCAGCTATCGGAAGACGGCCGTTCGCCTGCATCCGCGCCTCGGCGATCCGAGCGCGCGGGAAAGCTCGCTCGGCGGGCCCGTGCTCTGGCCGCTCTCGGAGCCCTGGCCCCACTGCGAGGACGACCACCCGCGCACGGCGTTCTCCCCTCCCGACCAGGGACCGGTCCCGCTCGTCCCGGTCCTCCAGCTCTTCGCGGCCGACGTGCCTGACCTGGCCTTCCCCAGCGCCACCGATCTGCTGCAGGTGCTGTGGTGCCCCTTCGATCACGAGGACGGTTACGTTCCCCGCCCCGAGATCTATTGGCGGGACGGCTCCCTGAGCGACCTGCAGCCGGCCAACCGACCCCGCCCGACCGGCGCTGACAACGACTACCTTCCGGACCCGTGCGTCCTGCACCCTGAGCGTGTCACCGACTACCCCAACTGGGACCTCCCGGACGAGGTCGCCGACGCGCTCGAAGCCAGGTTCGAACAGCTGAAGGAGGAAACCGGCTGGTCTTACTGGTACCACCTCTCCGTGTCGGACGGCGTCAAGGTCGGCGGGTATCCGACGTGGACGCAGGAGCCCGACTGGCCGACGTGCCCGACATGCCGCGCGCGCATGGAGCATCTCCTGACGATCAGCAGCAACGAGTTCGATGGCGAGAGCTGGCGCACGTGGCTGCCCATCGAGGACACCCCGGCCACGGGAACCATCTGGGACCTTCCATACGAACAACGCACCGAGATCCAATGCCCCCCTGGGCTCATGCTCGGCGACATGGGCGGCATCTACCTGTTCGAATGCACCAGCTGCTCCGACAGGCCCTTCGCCTACCGCTCAGATTGCTCTTGACTGCGCGCTGCTTCGATCAAAGGGCCGAACTGGTGCCCGCGAGGCAGCCGTCGATCACTTCGGGGCAGTACCGCAGCATCTTGAGCTTGCGCTTAACGGCCCGGGTGATCTGGCCGAGGTCGGCCGCGACGAGATTGCCGATGTCGCGCTTGAACAGCGACCACACGCCTTCCTGCGGATTGAGGTCCGGGGCATAGGTGGGCAGCTGGAACACGGTGAGTCGTACCTGGCCTGCTCGCGGAGTTGCCGCGGAAGAACTGCTGGACGACCGCCGAGCATGCCGGTGACACCATTCCAGCTGACATACGCGACTTCGTGGTCGAGTACCTCGCCTACTCCTCCCCTGCCGGACACGCTGCCATCGGCCGGCGCCTGTACGTCCCGCGTTCCTGGACACAGGACCTCGACCAGTGCCGCGCAGCGGGGATCCCCCGAGGACTTGGGGTTCGCCACCAAGCCCGCATTGGCCGCCGCTATGGCGACTGGGCCCCGGTAGAGATCAACGACCCGAAGGAGGGCGCTGGCAACAGGTCACTGTCGGTGCGGCACAATCGGCGCACGGGCGAGCTTGCCTTCTACCGTTGTTACTCGACCGCTCCGGTTCCATTGACGACGCTGGTCAGGGTGACTGGTCGCCGCTGGACCGCGGAGGACCTTCCAGGCAGCCAAAGGGTTGGCCGGGCTGGACGAACACCAGGTTCGCCGCTGGACCACCCTGGCGACGCTCGCGCGCGCCTTCCTCGTGGTCACGGCCGCCGTCGAACGAACCGTGGCAACCTCACCTTCGGGGCTCGCCCCGCTGACCTGCGGCGGGATCCAACGCCTGTTCGCCGCATCCGTCCCCCGACATGCCCAAGGGCTGGCGCATCGCCTCAGCTGGTCACACTGGCGACGACGACACCGAGCCCGTGCTCGCACAAGCCACTACCAGCGTCAGATCACTGAAAAGCCGTGATGAAGATCTACAGCTGGACTTTTGGCTGCTTGCGGCGAGAAGGGCAACGACAGCACGGTGAAGGAAATGGTCCCTCACAGTTCCTCAACGCTCATTTTCTCGTGCTCCGGTGAAGGAGACATCGTTTAGCGCATTGCTCAGCCGTGCCGCTCAGGGGCGCGGCACAGGCCCTCACCAGCGATATGAGAAATGCGTGTCGCCGAGTCCGAGGCCGGGCAGATGGGGCCGCCTGACACTCGACGACACGGCCACGTCCTCCGGCTTCGCTACGGCAGGCCCCAGGCCGGCCCCGGCTCGCTGACGGCGACGGGCGCTATGACGAGTTCGGGACGGGAGCCGGAGTGGACCAGGACCTCGCGCCCCCGGGGAAGGTCGATGGCTAGGGTGCCGTCGCCCAGGTCGTGGGTGCGGGCGGGAGTGCCGTCGTCCAGGAGCACGGTGAGGGCCCCGGTGAGACCGTGCCGGAGCTTGAGCGGCTCGCCCGCCAGGCTTCTGATCCTGATGAACCGGGTCACCCCGGCCTTTCGGACGGCGCTGACCAGGAAGGCGCCCTGGGTGCGGAAGTCGTGCAGGGTCACGTCCGCCCAGGAGGAGGGGACGGCCGGGAAGACGCGGATCACGCCGCCCCAGCTCTGGCAGAACATGTCGTGCAGGGACTGCGAGGCGGACAGCGGCGTCTCGATGACCGGCCCGGCCTCGGTGTAGTGCGTGTTGGCACGGCAGGGGTAGCGCGTCGTGGGATCGAAGAACTTCCGCAGGTACGAGATCGCGGTGTCTCCGTCACCGGTCATCGCGTACATGGAGGCGGCGCCGGTGTAGCTGTAGCCCCGGTGGGCGCCGGTCAGCGCGTGCCAGTGGGTGACCGACTTCGTGATCAGGTCGCGGCTGCCGGGCTGGTCCCAGTTCACGAGGTACAGCGGGTACACCATCAGCAGGTGCGAGTAGTGCCGGTGGGACTGCGCGTACGGGGTGTCGGCGCCGATCATGAAGCCGTTGTCGTCGACCGGGTACGGCGTGAGCCTGGCCAGCACCTCCTGCCAGCGCGGGATCAACTCGTCGTCGACTGCGAGCAGTTGGGCGGACTCGATCAGGGTCTGGCAGCCCCATCGGATCAGGGCCAGGTCGTAGTTCGTGTCCTGTGGCGGTATGACGGGGTATTCGGGCGAGAGCGTGCTGGGCAGGTGGAGTCTGCCGTCGCTGCCCGGCGTGAGGAAGTGCAGGTAGTAGTTGATCGCCCGGCGCAGTACGGGATAGATCGTGTCGCGCAGCAGTGCCTTGTCCATGGAGTGCCGGTAGGACAGCCACACGTTGTGCAGCGCCCAGGTGAGGTCGCCGGTCTCGGCGCCTGTTCCCGGTCGGCCCACTTCGCGGTTGGCGAACATGTCGGAGCTGCGGCCGATGCCGGAGCTGTCCGCCTGGTAGGCGGTGGGCACGTTGGCGGCGAGCTGTTCCTGGTTCTGGCGCAGCGTGGTGGCGAGCGAGTCCAGTTCCGGGTGGTTGAAGGCGTGGATGAGCCAGTACTCCAACTGGACGTTGAGGTTCCACCACACCGCGGGCCAGGGCGTGGGCTCCAGCCACGGCCCGGAGGTCGCCATGACGGGGCCGCCGGCGCGGCTGGCGGAGGCGACCTTGTAGAGCTGGATCCAGTGGAAGCTCTGCAGGCGCTGGTCGGGAAACGAGACGAAGCTCTTGCGGTAGAACGTGTGCCACCACTGGGTGTGCCGTCGCCTGAGAGCGGTGTACGAGGCTGCGCGCCGGAGATTGCGCAGCGAAGCGGCTTCGGCCGCGGTGTCGGAGGGCGAGCTGTGTCCGACGCTGAGCAGCAGGTCATGGCCGGTGCGGCGGTAGGCGGTGGCGGTCTGTCCGCCGGTGAGAGGCTGGAGCACCTGCTCGGTGCCGTCTGCGGAAGTCCGGGTGGTCCAGGGCGGGTTGACGGTGTAGCCGGCGGGCGGAGCCTCGCTGATGCGCCGGGGGCTGAGCGCCTCTTCGGGGTGGAACGTCCAGGTGACCCGTTCGTCGCCGCCGGCCGTCACACGGGCGGCGAAGACCTCGTCGTGGATGAGAGCGGAGAGGGTGAGTGTGCCGACGGTGGTGGTGACGGTACCGGTGAGCTCTGCGTTCCACAGGCTCAGCCGCCAGTCGACGGAGGTGATGGTGCCGACCGGTTCGAGTGTGAGGTGGCCGACCGGCAGACGACAGGTGCCCCAGCCGCTGCCGAACTCGGGCCGATGGTCCTGGACCCGACCGTGCTGGATGGTGAAGCGGACCTTGTTGGCTCCCGGCTCCTGGTACACCATGCTGCCGAGCAGGCCATCCCCCAGGAACGGCCCCTCGTACCAGAGGGTGGGCAGTCTGCTCCACACCAGATCCTGGCCCCGCAGGAATTCCTCCCAGGAACCGTCGGCACGCATGGTGTCGCGGAGTCTCCAGGGGCTCCTGCCGGCCCGGGCCACCGGCACGACGTCGGCCGCCCCCTCCGCCCGTACAGGCTCGTCGGCGTGAGCCGTCCCACCGGGCAGGGCCGCGGCCGCGGCTCCTCCCAGCGCGGTGCCGAGTAAGACTCTGCGGGGCAGCGGCGAGTGGCTCCCCGGCTGTGAGGTCATCATCGTCCTCCAGAGCTGACAGTCATCGAGACATCGGGTGTATCGAGGAACCTAGGCATGCCCTAAGAACCTGTCAATGACTTCGACCGATAGTCGTACACGCTGAACAGCCATTCAGCTTCGGCTACTTGGGAAGTCTTGCGCACGCCAATCATCCTGCCCCGAGTTCTTTACTCCTCCGATGTATCGCGGTTGCCTGCGTTCGCGTTCCTCACCGCGCATTCCGAATGCGGCCCACGGTTGACTCCCACCGGAAGGACGGCGCCGCATGCGCAAGGTCACGATCCGGCCCTTGCTCGGCGCTCTCCCGAGAGCACAGACAGCGCCCCACCCGCATCCGCGTCTCCGACCGACTCACCACCACGCCCGCGCCAACTGCCCCCGCACGAGCGCCTCGGTGTACTGAACGCAGGCATCAGGGGCAGCCGCGCACTGCTGAAGGGCACCGGCCTCAGCGCCCTGCCCGGCTCGCCCCTGATCGTCGTGGAGGCCATCCACGGCAATCCTGCTCAGGCGGCTCCCGCGACCATCTGTACTTCGATGACGCCGGGCCGCAGGCGACGGCCGCCAAGATCAACCTCCAACCTCCACTCCCCCACCGAAAGGGACACCCCATGAACACGAGTTCACTCATACGGGCCGGTGACGGCCAGGGAGCGGAGCCGGAGCCTGCTGTCTCCCACGACAGCACATACAGATCGTCAACCGCTGGTCGTGAAGTCGATGAAATCGTCTTCGCTCGGGTAGCCCGGGTTGGCAGCGGTGCCGAAGAGGCCGACGTCCTGGGTAGGGGCGGCGGAGGGGACGTTCGCGGTACTCAGTCGAGTCCAGTTGGTGCTGTCAGTGGAGTAGTAGCCGGTGAAGGTGGTGCCGGAGCGGACCAGCCGGATCCAACTGGGCAGGACGGGTTTGCCGACGCCGGAGCCGTTGGGTGCGGTGCCGGCGTCGAGCCGCCCGTCGCCGTCGGTGTCCCACTGCATGAAGTAGCCCTTCTTCGCGCTCACGCCCACGGTCACGAAGCCGGGCGAGTTGCTCGCGGCAGTGATGTCGTTGCGCACCATGATTCCGGTCTTGGCCCCGGAGTTCTGGTACCGCTGCCAGGTGACACGGACCGTCGTGACGGAACCGTCGTGCTCCGCGCCGGGGGCATAGAGCGCGCCGTATTCGTTCTTCGGTCCGTAGACGTCGGCGCCGGCCGCGCGAATGCCGAGTGCGGAGCCGACCTGTGAGAAGTTCGCGGGCTCCGGCGTAGAGGAGTAGGTGCGGAACGGGGCCCGAACGGGCTCGTCGAGCAGAACGGACGTGTGTCCGGCGGCCGAGCCGGTGGCCCGTGCCCCGGTGCCGGGGCCGGCGTTCCAGCGGAAGTGGGCGACGGCGTCGAGCCGGGCCGTCGGGAAGAGCTGGGTGATGGAGGCCGGTGGCGTGACACGGAAGGTGGCGCGGATCGTCGCGCCGGGCGGGACGGAGGCGAAGGAGGTGGGCGAGACGGGGGTGGCTGTCCAGCCCTTCGGGACGGGCAGGGCCACGTGGACACCGGTCGCGACGGCGGTGCCCCAGTTGGTGAAGTCCGCGTCGGCGGTGGTCTGTTGACCGGCCTCCAAGGTGCCGGGGGCGGTCACGGTGAGGCCGGTCTGCGGGCGTCCCGACGCCTTGCCCGCAGCCCACGGACGTACCCGGAACAGTGCCACGCCGTGCACGGGGACCGAGGCGGCGACGGTGGCTCCGCCGGACCGGGTGACCTCGTGCGTCCACAGGTTGTCGAGGCGGTACGAGGAGGACGCGGGCAGGCCGGCCGTGTCCGCGGCGATGGAGACGGTCTGTGCGACGGACCCGGTGTTGAACAGCCCCAGGATCACATCGCCGTTCGGCTCCGTTTTCGCGAAGACCTGCGTGGTCGCGCTCCTGCTCACCCGAGTGGCGTTGACGGTGTCCTGGTCCACGGCGATCACCTCACGATGCGCCAGCAGCTTCAGATCGGCGGCGTCGAGCCTGGTCAGGTCCGTGCCCAGCAGCAGTGGGGAGGAGGCCAGCGACCACAGGCTCAGCTGGGTCTGCCGCTCGTCGGGGGTCAGCCCGCCGTCGCTGCCGTTGCCGACCTCGATCGAGTCGTAGTCGTTGAACGCGCCGGAGCCGCCGAACGGTTGCCAGGCCGCGACCTGGTCGAACCGGGCCGACGTCCGCTGCCAGCTGGTCAGCGGGGTACTGGATCCGTTGACGCCGCAATAGCACTCGATGTCGCCGCCGGTGCGCCAGCCGTTGCTGGTGGCCTGCCAGGTGGCGGCGTCGGCGATGCTGAGCGAGTTGGAGAGCTCCAGGTGCATCGGACGACCGGTGGCGAGGATCGCCTGGTGCCACACTCGCATCTCGGGGCGGTTGTCGGCGGGGACGAGGCCGCCGCCGGGGCCGACGAAGTCCATCTTGATGTAGTCGACGCCCCAGGAGGCGAACAGGTCGGCGTAACTCTGCACGTACTCCTCCGCTCCAGGCTTGCTGAAGTCGATGCGGTAGGAGTCGTTGTGGGTGTTGCCGGGCTGTGTCGGATCCGCGATGTCCTGCATGTGGTACGCAGTGCCCTGGACCGGCAGGTTCTTCTGATACGCCTCGATCGGGATGCCCGGCGTGAGGTAGATGCCGAACTTGAGCCCCAGGCGGTGCAGATACGCGGCGAGGGCGGGGATTCCGTCGGGAAATCGCGCGGTGTCCCAGGCGTTTCGCCCGTAGGCGTCCAGATGGTCGGACCAGCCGGCGTCGATGTTGATGTAGCGGTAGCCGTAGCGCCGCAGCTTGTCGTGCATGACCCGCGCCTGGGCCTTGATCCCGTCCTGGGTCAGGCCGCTGCCTTCGCGCAGCGCGCTCCAACTGCTCCAGCCCATGGGCGGTGTGGGCGAGACGGGGGTGGCTACGTCCGTCGGGGCCGCGGATGCGGGCGCGGCCACCGCGGGCGACGTTCCCGTCGCAAGCCCAAGGAGAAGCAGTAAAGGCAGCAGACATCTGATCAATCTCGCGTACATCGAACGGCTCCTCAGAGTGGCCAGCGGAAACTTGCCTTGTCCTCACCGGTCGAACCGCACATGTTCTATGCGCCATCCACTGGTACGTCAACACATTCATCCGATGAATCACGAAGTGGCCCCCATGACGGCCAGGCAGGCGCACCTCTCACGCCGGGCACCGGGACTCCCCACTCACGGGGACCGAGCAGGGGTGGGGGGCGGAGTGTTTGTGAACCAGCGGTTATCGCGGGTGCCACCGCCACCGTCAGGGCGGTGGGACGAGGCGAGGTCTTCGCGCCGTCTGCGATGGCCGGGGCGGCCGGATCGCGGGCTGCCCCACCGGCGTGGCTGTGCTGGACCGACAGGGCACCACCGACTTCAGGCGGGGCGGGGGCGCGACGTCAGCGACCTGGAACTCCAACTCCGGTGACAGGACGGCTGGTTCGAGGCAGGGACGCACGATCCCGTACAGGCCACGCAACCGCCCCGCCGTGCACACCGGTCCCGCAGCCCCTCGGCACACCAGGCAACCCACGTCACCGATCCGGTCCTCAGCCTCGCGTACGCAGTCGGCCGGATTTCAACTATGCCGTTCCGTGTCGCTCGCGTATCAATGGGGATCGCAAGTTCCGACGGACCGTCAGATTCGATCCCCCGCAGTGTGCCCGCACCCACTCGGCCCGGGGTCGCCATCCCACACATGGCACTCCCACCACCGGGAAGGGACCACGATCCCCATGAAGCGATTAACCACAGGTGCGGCACTCACGGCTGGAGTCATCGCCGCCACGACGCTGGCCCTCGCGCCCTCCGCGTCCGCCGCGGTCACTCCGAGCTCCGCCACCATCACCGCCGCCTGCGGCATCTTCGGCGGCGGCGCGGCCACGCTGACCGCGACCCAGGTCAGCAGTACGTCAGCCACCGTCACCCTCAGTTCCACCGCCATCACCACGCCGCTCGCCCTGTCGGCGAACTCCATCAGCTCCACGCTCACCATGACCAACTCCACCGGTGCCAACCGGGTGTTCAGCGGCACCGTGAACCCGGCCATACCCGCTGGCGGAGCGGTCACCGTCGGTCCGCTACCCGGCACCGTGGCCGTCGGCGACAGTCTGGACTTCTTCAAGGGTTCGCTGAAGATGGTCATCTTCGGCATCTCCGTCACCTGCACGTCGAACGCCGCTCAGTCACCCGGCCCCTTCGTCTTCAGCTGAGCCTGCCGTGAGTGAGTGATTCGTTCCCGATGCCGCAAGAACTGACGGACCTGATGATCCGTCATGCTCTTGCGGCATCTCCACCGACCTCCAGGAACCGCCGCACCCGCGCCTGCGGAGAACCGAACTGTCGCTCCGGGCACACGACGCCCTGCCCGCACCGGGATCAGACCCCGGCAGGCTTCCGCCCGGAGCGATGCTCCACCGGCGCGAGATTCCCATGAGCGCCACGCACCACGGGAACACACAAAGGCGAGCTCCGGGAAACCACAGCCTTGTCACCGACCTGTTCATCCCCGGACAGCCACACGGCCGACTGCTGCTCCCCTCACCGGGATGCGCGGCCCGGCGACGCAGGTGAAGCCGAGCGCACCAGGCCCTCAGGCTCATCCCTTGCCCCTTCGGTGCGAGTCCCGGGCTCACCCCGCCTAAACTGCGGGCGTGAATTACAGCGAACTCGAGGCCGGCATCCTCCAGCTCATCACCGGAGCCACCGAGGACAGCGTTCGCGCCTTCGGCGAGCAGACGATGACCCGCCTGGTGCGGCCGGCGTTGCTGCACGGTGCCGCCGAGGACGAACTCACCGAAGAGGCGCGGGCGGCACTGACCACCGCCGGCGCGAACGTCCTGACCATCAGCGCCACCGAGCTGCACGACGAGCTCGCGACGATCTACGACGGCATCCTGGTCGATGACGATCTCGATACCGGAGTGCTCACTGTCATCAGTGCGTTGGCGCACTGGAAGAGCTACCTGGCACAGAACCGGCGTGGCGAACTCTACGAACTCGCCATCCGTTCCATCGAGGACGTCGACCACCAGGTCTCCGCCGACCTCGACGACATCCTCGCCACACCGGAGATGGCCGCCGAATACGAGCGCATGCGCCGACTGCTGGCCCCCGGCACGAAGTAAGGGCTCCGGACACACCCTGTACGGTCCAGGAATCCAGCCCGTGAGCTTCCCCATCCGCTCTGGACACAGGGCGGGCTACGACCTCTCATACGCTCACCGCGACGACGCGCGACCACCGGGCGGGACGTCCGTCACCGCTCAGTCCCCCACCCGTACCAGCCCGCTCTCGTAGGCGAAGATCACCGCGTGGACACGGTCCCGGAGGCCTAGCTTGGTCAGGATCCGGCCGAGGTGGGTCTTCACGGTCGTCTCCCCGACGAAGAGGCGGCCCGCGATCTCGCCGTTGGCCAGTCCCCGGGCCACCAGCCCGAGGACGTCCCGTTCCCGCTCGGTGAGAACCGCCAGGCGGCCACGCTGGGCGGACACGGACACGGGGGCATGCAGGACGAAGCGCTCGACCAGGCGCCGGGTCAACGACGGCGCCACCATGACCTCGCCCCTCAGCACCGCACGGACGGTCACCAGGATCTCCTCGGCGGGGGCGTCCTTGACCAGGAAACCGTTCGCGCCGGCCCGCAGAGCCGCGTAGGCGTACTCGTCGAGGTCGAAAGTGGTGACGACGAGTATGAGGGGCCCATCGGGCTGTGCGCAGAGGTGTTCGGTCGCTGCGAGTCCGTCGAGACCGGGCATACGGACGTCCATCAGGACGAGGTCCGGCTTCAGGGCGGCCACCTGCGCGATCGCCGCAGCGCCGTCGGCGGCCTCGCCCACCACGGTGAGGTCGGGCTGGCTGTCGACGACCATCCGCAGCCCCATCCGGATCAGCTCCTGATCGTCGCAGATCAGCACCCGCGACGACGGCGCGGTGCGCTGCGAGGTCGGGGCCGGGTCCCTCATGGGGTCGCCCTGATGGGCTCCGGCCTGCCGGGGCGCAGGGTTGCGGCGACCCGGTAGCCGCCGTCGGGTGTGGGCCCGGCGTCGACGCGCCCGCCGTACAGGGCGGTACGTTCGCGCATCCCGGCCAGTCCGCGACCCGACGGGAGTAGCGGTGCGGGACGTCCGGCGGCTCCGGCCGAGTTCTCCACCTCGACGCGGATCAGCCGCTCGGGCACCTGTCTACCGGTGTCGACCTGCACATGAACCGAGGAGTCCGGCGGCGCGTGCTTGACCACGTTGGTGAGTGCCTCCTGCACGATGCGGTACGTCTGCACCATGAGATCCGCCGGAAGGCCGCCGCGCTCCCCACGAACGTCCAACAGGGCGCGCCTGCCGCCCGAGTTGAGACGTTCGACCAGCCGCCGCAGATCGGCCGCGAGCTGTTCGCCGGCCGCGCCGGAGCCGGAGTCGCCGATCGAGGCGTCCGCGTCCGGGGTACGCAGCACCTCCAGCAAACGGCGGAGTTCGCCCAGTGCCTCACGGCCGGTCGCGCTGATGACGTCGAGCGTGCGATCGACGACGGCGGGGTCGACCTGCCGCATCAGCCTGCCGCCCTCGGCGTTCAGCACCATCACGCTCACACCGTGCGCGAGGACATCGTGGATCTCCCGGGCGATGCGCGCCCGCTCCTCGGCGACGGCGACCTTGGCCAGCGCAAGGCGTTCCGACTCGGCGAGCACGGCCCGCCGCTCGAACTCGGCAATATAGGCGCGCCGGGCACGGACGTACTCGCCGAACACCCAGGCCCCGGCCAACAGGAGCCCCACCGCGAGCGGAGTGAGCAGAGCCCCCCGGGCGCCCGGGCCGCCGTAGTCCCGCTGCCACGCGGGAATCCACAGCAGGACACAACCGGCCGCACAGACCACTGTCGCCGCGGCAGCCCGACGCAGGCCACGCACCGTGAGGGTGGCCAGGACCGCGGCCAGGGCGACGGCGCCGCGTCCCGGTTCCTGTCCCCAGACCTGTCCGAGGTACTGCGCCCAGAACCCGGCTGTCACCAGGGCCGCGACGAGCACCGGCCGACGGCGGCGCCACAGCAGAGGCAGCACCAGGACCAGGTAGACGCCCGCCTGCACCCAGACCGGACGCCACCCCGGCTGGGGGCGGATCACCGGGGGCACGGCAACCAGGACGATCAGCAGCAGGTCCGACAGCCACGGATATCCGCGCCGCAGGCGGGACAAGGTCTCGATCAGCTGTTGCACCGCCTCACGCTACGGCCGGAGTCCGCTCGCCTGCATCGTCCTGGCGGGCGTCACCGGGTCCTCCCCCGGTCGTACACGCACCGGCCGGGGATACGACGTGCGGCCACCCGGGGCGCTCCCACCATGGCCGCCATGTCGATCACCACCGAGTTCCTCAGACGCCCCCTCATGACCGGTGCCGTAGCCGCCAGTTCACGACGGCTGGCGCACGCCATGACCGAGGGCATCGGCCTGGAGCAGGCCCGGACCGTGGTCGAACTCGGCCCGGGTACCGGGGTGTTCACCGACGCGATCCTCGCCCGGCTCGGACCCGGCGCACGGCTCGTCGCGATCGAACTCAACCCAGTGCTCGCGGCACGGCTGTCCGCCACCCGGCGCGACGCACGGCTGACCGTCATACGGGGTTCGGCCGAGGAGTTGACCGCGACGGTGGGCGAACCAGCGGACGTGGTGGTCTCCGGACTGCCGTGGACGGTCATGCCGCGGGAACAGCGCGGGCACATCCTGGACGCCGTGGCCGAAGTCCTCACGCCTGGCGGCCGGTTCACCACCTTCGCCTATCTGCACGCGGCCTGGACTCCGCCCGCCCACCACCTCACCGCCGAACTCGCCTGCCGCTTCGACCGGTTGGAGCGCTCGAAGGTGGTGTGGGCGAACCTCCCGCCCGCCTTCGTGCACCGAGCCACCAAGAAGCGCTGAGCAACAGAGCGAGCGATCGTCACATGACACAGAAGGCGCGCGTCACGCCGGTCTGTCGGGAAAGGGGATGCGGCTCGGCTCGACGAACTCTTCGACCTGCTCATGGGTGGCGCTCGTCCCGCGATCATGATCGGTGCTTCCTCAGGCGCCTCCGGCAGATGAGCCCCCTGGCCAACGAGACGAAGGAGGCTGGGAGTTCGGTTCGGCGTTCCCGGCGGACTGCGAGACGCACGAACTGATGGAGCAGCGCGAAGGTCTGTTCCACGACGTGACGGAGCTTGCCCGGGCCCTTGATGTTCGGGGCGCTCCGGCGAGAGTTGGCCGACAGGACCCGGCGCTTGCGCAACTCCTCGCGGCGGGGGGGTCGTAGCCCTTGTCGCCGAGCAGCGAATCCGGGCGGCGGCGTGGCCGGCCGGGACGCCCGGCCACCGCACGTCACCCGGGCCGCTCTCGCCCCCACCCTTCAGCAAGCCGCGGCCGTCGCCAGGCGAAAGGTATTGCGTACGGTTCCTTTCGAATCACGGCCGCGATCAAGTGACGAGGTCAAGGTTCCGCTGGTGAGTGCGTCAGGCGTCCTGCCGAAAAACCAGGCAGCGGGGAACCATGCGGCGTCGGGATACTGGGCTGGTGAGCGACGCCATGGCTGAGTACGAAGGGGATGCTGACCAGCTGACGCGCAGGGTCTACCTCGGCCTGCGCGAGGACAGCCTCGACCCACAGGACGTCGTCGCCCTCGCCTGCGAACTGCTCGACTGGTTCCACTGCACCGACGCCATCCTGGAGGTCGTCGAACGGAACCCGGCCGAGGTGCCGCCGGCGGAGATGACAGCCCTGGCGCAGCGCATCCTGGACGACGCGGGCTTCGATCCCGGCTTCGACCTCGCTCCCGAGCGTCTGGAGATGTTGCGCGCCGCGCTGCGGATCGTGGCCCGCGACCTGCCCACGCGCGGGATCGAGGGCGAACCGGAGATCGAGATCCTGGAGGACTGGTTCCCGGTGGGAGCCGGTGTCCGGCTGGCCGATGGCGCACGGCTCAACTGGGGCGGCCCCATCCTGCCGAACATGTGCGACGACCCGACCATGGCGCTGACCGGCCTGGCGATCCTGATCCAGGAGAGCCTGCTCGAATGGACCTGGCAGGTCTGGCCGGTGTGCCCCCGACATGACCTCGGCGTCCACGGCTCGGAGCGGGAACGCGAGGCTGTGTGGTGGTGCGCGGGCGATGGCGGACACGTGCTTGCGCCGGTCGGTGAACTCACGCGCGCTCTCGGCCGCCGTCGTCCCAAGTAGCGCTGACGGCTGGGAATTCGGCGAGGGTGTCCCGAATGTCCGGGAGATCTCAGCTCATGAGAGCGAATCCGCGCGGGAGACGTCGCTGCGTAACTCATATCTGAGCATGTGGCCGCCGAGGTGGGTTCTGTCCTGCGAAGAGTGAGCCCTTCTTCATCCTGCGTAGTGATTCGCCTCGACGTGGCTGATGAGCGCGAGCGCCAAGCAAGCCCACGGTCGCCAGGTCGAGGCCTCCGCTGCCCGCTTCCGGACACCTGCTGACATCGCGGCCTTCACCCCCGACGACACCCATCGGGATATTGATGTCGTGCTGCTTCGGGCCGTCAGCCGGCCCGGGGCGGCACCGGCTCGCTGTTCTTCTCCGTTTCGATGACGTGGACGCACCGGTCGAGGGCGGCGGCCATGTAGCGGCGCCAGAGCGGGGTGAAGGGGCCGGCGAGGATCCAGCGTCGGCCGGGCAGCGGCTTGAACTCGTAGGTCCAGCGGATGAGTGTGCCGTCGCCGTCGGGGTTGACGTTGAACTCGCCCCGAGCTCCGGCCGCGAGGCGGGAGAGGACGTTCGTGAAGTTGGTCAGCTGGTAGGCGAAGCTGGATCCGGGCGTGTATTCGGTAATTTCTTCGTCGGCCTGGGAGCCGTCGTCGAACTGCGGGTTCCTTCGGGCGCCCGCGTGGTCCCAGGCCTCGGTCTGGTTCTTCACACCGCTGATCCCGGGAAACGGAAAGACCGGGCGGAAGACGGTGGGAAGGTCGACGGGGGCCAGGGTGCGGAAGGCGTCCTGGGGCGCTGTCAGAGTTCGCTGCTGGACGGTGATGGTGACGGTCCTGTCGTCGGGCTTGATGAGGAAAGTCGTCATGATTCAACTCGCAGCGGTGGTGGTGAGGGCCGGGAAGTCGGTGTAGCCGCGGTGGTCGCCGCCGTAGAAGGTGGCCGGGTCGGGCTCGTTGAGGGGCGCACCCGTGCGGATGCGGTGGCCAGCGCCGGGCGGCGTAGGCGTCCTCGACCGGCGTCGGGAACGGATGCTCGGGGGCCCGGCGGTAGTCGACCGACGGAATCGGCACCCCGCTGGCGGAGACGTAGCGCGAGACCGGTCCGTCGAAGAGGTCGATGGGGCCGAATATGTAACCGCCGCCGTGGAAGAACAGCACCGCCGGCCCCGCTGCGGCGCCGGTCTTGGCGTACCAGCGCATGGTGATCTGTGTGCCGTCGTCGGCGGTCGCGTGGTGCTCGGCGGTCGTGACGTCGGTCGGGATCGGCTGGGCCCGCAGAGGCGGCGCCGACGATCGGCTCCCACATGGCGCGGCGTGCGGGCACGTCGCCTACCGCCGGCGGTGTGGCGTGCGTCATGGCCTCGGCCATGGGGGCGAAACCCTGGGCGAACTCGGGGTCGAGACCGAGTGGCATGACTGTCCTGCCTTTGCGGCTCATGGGTCTGAGCTGGTGCGATGTGGAGGAGCGGTGGAGTCCCGGGCCAGGATCCGGCTGTGGACGGCATGAATGTGCCGGAGCTGCGCTCTGCCAGGCCTGGCAGAGCGCAGTCCCCCGCGATGGCCCGCTTGTTGGGAGACGCGACGCGATCGCCGTGCCGGAGAAGATCGCCTAGGTGAGAGAGGCGGCGGAGGGAAGGACGAGGACCTTGCCGGTGAGCGTGCCTTCTGCGGCCTCCGCGTGCAGCGCCGGCAGCTCGGCCAGCGGCACCCGGCGAGCGATGTCGACGTGCAGTGCTCCGGAGTCGACCAGCGTCACCAACCTCGCCAGCTGCGCGGCGTCGCTGTTGACGAAGAGGTTGACCCCGCGCACGCCTCGCTCCTCGTCGGAGGGCGCGGGCATCCACACCGTCGTGTTCACCACGACGCCGCCGTCGCGGACCACGGAGGTCAGCGCGGCCAATTCCATCGGGTCGACCGGCGCGAGGTTGAGCACGACGTCGACCAGCGCGGACAGTTCGGGGACCCCGTGGCCGAACACCTCATCGGCACCCGCCGTCCTGACGCGTTCACTGCTGCGCGGCCCGGCCGTGGCGATCACGTGTGCACCGGCGTGCTTGGCCAGCTGGACGGCGTAGCCGCCGACGGCGCCGCCCGCACCGTTGATCAGCACCCGCTGACCGGCAGTCAGCTTGGCGTGGTCGAAGAGGGCCTGCCAGGCGGTGAGCCCGACCAGCGGCAGCCCGCCCGCGTCGGCCAGCGGGATGCTCGCGGGCGCCGCCGTCAGCAGGCCGGCCGGTGCGAGCACGTACTCCGCCGCCGCGCCGGCACCGGTCATCGGCACGAACCCGACAACCTGGTCACCCGCCCTGACCCGGTCCGCTCCCTCGCCCAGCGCGTCGACCGTGCCCGCGACGTCGATGCCGGGGGTGTGCGGCAGGGTCACCGGGATGGGGCCCTGCATGAAGCCCGCGCGGATGTTGCCGTCGACCGGGTTGAACGACGTCGCGGCCACCCGGATCCGGACCTCCCCGGCCGCGGGGACCGGTTGTTCCACGTCCTCGTAACGCAGGACGTCCGGAGAACCGTACTCATAGAAACGCATTGCTTTCATGACAAATGCCGCCTTTCACGGTTGGGGATGTGCTTCAAATTTGAAGCATTGCGAGGCCTGGGCACGCCTGGGCTTTCGAGACAGTGCCTTCAGATGTGTGAGGGACGAGAGCCGCTAGGCGGCGGTCAGAAGCTGAAGCTTCCCGTGGCTCGGGGAACCGGGCACGGCTGTGAACACCAGGAGCGTGTGATGCTGCTCCGGATCCAACAGCATCTCGGCGTACAGCTCCAGCTCCCCCAACTCGGGGTGCAGGTAGCGCTTGAGGTCGTGATGATGGGTCACTCCCACCTCGTGCAACCGCCAGATGTTCGCGAACTCGGAACTGACCTCCAGCAGCGCCGCGACGATCTCGCCGGCCCTCCCGGTGGGATCCGCCGTGTACGCGTCCCGGATCTCCGCGGCGAAGACCCTGCCCCGTATCGGATGGTCCTCGACGGGGTACAGGCCACGGACCCGCCGGTCACCGGTGAACCAGCGGTAGACCAGGTAACGGGACAAGCCCGAGTACTGGGTGTAGTCACCGAGCAGAGCGACCGCCGGGCGCGTCTGCAGCAACGCCTCGCCGAGCCGTGACAGCACGATCGCGGGCACGTCCGAGAGACCGGCGACGATCCGCAGCATCGTGGGACCGATGCAATCGTCCCGAAGAACCCGTCGCGGTGCCGGGATCCCGCCCAGGACGAAGAGGTGGTCACGCTCGCTCTCGTCGAGACGCAGCGCCCGGGCGAGTGCGACGAGCATCCGCTCCGACGGCGCCGGACCTCGCTGCTGCTCGATGCGGCTGTAGTAGTCGGCGGACATCTCGGCCAGCGCCGCCACCTCCTCGCGCCGCAGCCCGCCGGTGCGGCGCCGCTGCCCGCGGGGAAGCCCGACATCCTCCGGCTGCAACGCCTCACGACGCGCTCGGAGAAAATCCGCCAGCAACGCCCGGTCCATCGTCCGACCTCCTCTGTTCGACAGCACAATCTTGACGCGAACCGGGAACCGGATGAAGGGCGGTTCTAACCACGGACAAGTTGTCCCTGGCTGGTGCTGTCACCACAGAGGTTCGCCGGGGCGGCGGCTTCAGCCGTTGCATGGACGGTGACGTCCGTTCCAGCTGCTGGGGGTGTGGTGGCTGAGACCGCTCCGCGTGCGCAGGTCGACCGACCAAGAAGGGCGCAAGGGTCGCCTGCGGATGCGGTGCCATGTCCAACGGTGGAGCAGGACGCGGAAGAGTGAGCAGTCCGGCAACACGACCTCACCGGGCCGGTCCGTGGACACCGTACGAGTGCTGGCCGCCGACGCGGTGCAGATGGCACGCGCCACTGCCAGGGACAGACATCGAGCGCCTCAGGGGTCTGTCATCGGCCGACGGAATACCCGCCGCCCGGCCACCGACCGCCGACGACATTCAAGAACTTCCTGAATCAGCCCGGAGCGGCGTCTCGTTCCGGCCACATCCACCGCGAGCTGGAACTTCGACCACCTGGGCCGCTTCGCGTCCCGCTACAGGGCGCGCTTCGGCGAGCTACCCTCCCGGACATTGCGTTCCGGGTGACCACGGCCCGCGCCATCGCCCCGCGCTGTGCGGGCAACAGACGCGCTCAGTGGTCCGCCTCTTCGGTCCGCCGCGCGGACATCGGCCGTACTGCTCGGGACCTTGACCGTACCGAACACACACCGATGAGACAGAACCTCTCAGAGGTGACCGTCCAGGAACTTCCGCAACTCGGCGGTGGTCATGGGCCCCGTGCCCTGCGCCACCGCCTCTCCCTCCTTCAGCAGGACGAAGGACGGGGCTCCGGTGATCCCGTATCGCTCGGTCGCGGCCGGACAACGCGTGATGTCGGCGCGGACGGCCGTCAGGCGGCCCGTGCAGTCGTCGGCGATACCACCCACGACGAGGTCCATCACCCGGCAGGGCTCGATGGCCTTGGGCCATGTCCCGGTGAAGTATGCGAGGACCGGGACTCCGCTCATCCCGAGGATGAAATCGAACTCCGCGTCCTCACGGGGTCGGTGAACCCGCGTCGCCATAGAAGCTCCTCACCTCACATTCCGTCATTCCCTCCCCATCATCCCTCGCGCGGTGTGCTCGCTCGGTCGTCCGGTCGGCCTGTCGGATCGGAAGGGAGGCGCGGGGTCGTGGCAGAGCCAACGGTGGTCCCCGGCGCGAGCGGCCCGGTCCCCCTCGCGACCCAGGTCTGGCCGCCCCGCCGAGGTCAGCGACAGCGATGAGCGCGTCGATGAGCGGGCCCGTGTGCATCGTCCGCCGGATCCTGTCGAGCCGTATCCGCCACCGCGCTTCTCAGAGACGGCGCCCCGACAGGCTTTCCGAGGCCGTGTCCGGTTCTCCCGTCAGCCCCCGGTCCCAGCTAGCTGGCTCGTGCCGCTCTTCGACGGGACGCATGAGTCAGCTGGTGCCGCCGAGAACGAGGCAGGATTCCTTGACTGCTCGCGGACGCGGTCGTTGACGCTCGAAGACCCGTCAGTCGGCCCGAAGACCGACCGCCAGGGTCAGTTCGAGGACCCGGTGTGGCGATGCGAGGTCAGGAAACAGCTCCCTCAGCTGCGACATCCGGTACCGGACCGTCTGGGGATGGACGAACAACGCCGCCGCCACCTCGTCCCGTCTGCCCTGGTGCAGCAGCCACTCCCGCAGCGTCTCCTCCAGCCGCCGTGCGGTCGCGACAGGCAAGGTCCGCAGGGGGGCGAGGGCTCGGGCACGCAGGTCTGCGAACGCGTCCGCGTCGGCGCTCAGCACCAGCTCGGGCAGATGATCCTCGGTGTCGCGGATGTCGGAGGAGAGGGAGCGCGCGCGTACGGCTCGTTCGTACGAGGCCGACGCACGGGTCCATGGCCGGGCCGGGCCGACCACGGCGGTACGTTCGGTCAGCTGCCGCAGGAGATGCGATCGGTCGGCATCGGGGACGAGCAGCACACCGGTGGCGTCCGGCAGATCGTCGAGGACGAGGGCGCCCGGGTCGAGCGCGCGGTAGGCGGGCCGGGCCTGGGCTGCGGGCAGCAGGACCGCGGTCAGCGAAACCGGAGGCTGCCACCCGGCCCGTTGGACAGAGGCCAGCAGCACGTCCGGGCTCGCGCCGGCGAGGAGGTCGCGGGCCAGGTGTTCCAGGTGGCGCTCGTGGTCCCTGCCCCGGGCGGTCAGTTCGTCGGCGTGGCCCGCGGCGCTCGCGGCGGAGAGCTCGTCGATGTAGGCGAAGGTCAGCTCGGCGAACTTGGCGACCTCGGCGGCGGGCAGACCCGCGGGTACGGCACCCGCCGCCAGGCATCGCCAGGCCACACGGGCGCCGACGCGGTAGGCGCTGAGCAGGGCGTCCATCGAACGGCCGTCGCGCACCTCGCCGCGGCCCAGCTCGTAGGCCGCGTCACCGGCGTCGCCGCCCGTCGCCTTCCCGCTCGCCAGGTCCAGGTAGTGCCCCAGGGCGGTACGGACCGCTCGGCGCATGGTGGCGCCCATGCGGCCCGAAAGGGCGTTGGCGTAGGGAGGGACCTCGTCGATGATCGCCTCGACGACCTCGTCCGCGGTGGTCCTCAGCGCGGCCCGAAGTGCGGTGACCGTCGTCTCGTCCAGGGCCAGTTCGCTGGCCCTCCGGACTGCATGGCTCATATTTTGTTCCCTGCGAACAATTCGGCCGACCAGATTTACGTCCTGCGGTCAGGACTTTACGCCTTGAGGCGCAGCAGGCTGGAGTCATGACGAGTACAGCCCTCCGCACCAGGGCGTGGAAACTGCTGGAGATGGTCACGACGCCGCTGCTGCCGTCGGACTACCTCGACCTGGTCAGCCCGCTGCGTGCGGGCGCTGACCTGCGGGGGCGCATCGAGGCCGTGCACCCCGAGACGGGTGACGCCGCGACCGTCGTGATCAGACCGGGACGGGGCTGGCGTGGCCACACGGCCGGTCAGTACGTGCGGATCGGGGTCGACGTCGACGGAGTGCGCCTGTGGCGTGCCTACTCCATCACCTCGCCGACAGACCGCCAGGACGGCCGTCTCACGATCACCGTGAAGGCGATCCCGGACGGCAAGGTCAGCAACCACCTGGTCCGCAGAGCGAAACCGGGCACGCTGATCCAGCTCGACCAGCCGACCGGCGACTTCGTGCTGCCGCGGGCCAAGCCTGCCAAGGTGCTCTACCTGACGGCCGGCAGCGGCATCACGCCCGTGATGGGCATGCTGCGCGACATCGAATTCGACGACAGCGTCGACGTCGTCATGGTCCACTGCGCGCCACGGCCGCAGGACGTGATCTTCCGCAGCGACCTGCACGACCTGGTCGCGGACAAGAAGCTGCGGCTCACCGAGGTGCACACCGACACGGACGGCCAGCTCGACATCGCCCGTCTCGACGAACTCGTGCCCGACTGGGCCGAGCGCGAGACCTGGGCCTGCGGGCCCGCAGGCCTGCTCGACGCCGCCGAGGAGCACTGGACCGAGCACGGCGTACAGGAGCGCCTGCACACCGAACGCTTCCGCCCCGGCATCGTCGTCACCGGCGACGGCGGCGAGGTCACGTTCAGCGCCACCGGCAGGACCGTCGACGCGGACGGCGCCACGCCGTTGCTGGACGTCGGCGAGGAGGCCGGCGTGCTCATGCCCTCCGGGTGCCGCATGGGCATCTGCTTCGGCTGCGTCACACCGCTCAAGTCGGGCGCCGTCCGCGACCTGCGCACCGGCGAGATCACCGAGGCCGAGCCGGGCGTCCTCATCCAGACCTGCGTGTCCGCCGCGGCGGGCCCCTGTGACATCGAACGGTAGGAGCACCTTGACCGCCACCGACCCCACCGCCCACCTGACCGCGGAGCAGATCGAGGAGCTCGGCCGCGAGCTGGACGCGATCCGCGACGAGGTGATCGCCGGTCGCGGCGAGAAGGACGCCGCCTACATCCGCAAGGTCATCTCGGCGCAGCGCAAGCTCGAACTCGCGAGCAGGGGCGTGCTGTTGTTCTCGCTCTTCCCGCCCGCGTGGCTGATCGGCACCGCCGGTCTGTCCGTGGCGAAGATCATGGACAACATGGAGATCGGCCACAACATCCTGCACGGCCAGTGGGACTGGATGCGGGACCCGAAGATCCACTCCACCACCTGGGAGTGGGATCACGTCTCGCCGTCCGAGCAGTGGAAGCACTCGCACAACGAGCTGCACCACACGTACACCAACGTGATCGGCAAGGACAACGACCTCGGCTACGGCATCATGCGCGTCGACGAGGACCAGCGGTGGCACCCGTTCCACCTCGGCCAGCCGCTGTGGAACTTCCTCAACGCCTGCTTCTTCGAGTACGGCATCGCCGCGTACGACCTGGAGCTCGGCAAGAACCTGCAGAAGCGCCGCCGCAAGAACCCGGAGTTCCGCGAGCGGGCCAGGGCCGTGGGCCGCAAGATCCGCAAGCAGGTCCTCAAGGACTACGTGATCCACCCGCTGCTGTCGGGGCCGTCGTTCCTCCCCACGCTCGCCGCCACGTTCACCGCGAACCTGGTCCGCAACATCTGGACCCACTCGGTGATCATGTGCGGGCACTTCCCCGAGGGCGTGCAGGTCTTCGAGCGCCGGTCGATCAACGGCGAGACGCGCGGCCAGTGGTACCTGCGCCAGATGATGGGCTCGGCGAACATCAGCGGCAGCAAGGCCATGCACTTCATGACCGGCAACCTGTCGCACCAGATCGAGCACCACCTGTTCCCGGACCTGCCGAGCAACCGGTACGCCGAGGTCGCGGTGAAGGTGCGCGCTCTGTTCGAGAAGTACGAGCTGGAGTACGTCACCGGGCCGCTGCCCAAGCAGGTGTTCTCCGCGTGGCACAAGGTCTTCCGGCTCTCGCTGCCGAACAAGAAGCCCAAGGCCAAGACGCCGGACCGCGAGCGGGAGCTCGTCGCGGCCTGATTCCCGGTGTCGGTACGGATCTCTCGGCCGCACTCGCGCCGCCGCCGGGTTCGGTGAGATCCGTCGCGGACGGTGGGCGGGCGTCCTCGCCTTCGCGAAGCCGGGGCACCATCCGTCCGTCGTCGCGAAGGCGCCGCACGGCGAAGGGATCACACCGACCGTCCGACCACGCCGTCGAACCGTGCGCGGTCATCGCCGACTTCGGCGAGTAGTAGTCGGGGTGCCGGTGAGCACGGCGAGACCCGGGGAGTCCGTGGTGGTCTCCGCGTCGGGGCGGGGCCGACCTCACGGTTCGAAGCGGCGTACCGTCCCGTCGTCCGTGATCAGAGTCAGGACGATTCCCAGGTCGCGGGCGGCGGTGGCGGCGGCGGTCTCGGTGAGGAGGTCGTCGCGGTCCGCCCAGCGGCGCAGTAGCCGGTAGCGCTGCGCGAGCGTCAGGGTGAGGTCGCCGAGCGGGAGCGCGCCGGTCAGTGCGGCGAACGCGGCCTGGTCGGGTGTCGGGGTCACGCCCACGGCGGCGAGGTCGTCGAGCCTCACCGTTGTGTGCGCCGGACCCGCCCAGTCGGGGGCGGCCAGGCGGGGCACCCGTACTGCGGCGTCCGGGGCCGCGAGCCGGAACTCGGTCCAGCGGTGCAGCGCGTCGGACGGGTCCGGTCCCCCGAGAAGACCGCCGAGTCCCGGTCGGCCGAACGGGTCCGGCCCCGTCCTCCTCAGGGCGTCGACCAGCGCGGCCGGCAACCAGTCGCCGCCGTCCGAGGGCTGACGCAGCGTCACAGAAACGGAAGCGGACCGGTTGCCGGTTTCTCCGGCCTTCGGCTCGGGTGCCTTCGTGGCGCTCGACTTCACCTGGTCCGGGGCGACTTGGACGCCGAGGCGCTCGGTGAAGAGCGCGGCGACGTTGTCCAGCCAGCCGGCCGCGACCGGGGGGTCGATGTCCGGCCGTACCGACTTGCTCATGTAGCGGCCGGACTTGTCGTTCACGGTCCACGTCCGCAGGCTCTCGCTCCAGCGGAACTCGCCCGACACCCGACTCGCGCCGGGCCGCGTACGACCGCCTCCGTCGAACACGGCGGCGATGCCGGTGTGTCCGAGGCCGTCGATCTCCGCCCGCAGCGACTTCGCCGTCACCTCGGGGCGTCGGGTGCGGACGCCGGCGAGCAGCGCGTCGAACCGGTCCTGCGCCATCACCTGCGAGGGTGCCTCGCTGCCGAGCAGGACACGGCCGTCGTCGGTCACCGTGTACAGCCACACCGCGTCGCGGTTGCCGGTGATCAGCAGGTCGGGGTCCACCTCGTCGAGGGGGATCCACAACGGGTTCGCCCGTACGTCGCCCTCGTCGTCGCGCTCCTCGTCCTTGACCCGCTTCGGCAGCACGGGATCGCCGAAACCGGCGGTGAGGTCACCGCCCGGACCGTGACGCGGCGGCGTCGGCAGCAACGTCTCGTAGTGGTCGATGCCGTTGTAACCGACGTACACGGTAGGCCCGTTGGCGTCCTCGGAGAGGCGGTGCAGCAAGGATCCGCCGTGGCCGTCGGGCTGGACGACGACGAGGTCGATACCCAGCGACTGGGTGAGCAGCAGGGGTACGTCGTCGTAGAAGGGCGTGTGCCACAGTTCGGGCGAGCGGATCGCGCGGTCGACCAGCCCACGCTCCCCCAGCGTGACGGTCTGCCCCGGGGTGGCGGGCACGGCGGTCGGCAGGTGGCTGCGGATCTCCCGCCACAGGGCCCGCGACCGCGTCGTTGCGGGGCCGTGCAGGGTACGCAGGACCAGTTGGCGCACGTTGTTGGCGTGCGCCTGGTCGGTCAGCGCGCGGCTTCGGGCGTTCGCCACCGGACCCGAGACGTTCTCCAGCCCCTCGGCCCTCAACTGTGCCTGGATTCGCGCCTGTTGCGCGGAGGTCAGCGGGATGTGCCTGCGCAGGCCCAGCTGCGCGAGCAGGGGCCGCAGGCTGCGCAGGTCCGGGTACCTGTCGTGGACGATCGTCTCCAACGGGTCCCGCGTGGCGTGCTGGTGGGCGGCGGCGGACGTCCCGTACCAGGCGGCGGTGTCGTTGCGCAGGTCGGTGACCGTCATCGTGCGTACGGTTCTGCCCCGCACGGTGTGGCCGGGGTGCTGGGCGCCTATGCCGGCGATGATGGCGGCGAACAGGCAGTTGCCGTCGGGGCGGACGTTCTGGAGGGTCATCTGCCGGCCGTCCACGCGGACGGTCCGGCCGGGTGGCGGCTGCTTGTCGCCGACGGACTTGGCCTGCGTCTCCGAGTCGGGCTTGTCCTTGCTCTCCTTGCTCTTCGCGTCCTGGTCGCCCTTGGCTCCCTTGTAGTCGCTGCCCTTGCCCCTGCCTTTCGTGTCGTCGGCGTCCTTCTCCCCCGGCGGCTCAGCACTCCGAACGGGCGGCGCCGGCACCGGTGTTGAGGACCGGGGACGGGCCGACAGGTAGCTGTCACCGCGCCGGTAGACGGTCACCTGCCGGAGCGGGTCGGCCGTCGGGTCGGCGGAGCCCGGGAAGAACCGGTAGCTGCCGTCCTCCCCCACGACCGTGATGTCCACTCCGAGGGAACGCGCCGTCAGATCCGCGGCGAGGTTCGCTGTCGCGTCGTCCCAACGGCGGGCGCGCTGTACGTGCAGCCGTACGAGGCTCTGCCGCTGGGCGGGGGTGAGTGCGGTGAGCAGGGCTTCGGGCAGCCGGCCGCCGTTCTCCTCGACGGTGCCGGACAGGGCGGGGTCGCGCCGGAAGTGCTCGCCGAGCCTGCTGGTCAACTCGGCCGTACGGAACACCGCTTGCGGGTCGAGCGTCACGTCCGGGGGCATGTCGACGCTCCGGGCCACGCGGCCGGCCAGTCCGGCGCGCCGGGTCTCCGACACCGCCGTCGGCCCGCCGCGATCCCCGACACCGAGGATCGCCGTGAAGAACCCGTTGCCGTCACCGTCCGGTTCGTGCAGGTCGTACACCCAGCTCTTGCCGTCGGGATCGGTGGCGGTCAGGGTGCGGTGGTCCTGGGCCGCGTCGAACCGGCGCAGGGACGGGTCCGGGGTTCCGGCCGTCTCCCATGGCGGGCGGCTGAACGCGGGGCGCAGTTCGGCGTCGCCCGCCGCGTCGTCCTGCTCCCCACCGTCCTTCTTGTCGCTGGCCTTCTTCTCCGCTTCCTTCTTTTCGGCGCCCTTCCTCTCCGCATCCTTCTTTTCCGCGTCCGTGTCGCTGGTCTTCTTGTTAGTCGTCCCGGTGGTCTTCTTCTCCGTCACCGGCACCTTCGCGGTGCCCGGTGCCGGTGGGGCCCGGAAGACGACCTCGTCCGGTTCCGGGGTGGCGCCGAGCTGGGCGCGTCCCGCCGGTGTGGCCGCGAGCTGGTGCCAGCGGGTCAGGCGGTCGGCGGCTTCCCGGACGCGTGCGTACTCGTCGGCGAGTGCCTCGGCGAAGACGCATCGCTCGCCCAACTCCGCTGTGAACGCGTCCAGTTGGTCGCGGGCCGTGTCGCGGGCCGCACGGGCCGCGGTGACCTCGTCATCGGCCGCCCGCAGCAAGGCAGTTACACGGTCATGCGCGGCGTCGCGTTCCGCGTCGTGGAGTTCCGCCCAGCCGTCGTGGGCGGGTTCCGCGCCGTCGTTCTCCTCTTCCAGGCGGGCGAGTTCGCCCCGTGCGGCGATCACCTGGGGCAGGGTCTCGGGGTCGCGTGCGGTGAGGGCGGTCAGCAGGTTCTCGGCGTCGGTGAGCGCGGTCTCGCGGCGCGGGCCCTCGTCACGGCGCAGCTCCCAGTACTTCTTGTCGGCGGCCGTCCACTCCTTGTCGGCCTTGGTGACCGCGTCCCACGCCCTGGCCGCCACCGGCGGGAATCCGTCGTCGCCGACGAGGCCCAGTTCACGGGCGACGTCCTCGCGGACCCAGGCGAGGACGGTGGTGTCGGTCTCGCGGGCCTGCGGGGCGCGCTGCGGGTTGCCGAACGGGCTGCGCATCGCCCGTACCGGCGCGGAGTCCTTGACGTGGTGATGGACCGCGGCGACGCTCAGCCAGGTCGTGGGGATGGCGAACAGGAACGTGCGGGTGGTGTTCGGCTTGACGTTCACCGACGCGAGGCGGTCGCCGGCCGAGGCGAGGGTGTCGGACTCGGTCGAGACGTCGCCCGGTCCCGAGGCGCCCATCTGGTTGGTGCCGGTGGCGGAGGACGACGTGGCAGGACCGCCGCCGAGCGACGACTCGGTCTGCCCGACGCGCCCGGCGCTCGCGCCACCGCCCTGCACATGGCGCTTGGGTGCCTCGTGTTTCATGCCGTCGGTGACGGCGAGCAGCCGGGCCTGCCGGAATTGCGGCCGGGAGTACAGCCGGAGGTCGGCGTCCGCGCCGCCGAAGAAGCCGCGTTCGGTCAGGCCGGCCACCTCGTAGCCGCCGGGGTCGAGGGTGCGGTCGTAGAAGGCGCTGAGGGCGCCGTTGCCGGTGCCGTCCTCCAGGTTCTGGGCGGGCCCGGTGCCGGCGCGGGTGAGCGGGGTGTCCTGGGCACGGGCGATCAGGTCGTCGTCGACCGCGTCGGTGAGCGGGAAGGACGTGTCGTAGGCGGCGGCCAGGGCAAGGGAGTTGGCGGTGTGGAGCTGGTCGACGCCGACGATCCGGCGGACCTTGAAACCGTCCGGCGGCATGGTGAACGGCTTCATGCTGTCGTCGGGGTGGAGCGTGTCGAGCCAGCCGCCGGGGCCGGTCGTGGCGGGCGGTGCGACGCGGCGGGAGGGGCCGGGGGCGTCGAGGGCGGGCGGGGCCAGCGGGTCGTCCCGTTCGGCGGCGGGGTCGGCGGGGTCGGGGCGCATGAGGCTGAGCGGGTAGTGCTCGACGAGTTCCCCGACGTCGCCCTCGGAGCTGACACGCAGCAGGCGTCGGCCGGAGACACCGCGCCAGGTGCGGTGCGCGGCCCGCTTCACCCAGGCGGAGGCGCCGGTGCCGGTCTTCGGTTCGCGGGTGTCGGTGACTTCGAGGGTGAGCCGCATCCGGTAGCGGGTGACGTACTCGGCGTGTCCCTGGGTCGTCGTCGCGGTGGCGATCCGCACGGTGCCCTCGGACTGGTTCTGGGCGGCGGTCTGCTGAGTGGAGCCGACCTCGGCGTACGTCGGTCCGGCCATCCGCACGGTGTCGTTGCCGGTGTGCGCGCCCTGGGCGACGGTGGTGCCGACGCTGGCGCCGGAGGCGCGGCCGCGGCCCTCCTGCGTGGTCTCCGCGGCGCTCCGGTGCTCCTCGAACTCCACGCTGTGGCCGAGGCCGCCGAAGCCGCTGCCGTCCGGTGCGGTTCTGCCGACGGGCACCTTCACCGGGATCAGCTCGGCACGTGCCCGTACCTTGCGGCTGCCGATCCACAGGTTGGCGGTGGACGAGCCCCAACGCCCCACGCGGGCGGGCACGGAGGAACTGCCGCCGGTCATCTCCTTGCCGAGGGCACGCACGACGCGTTCCGACATCAGCCGGTGCACCGTGTCCCGGTCGCTGCCCGTCAGTCCGAGCGGCCTCAACTGCCGGTCGAAATCGTTGAGTACGGTCGCGGTGTCGAGCGCGGTGAGCGGGAAACTGCCGAACGGGTTGTCCAGGAGCCAGGGTTGGGGCGACCAACGACGCCGGGTGTAGAGCGGTACGTCGCCCCAGCGGTCCCGGAGCAGTCCCATCCGGTAGGCGCTCTTCTCCGGGACGTGCCCGACCCAGCCGTCGTTGACGAGGACCCGCCGCCCGGCCGCGCCGGCGAGCCAGCGGGGCAACCGCCGTACGCCCGTGGCGCGTTGACCGACGAGGGTGGAGGTGGCGGCGATCTCGTGGTCGACGTCGGCGGTGACGAGCACCTGCCGGCCCTGGTCCTTGCGGTTGATCTCGGCGAGCGCGGTCCGGGTGACGGCCCGGAAGCGGGACTTGTCGAGGCGGTAGGGGCTGGCGACGAGGCCGTAGTTGCCTGTGGTCCCGGTGCCGGTGTCGTGCGAGTTGAGGTAGACGAGCTGGCCGCCGAAGAACAGCGTGCTGGTGCTGGTGTGGCGTCCCGAGGCCTGGGTGGCACCGCCGATGGTCGTCTCCGCCTCGATCGGGATGGCGCCCGTCACGGCGGTGAGGCTCCCGGGGCGCAGTCGGCTGCGGTGGGCGAGGACCGAGGAGCGGTCCAGGTAGGGGGCCTTCGCCCACAGCCCGGAGGCGCGCCAGCCGGTCGGGGCGGACGACTGGTCGAAGTTCGCGGTCAGGAACTGGCTCTGGAACACGCGCAGCGCCGCGTCGTGGACGGGGGCTCCCTGGTTCGTCAGCATCCAGGAGTTGCCCGACGACTCCTTGAGGACGTCCTCGGCGGCCCGGCCGAGTGCGGGGTCCGCGACGACGGCGAGGGTCAGGTACGGGTGACGCCGGTACTCCTCGCGGCCCCGCCGGCCCGCCCGCTCGAACAGGCCGCGCCTGGCGAGCGCCAGGTCCCGCGCGGCCTGCCCGGTGGTCACGAGAGGCACACCGTGCAGCGGGTGGTGCGGGCGCGAAGTATCACGGGCGGGCGTGTGCTCGACGGGCACGCCGAGCAGCACACGCCCGACGGAGGGCCGCTTGACGTCCGGCCCGGAGCCGGCCGGGCCGATGAGGTTCTTCTCCCGCTCGGTGAAGACGAACGGCCGCGTTCCGAGCAGGTTGAGGAAGAGGACACCCCGCAGCAGGCCGCGGAACCGGCGGAAGCCGCCGCGCCGCGCGGTCAGGGTGACCTCGTAGCTGTACAGGTGGGTGCCCTTGGTGCCGATCGACATGGCCTCGTGCGTGGCGGCGGCCCCGTAACCGCTCTCCGAGTCGCTACGGCCGCCCCAGCGCACGCCCAGGGAACCGGTGCCCGCGTGCAGCGGGCCGCCCGCGCTGTCGGTCGCCGCGTCCCGCAGCGACAGCAGCCCCTCCGCGCCGATGTGCGCGCCGCGCGCGCTGTTCTGCCGCCCGCCGAGGTTCTCGCTGCCGGGTGCGCTGAACCGCAGCCGCAGGTCCTTCTGCGTGCCTTCGAAACGCCGGTCGGTCAGAGCGGCGTCGATCCACACGTAACGCTGGGCACGGGTGGCGCGGCGGGAGTCGACCAGGGAGATCCGCAGCCCCGAGGTCATCATCGTCTCCAGGTTGCCCGCCATGCTGTGGAAGGCGAGGGTGTTGAGCACCTCCAGGGTGTTGGAGACCGCCATCTGGAAGTGATCGGCGCCCCGCCAGCGGGGGTTGGCGGGATCGAGTTCGGACAGCGGCGCGACGAGGTCCGGGTAGGCGCGCGCGACCTCTTCGAGGACCTGGTCGCTGAAGTGGTCGAGGAACGTGCGGTCCTCGCCGTCGATGTCCCGTACGTAGGAGCCATCGGCGAACGTGAACTCCTCGACCCTGCTCATCCCGAGGGTGGGCGGCGCGTCCTGGGTGAGGTACGGCGGCACCCTGGGCGGGGTGCCGGGCGCGGGACTCGCCTCCCCGGCAAGACGGCGGGCCTCGGTGCGGGTGAGCCGCTCCACGGCCCACGTCTGGAAGGTACGGGTGCGCGGTGCCTCGCTCCAGGTGCGCGGGGGGTTCTTGCGCAGCTTGCCGGGTGTCGAACTCCCCTCGTCGCGCCTGCGGTCGGGCAGCGGTGCCTTGGTGTCGGGCGGTGCGGTGACGGTGACGGTCTTCTGGACCAGGTAGAGGCCCGTGGGGTCGCCCTTGGCCTGTCCGGCCGACTTCACGGCGCCGGTTCCGCCGGTGACGGAGGCGCGGTTACGGGAGGCGCCGTAGCGGAAGTTGAGGCCTGCGAGCATCCTCAGGTCGAACTTGCCCTGGTCGATGCCGAGAAGTTGGAAGGCCGGTCCGAGGGCACCCCCGATGTCGATACCCGAGGACCTGCCGGTGGTCCGCTCGTTGCGGACCGTCGTCTGGGAGATGTCCCGAAGTTCGGCGGCGGTGGTCTCGCTGATGAGGACGGCCTCGCCGGGCTGTACCCGGACCGAGAAGACACCGAGCGGTTCGCGCCCCGCGTCGTCCTTGAACAGCGGTGGCGACGTGACCGTCCCGGCGGCCATGACCCGGCTCATGCGGTGGAACCCGTCGGTGGAGAAGAACGAGTTGATCTGCTTGCCGGCCATACTGTCCGTGTCCGTGCCGACCTGCTGGAGCGCCCAGTCCCGGATGTGCGCGACGGGGCCGAAGCTCTCCGTGTTCATCATGCGGTAGTTGGAGCCGCGGTCCAGCCGCATCCGCGGCGGCAGCCGGTCGGCGGGCGGTTTGGGCCGGGTGAGGCTGTCGGCGATGCGCACGAACAGCCCGTCCCTGACGGCGAACCCGAAGGCGACCTGCCCCCGCGTGCCGGACGCGGGCCTGATCGCCCTGCCGGTCCGGTCCACGGGGCGGCCGGACGGATCGGTGACCCTGAACTCGTACCAGACGTCGTCGAGATGGGCGTGCGAACCGTCGGTCGTGCGGGTCTCGTTCTGGTTCACGACGAGGTTCTGCATGTTGTACTCGACCCGCTTGGTCCACGAGAACTGCGCGAAGACCCGCCCCCAGGGCGCGAACAGCGTCTTCACCGGTCCGAGCGGTGCGGTGGGCGCGAGGGATCCCGCCGTGCTGTTCACCGCGACCCTGCCCGTGAGGGCAGTGTTGCGCTGCATCGTGTCGATCTTCACGGGGTTGGCGTAGCCGAAGGTGAACCGCTCCCACTGCCCGTACGGACGGGCCGTGACCGTGAGAACCCGCGATTTGCCGTCCACCGTGCGGTAGTTGAACTGCTGCCCGTCGCCGAAGAAGCCGCCCGGGTTGTGGACGAGGGCGTGCCGTACGTCGTCCAGGAGCCCGTCGCCGGCACGGTTGCCGCCGGGGCGCGCGGGACGGGGGCGGACGCCGGGCGGCTGGCGGAGGTTGAGGTCGAGCTGCTCGACGACGCGGTCGGCGCCGCGCAGGACGCGGTCCCCCTGGCCTAGGGCGTAGGACCGGCGCAGCAGGTTGCGCGGCAGGCCGCGCAGCAACTCGCCGATGCCGCCCATGTAGACGGGCAGTCGGGCACCGTCGGTGAACGACGCGGGTCCGCCGCCGCTGTACGGCGCGGGCGGCAGGTCGAGGTCGACGCGCGGCGGCCGGCGGGAGTCCAGGTCGTGCACCACCCAGGTGGGCCCTGGCGTGGCGGGCTTCTTGACCGGCGGGGCGGTGAACCTGGCCTCGGTGTCCTCGTCGATGGGTTCGAGCAGGGGGGTACGGCGGTTCGGCGGGGCGCTCTTGCGGGGCGGGCGCTGTCGACGGAGCCTCTCCGGAGTGTCGTCCGAGCCGCGGGGAGGTACCGAAGTCGGCCTGTCGCCCGCGGAGTTGAGCAGCCCGTCGAAGGGCACCTCCGTGATCGTCGTTGTCGAATCGGTCGTCGAGCCGGTCGTGGTGGACGTCGTCGCGACGAGAGGTGTTCCGCCGCTCACGGTGATCACGGGCTGCGGAACGTCGGAGGTCTCCTCGGGCTTGGGGGCACCGCCCCGCAGCCGCTGCGGCAGCCCGAGACCCCTGCGCAGACCGTCGGCGCGCGCGATCGCCTCCGCACGCGTCCCGCCCGCGGCCAGCACGTCGGCGACCTGACGTACCGCGCTTCGGTACGACTCGATCGCGTGCCGCGAGTCCGCGAGCACGGGGTGCAGTTCCAGGGGCAGCACGAGCGCTGTGGCGGTGTCCCACGACTGCCGTGCGGTGTCCGGAGGCACTCCGGGCGTACCCAGCGCGAAGTCGGAGAACGCGTCGTTCCACAGACGCCTGCTGGCCGTGGCGGCGGCGGTGTCGAGGTGCCCGGACCACGGACCGGGTCGCAGCATCAGCGCCTTGGCCTGCTGCAAGGGCGTGAGTCCGGTCTCCAGCAGGGACAGTCTGCCGCTCCCCATGACCGCCTGGGTCTGCTGCTCGACGGTGAGGACCGTTCCGGTGGAGGACAGGGCGGCTACGTCCACGTCGGCATCGCCCGTCGGGAGGCCGGCGGCGGAGAAGCCGTGGGGCAGATCCTCCTCGGTCAACTGCGAGGCGATCCAGTGCCGTTGGGCATCGGAGCGGTCCACCACGGGGACGATGGCGGAGGGCTGCGCCGACGAGTCGGAGCCGAGATCCAGGGCGGCGTCGGCGGGGGAACGCGGCACCTCGCCCAGTTCACGCAGACGCGTCTCCGCCCGCGAGAGGTCCTCCTGGGCCTGCCGCACCCTGTCGTCCGCGTCGTGCAGCGCGGGGACGTCGCGGCTGCCCCCCTGGCCGGCTTCGACACGCACGCGGAGCCCTTCGGCGGTGTCGACCGCTTGCTGCAACGACCGTACGGCGTCGGCATGGGCGTCGTGGGCCGCGCCTACGAGCGGGGCGGGGCGGGTGACGGGGGCGGGCTCTGGGGCTGGGTCTGTGGCGTCCGGTGTCGGTGGAGCCACGGCCTTTCCCTTGCCGGTGCCGGTGCCGGTGCCCGTTCCCGTGCCGGTGTCCGTGGTCGGGGTGCGGGTCGGAGTCGGGGCTTGGACAGGGTGCGGGGCCGGACTGCCGCCGCCCGTGTCGTTGCTCGAACTCCCCTGTGCAGGAACGTCGTTGTGGGTGACCGCGGGTCGGACGGTGGTCCCGGCGGTGGGTGTCACGGGGGCCGACGTCACCACGGGCGGCGGCAATTCCGTGGCGGGCGGGTCGGCAACAGGGTTCTGGTCCGGGGGCGGAGGCGGGTCGACCCGAGTTGTTCCGACCGGCTCCACCTCGGGGGTGTTCAAGTCGTGCGTCTGCGGCGGGAGTTCGGTGCCGTCGTCGTTGCTGCTGCTGCCGTGCGTCACGACGGGCGGGGCGGGAGTAGCACTGCCGCCGGTGACGGTCGGGACGGTGGGCGGGGCGGATGGCGTGACCGTCACAGGGCCTGTCGGCGGCGCGGACGCCCCGACCACCGGCGGAACGACGGGCGTTGACGACCCCACGACAGGCGGAATGACCGGGACGGACGTGTGGGACGGTGGGTCGACGACATCGACCGGGGGCACCTTCGTAGGTGTGCCGGTGTCCGTGTCGACGTGGTTGCCGGTGTCCGTGTCGACGTGGTTGCCGGTGTCCGTGTCCACGGGCGTGTGCGGGCCGCCTCCCGCACCGGACTTGGTGCCGCCGCTCCTGCCCGGGCCAGTGTTCGGCCCGACGTTGCCGGCGTCCCCGGTGCCGGTGTCGGGGACCGATGTGGAGATCGTCGGCGGGTTCCCGAAGTTCTTGAGCCAGTCGGCACTGTTGGTGACCGCGTGCTCGGCCCCCGCCTCGAAGCGCTCGCTCAGGCCCGATCCGACGAACGTCTGCCAGCTCGGCGTGAAGTCACCGAAGAACGCGCCCATCACGAGGGACTCGGCCAGCGTCTCCGACGCGCCGTCCGCGATGAACTCACCGCTCTGGTCGAGCGCCTTGGCGGAGAAGCTCTCGTCGCCGTGGGGTGTCGGCGTCACGTGCGGGGTGACCGTGGGGGTCGTCTTGGGGACGTGGGTCCCGGGTCCCGGCGTCGGACCGGACTTCGGCTTGTTCGTCAGATTCAGGTCGGTGTCGTTCAGCTTCGGCGGCTTCGCCCCGCCCACGTTGACGTCGTCGAACTTCTTCCCCAGGTCACCGATGTTCTTGAGGTTGTTCGTGACGTTCTTCATCGTCTTCGCGAAGATCGGCGCGAGGAACCCCGCGACGGCGCCGAACGCGGCGCTGAGACCGATGTCGCCCCAGTCGATCGACTTCGGCCGTTGCCCCTTGGGGGCGCCCGTCATCATGGCCAGCCGGACCGCGAGCGTCATGAAGGCCTCCTCGGCGGCCTCCAGGAAGCTCGGCAACAGGTGCGTACGGCGGGAGAGTTCGAGCAGGACCTCCAGGATGAACACGCGGCTGCGGGCCCGTGCCACCGCCGCCTCACTCGCGCTGGCGCCGCCGGTGAAGAAGGACATCACCGCCAGGATCGCGAGTTCGATGAACAGGCGGATGAGCTCGGCGATGATGTTCCACTTCGCCTCGCGGATCTGCATGGCGATGTTGACCTGGTTCTTGGTCACCTTGTCCAGGTCGGCCTCGAACTGATCGAGATAGGGCAGGACTTGGTTGATCGCCCCGATGAACTGGTCGGCGGTTCCCTTGGGGAGGCCCTCCCCCACAGCCAACACCGCTTGTTTCGCCCGTGACTTGAGCGCGCCGACGTGTTGGCGGAGCTGGTCGAACGACTGGCTGGTGTCGTAGGCGTGGTCCTCGTTGGCCTCCAGGAACTTCTCCCCGATGAGGATGAAGAACAGCCAGTTGAGCTTGGGAGGGACGACGATGGCCACGTTACGGTCGGCTCCCGGTGCGCCCTTGTTGTTCGTGGATGGCGTCGAGGATCCCGCCCTGGGTGCTACGGATCGAGCGCAGGTTGTCGAGGGTGCCGTCGCCCACGGCCGAGATGCCCGCGGCGATGGCGTCGATGGTGGCGAGGACGGAGTCGCGGGTCTGCACGAACTCCTTCCTGAGCTGCTGCCCGTAACTGTCGTTGCCGGTCCAGTCGGTGTCGGCCAGGGCGGCATGGGCGGATGCGCCCACCTCGCCGGCGTATCTGCCGAGGTCCTCGATGACACGGGTGCCGCCGATGATGGCCGCCGGATTCGATGTGTAGGACGGGCCGGTCATCGGATGCCTCCGTCTTCCTCGTCGTCAGCGATCTCGTCGTGCAGGCGGGTGCGTGCGGCGGGTCTGGCGGAGCGGCTCCGCGCGGGGGCGGACGGGCCCGTGAACCGGGCCCAGTCGATGCCGAGTCCGGCGAGTTCGGGCACCTGCGGGCCTGCGGTGTCGAGCGGCCGTAAGTGGTGGGCCGCCTCGCGCCGTGCCTGATCGCGGCCCGCTTCGACCGCCTCGATGATCGCCGCGCCGAGTTCCGCGCTCGACATCCCACGGAACTTGTCGCCCAGGAACCGCAGGTCGCTCAGTTCGCCCCGGGGTCCGACGGTGACCTCGACGGAGCCGTCCTTGGAGACGGTGGCCGAGGAGAAGTCGGCCATGCCGGCCTCCGCGCGTGCCGCGCCCCGCTCTGCTGCCGCCAGTTCGGCTCTGGCCCGGGCGAGGCGTCGCTCCAGCTGTTCCTCGTAACCGTCCGGGCCGGACTCGGGCTCCTGGGTCATCCGGTCTCCATCTCCCTCGTGCTCCACTCACCGGAGGTGGCCGCGGCGCGGACCGACGCGAGCGCCGGGCCGTCCGTACCGGCGGGGCCCGCGTCGACAGCACTGACACGTACCGGCGGCGGTCACCTCAGCGCGCACCGGAGGTCCCGTCCGTACGCGCCCAGGGCCCACATCACTCGTCCTGAGACAGGACGCGCGCGGCTCGGGCCCACAGACATCCGATCATGGCCGGGCTGGTTGACATCCGCCCCAACGGCACATGACGAGCGATGGATGAAGATCCGCATCCGCATTAACTTCGCCTGAAACAGGGCGACTTGAAGTGGCGGCGCGAGCGCGGAGAGAGACCCGGCGACGGCCCGACGCCAAGGGAAGGCGACAGCCCTCCTGTCCCTTGAGCGAGGCCGTCGTCCCTCACAGGTCCACGCGGACGCCCCAGCCCCGTTCGAGCGCCACGTCGTAGGCCACCCGGACCGCCGCGACGTCGAGAGCGGCGTGGCCGGTGGACTTGAAGACGGTGAGGGTGTCGGTGTCCCCGCCCCGGCCCGGATGGCCGCCGTCGAGGACGGACCCGAGGAGGATCACCGGCCGGCCGGGGGCGAGACCCTGGAGTTCATGGGCGCCCGCCGGTGGTGGCGCCGTGGCCGCACCGGTCCACTCGGTGAACAGGACCGCGTCGCGGACGGTCTCAGGGTCCAGTTCGGGCCCCTGGGAGCCGCCGACCGACGAGACATGGACGCCGGGCGCGAGCCACTCGCGCCGGACGACGGGCGCGGTGGCGCCGGTGCAGCAGAACACCACATCGGCGTCGCGTACCGCCTCCTCGACACCGGCGGCGACCCGCGCGCCGGGATACAGCGCGGCCGCCGCGCCGGCCCGTACCGGATCGCGGCCGGCCACCGTCACCTCGGCCTCGGGCAACACGGCTGCGAGCAGCGCCAGTTGTGCGCGGGCCTGCGCGCCTGTCCCCACCACCGTCACCCGGCCGAGACCGGGGCGGACGGCCAGGGCCAGCGCGCTGCGGGTGGCGACCGCCGCGGTGCGGACCTCGGTCAGCGACTCGCCGTCGACGAGCGCGAGCGCCCGCCCGTCGTGTTCGTCGAACAGTGCCACCAGTCCCCGGTGGAAACCGCGTCCGGGGTGCCGTGGATCGGCGGTCACGGTCACCAGCTTCGCGGCCAGCCCAAGCCCTGGGACGTAACCCGGCATCGCGCCCAGCAGGCCGGTCGGGGTCAGGGCGGCGATCCGCGGCGGGACGGAGACCTCGTCGCGGGCGACGGAGACCAGGGCCCGGCCCACCGCGTCGAGGACGGCGTCGGGCCGCAGGGCGGCGGCCGTCTGCCGACGGTCCAGCACGAGCAGACCGCTCACCGGCCGGCCTCCGGCGCACCGACGGTCAGTGCCGTCCCCAGCTCGTCCGCCGCCGCGCGCAACTCCCGCTCCACGGAGGCCAGTTCCGGCCCGTCGAACTCGGCGTCCGGTCCCACGACCGTCAGCGCGCACACCGGAGCGCCGGGGTCGGGCGCAACCGCCCGGCTGACGGAGGCCACCAACTTGTCGTTACGACCGCGCTCCACGGCGACGCCGGTCCGTTCCACCTCGGCCAACTCCCGTGTCACGTCGGCGGCTTCGTCGCCGAGTCCGTCCAACCACCGTGTCCTGGCGTCCGGTTCGAGCGCGGCGACCAGGGCCAGCGGTCCGGCGAACCGCCGTACCGGCAGCAGTTCGCCCCTCAAGTGGCTGATCATGGCCAGCCGTTCGGGCCTGACCACGTCGATCACCCGGGCGCCGCCCTCCTCCAGGACCTGGAGGTTGACCATCATCGAGGTCGCGGCGGACAGCCGTTCCAGCACCGGACGGGCCAGCGCGGTCAGCGAGTTGCCCGCGGCCGAGGCGGACATCCGCAGCACGGCGGCGCCGGGCAGATAACGGTCACCGGCCCGCAGCACCCAGCCCCGCCGGACCAGGTCCAGCAGGATCCGGTAGGCGGTGGCACGGTGCAGGCCCACCTCGGCGGCCAGCTCGGTCAGCCGCACCGGGTGCGGTGCGCGCGAGACGGCCTCGACCAGGTCGAGCGCCTTGTCCACGGCCGACCTGGGCTGTGCCGGAACAGGGGGTGCGTCGGGCATGGCGGCGGTTCATCCCTCTCGTCCGTGGTGCGGCCACGGAGTACAGTATCTGCGTTTTCATGGAACGAAACGTTTGTTACATAGAGCGTAACAACATGACGACCTGCGACCTACGACCCCTCGTCCTGAAGGTGACCATGACCGATCTGCCCCCGGGTGCCCCGACCCCCTGGGCCGCACCGCCCGCCGGAACCGTCACGGTCTACCGCGGCGCCACCCTCTTCGACGGCACCGGCGATCGGCCCCGTGCGGACACCACGATCGTCACGGACGGCGAGCGGATCCACACCGTCGTCGGCGACGGCGAACCGTTGCCCCCGCTCGCGGCCGACGCGCCCCACATCGACCTCGACGGCAGGTTCGTCGTCCCCGGCCTGATCGACACCCACCAGCACCTGGCCACCCCGCCCGACCGGCCCGTCGCCGAGGCGGTGCTGAGGCGCCTGGTGCACAGCGGGGTCACCGCTGTCCGCGACATGGCCGACGACCTGCGGCAGATCGGCGACCTCGCCCGGGCCACGCTGGTCGGCGAGATCCCCGGCCCCGACATCCGTTACGCGGCGCTCATGGCCGGCCCCTCCTTCTTCGACGACCCGCGCACCCACGAGGTCTCCCGGGGCGCCACGCCCGGCGCCGTCCCCTGGATGCAGGCCATCACCCCCGACACCGACCTCACCATCGCCGTCGCCCTGGCCCGTGGCACCCACGCCGCCGCGATCAAGGTCTACGCCGACCTGGACGCCGCGACCGTCACCGCGATCACCGCCGAGGCACACCGCCAGGGCATCGCCGTCTGGGCGCACGCCACCGTCTTCCCGGCCGCGCCGGGCGAGGTCGTCGCCGCGGGCGTCGACAGCGTCTCCCACGTCACCCTGCTCGCCTTCGAGAACCCCGCCGAGCCGCTGAGCAGCTACAAGACGAAACCCACCGTGGATTACGACCGTTTCACCGCGGGCGACGACCCCCAACTGGCCGCGCTCTTCGCCGAGATGCGTCGCCGGGGCACCGTCCTTGACGCCACCGCGTCCATGTGGACCAGCGACGAACTCCGGGGCGACACCGCCGAGTCCGTCGAACGGGCCCGCCGCAACAGCGAGTTGGCCGCCGCGCTCACCGCCCAGGCCCACCGCGCCGGAGTCGACGTCTGTACCGGAACGGATTTCGAGACCGCCCCCAACGACCCGTTTCCCGCGCTCTACGGCGAACTCGCCTTCCTAGTCGACCGTTGCGGGATGTCGGCCGCCGACGTCCTGCGCGCGGCGACCCTCATCGGCGCCAGGGCCGCCGGCACCGAGGCGGACATGGGCAGCGTAGAAGCCGGAAAGCTCGCGAACTTCGCCGTCCTGGACGAGGACCCGCTCCGGGACATCGCCAACCTGCGCACCATCACCCTCACCGTGAAACGCGGCCGCCGCTTCGACCGCGCCGACTTCGAGAAGGACGCCCAGTGACCACCGCCGCCCACCCGATGATCGTCAACGCGCTGGGGCAGCTCGACAACCCCAACACCCCCGCCGCCCGGGCCGCCGCCACACAGCTCAACCCCGGCAGCGCCCAACTCGCCCTCGACGCCCGGGCGATCGCCGAGGCCCGCGCCTCCGGCCTGACCGCCGTCAACATCACCCTCGGCTACACCATGGGCGACCTCCCGCCGTACGAGCACACGCTGGACGAGATCGCGGTCTGGGACGGCATCCTCGACGCACACCCGGCCGACCTGCTCAAGGTCCGTACGGCCGACGACATCCGGCGCGCCCATCGCGAGCGGCGGATCGGCGTCGTCTACGGCTTCCAGAACGCCGTCGCCGTCGGAGAGGACCCGGCCCTCGTCGACAGCCGCGTCGCCGGGTTCGCGGAGGCCGGCGTACGGGTCGTCCAGCTCACCTACAACCAGGCCAACCACCTCGGCGACGGCTCCATGGCCACCGCCAACCGGGGCCTGACCCCCTTCGGCCACCGGGTCGTCGAGGCCCTCAACGACCACCACCTGATGGTCGACCTCTCCCACAGCGGGGAGAACACCTGCCTGGACGCCGCCCGGCACTCCCGGCAGCCCGTGTCGATCAACCACACCGGCTGCCGTGCCCTCGCCGACCTCCCGCGCAACAAGACGGACGAGGAGCTCCGACTGGTCGCCGACCGGGGCGGGTTCGTCGGCATCTACTTCATGCCCTTCCTCAACCCGACCGGCCACGCCACCGCCGCCGATGTCGTCGACCACATCGTGCACGCGGTCGACGTCTGCGGCGAGGACCATGTCGGCATCGGCACCGACGGCAGCGTCACCGCCGTGGACGACCTCGACGCCTATCGCGCCTCGCTAGCCGAGCATGTCGCCGCCCGCCGGGCGGCCGGTGTCGGCGCGGCGGGCGAACGGGCCGACACCTACCCCTTCGTCGTGGACCTGCGCGGCGTCGACCAGTTCCGCGACCTCGTCCGCCTCCTGGAGAAGCGCGGCTACCGCTCCGGACGCGTCGAGAAGATCCTCGGCCGCAACTTCCTCGACTACGCCGACCGCGTCTGGGCGTCCTGAGAGTCCGCGCCCGCGTTCTCGGGCGTGTACAGCGGGTTCTCGTAGCGCGTGCCGATCACGCCGGGATGAAGTCCGGCCACCAGGGTGGGACGTTGCCGGGGCAGAGCGGGTCGGGGTAGGAGTCCGGCATCCCGAGCCATGTGACGAGGAGCCAGCTGAACCACAAGGTGAAGACGAGCCCTGCCATCACGGCTGTCCTGCGATGACGTCTTCCGAGAGTGTTGTCCAGGATCACCCACGGAACCGCGGTGGCGATCCATAGGAGAGGCGCAAGGAACAGCAAGGTCACGCCGTTGGCTCCTGCGTTGACGCCGACGTCACAAGCAGCCCATGCCCGCCCGATCGCGGCAACGGTCACCACGGTGGTCAGGCCACCGATGAGGACACCGAAGCCAACTCCGGTGAATCGGCGGCTCGGTGGACTCGACGGCTCTGGCGGAGTTCGCCCGGACCCCACGATCACGGCATCACGACTTTCCCCTGCGCCGCCCAGGGGAAGCGCACGGTGAGCACGAGTCCGCCGTCGGGACCGGGTCGTGCCGTCAGCGTGGCGTGGTGTGCCTCGGCGATGGAGGCGGCGATGGACAGCCCCAGGCCGTGGCCGGTGGTGGCGGTGCGGTCCGCGTCGAGGCGGCGGAAGGGTTCGAACAGGCCGGGGATCCGTTGGGCGGACACGTGGGGGCCCGTGTTGGTCACCGTGACGGTCGCCGTGTCGAGCCGTACGTGGACGGTGCCGTCGGGGCGGTTGTACTGGATCGCGTTGCGGATCAGGTTCACCAGCAGGTGGCGCAGCAGAACGGGGTCTCCGGGAACGACCGGCCGCGTGTCGGCATTGAGATCGAGGTGCACACCGTTCTGGGCTGCCTGAGCGGAGAGTTCGGCCGTCACCAGCCGGGCGACCTCCGCCAGATCCACGCTTTCGGTCGCGTCCGGCCCTCGGTCGCTCCGGGCCAGCAGCAGGAGCGCGTTGATCAGTTGTTCGGCTTCGCGGTTGGTGGTGAGCAGGTCCTCCCGCACCTCGGCGAGGCCCTCGGGGAGGGGATCGGCGAGGCCGACCTGGAGGGTGGCGCGCTGGGCGGCGAGAGGGGTCTTGAGTTCGTGGGAGGCGTTGGCGACGAAACGGCGTTGGCTCTCGAAGGACTTCTCCAGCCGGTCGAGCATGGTGTCGAAGGTGTCGGCGAGGCGGTGCAGTTCGTCGTCGGGGCCGCTGAGCGCCAGGCGCTGATGCAGGCTCTGTTCGCTGATACGGCGGGCGGCCTCGGTCGTGGAGGCGACGGGACGCAGGGCCCGTCCCGCGAGCCACCGGCCGAGCAGTCCGGCCAGCAACGCCATGACGAGGAGGCCGACGGCGGACCAGAGCACCATCTGGCGCAGCGCGGTGTTCTGTACGGCCCGCACGGTCTGGTCGATCTTCTTGATCATGGCGCTGTCGCTCTGGGGCGAGGAGAAGGGGTCCGGCCGAGTGGGGTGCGACGGCGCGAAGGACGTCGTAGGACTGCTCGGCACATCGGCGTAGGTGATCGACAGCCCCTGGACCTGTTGATCCGTTCCGTAGCGCGCGAGCAGCACCACGAAGGCGAGCAGGGCCGTGCCGGCGAGCAGGAAGAGCCCGGAGAAGGCGACGGCCAGGCGACTGCGGAAGGGCAGTCCGCTCAGCACGGCCCGCGGGTTCAGTCGCACAGCCGGTACCCCTCCCCCGTGTCGGCGGCGATCAGGCCCGGGTCGCCGAGCTTGCCGCGCAACCGGCTGACGGTGGCGCGGACCGCGCTGGTGCGCGGGTCGAGGTGCTCGTCCCAGACGGTGCGGACCAGTTCGTCGTGCGCCACCGGCGCACCGCCGGACACGAGCAGCAGGTGCAGGACGGCAAACTCCTTCGGCGTCAGTTCCAGCGGTCGGCCGTCCACGGACACCTCACGCCGCGCCTTGTCGAGGGAGATGCTCCCGAAGCACAGCACGGCGGAGGGCGGCTTGGGCGCGCGACGGCTCAAGGCGCGTACCCGGGCCACGAGTTCGGCGAAGTCGAAGGGCTTGGCAAGGTAGTCGTCCGCGCCGAGCTCGGTGAGGCCGTGGATCCTGTCGGTGAGTTCACCGGCCGCGGTCAGCATGATGATCCGCGGTGGATCCTGGAGTTCGCGCAGCCGCCTGCACACCTCGTCACCGCTCATGACCGGCAGATCGCGGTCGAGGATCAGCACGTCGTAGGCGGTGAGCAGACACATCCGCTCGGCCGCGTCGCCCGTGGCGGCGACGTCGACGGCCATGGCCTGGCGGCGCAGACCGGTGGCGATGGTGCGGGCGAGCACACGGTGGTCCTCGGCAACCAGAACTCTCATGCCGTCATCAAACCAAGGCCGCGATTGCGGCCGGATAAGGAGACCTGCACCGGGGCCTGCCCTTATGCCGCTGTAACACGCTTATCTCACTGCGAACGGCGGGCTGCTTCTGTCTGCGGCATGAACTTCGTCAAGCGCGCCGGGATGAGCCTCGGTGCCAGAAAGTCCAGGACCGCGGCCCTGCTGGCGATCTTCGTCGTCATCTGTGTCCTGCTCCTCGGCGGCTTCCTGCTGAAGGCCGCCGCGGCCCGCCAGGAGGCCGACGCGCAACGCACCATCGGCGTCGACGTCACGGTCAGGATGAAGGGGTTCACGCCGGCCCTGGCCGACCGGCTCGGTGCCTCGGCCCTGGTGCACCGCTACAACCCGGAACTGCCGGTGGGAGCCGGTGCGTTGGACTTCACCCCGCTGACATCGAACGCGCCGCGGCCGGGCGGTGCCGGAGGCGGGACGAAGAAACCCGGGGCCGAGAAGGATCCGCTGTCCGTGAACGGCGTCCGCGACTCGGACCTGCTGCTGCCCTTCTCGTACGGCTCGACGAAGATCACGGCGGGCCGTGGCATCACCCCCGCGGACGCGGGCCACGACGTCGCGCTGATCGAACGGCGCCTGGCCGACAAGAACCACCTCAAGGTCGGCGACACCGTCCGGGTGCGGTCCGCGGACGGCGAACGCACGGTGCCGCTCACGGTCGTCGGTGTCTTCCAGGACCCGACTCCGGATCCGACAAGTTGGGCGCGTCCGCACGAACTGCCCGGCAACACGCTGTACGTGCCGGTGCGCGCCGCGCAGCAGCTGACCACCGGCACCGCGAGCCTCAGCGAGGCGGTGTTCAAGATCGGTTCACCGGACCGTGCCGAGCAGCTGCACGCCGAGGCCGAACGGCTCCTGGGCGAAGGCGGGTTCGACTTCCGCGTCAACGACAAGGCGTACCGCGACCAGGTCCGCCCGATCCAGCGGGTCGGCACCTTCGCCGGCCTGGTCGTCTGGGTGATCGCCCTGGCCGGCGCGCTGGTCCTCGGGCTCGTCGTGACGCTGCAGATCCGCGAGCGGCGCGCCGAACTCGGGGTGCTGCTCTCGATGGGCGAGAGGAAGTGGAAGCTTGTCGGCCAGCACGCCGTGGAGGTGGCGGCCGTCGCGCTGCCCGCCGTAGCGCTCGCCGCCGTGGCCGGCTCCCTCGCCGGGCAGCACGTGGGCGACACGTTCCTCGGCCACCAGACCGGCAAGCCGCTCACGTCGGCCGGAGCGCGGGGCGCCGAGATAGCCCCGGTCGCGGTACGGGTCGAGCCGGCCGCCATCGGAAAGGTCGCCGGCATCGGGCTCGGCATCTCCCTGGTCTCCACCGTCGTCCCGGGCATCGGGATCCTCCGCCTGCATCCCCGATCCATCCTCACCGACCCCGAATAGCCGTGCGGGTCACCGCACTTCCATCCACCGACAGGGACCGAGAGAGCGATATCCATGAACTTCGTCAAACGCGCCGGGCTCAGCCTGTGGGCCCGCAAGAGCCGCACCCTGATCACCTTCGCCACCTTCCTCGTCATCTCCGTGATGGTGCTGTCGGGCGTCCTGATCAACGACGCGACGGCCCAGGCCGAGCAGCAGGCCGAACGTTCCGTGGGCGCGGAGATCACCATGGAGATGGACATGGACCGGTCGGGCGGTGGCGGCGGCATGCGGGCACCGAGCATCGACGCCGCGACCGTGGACAGGCTCGGTGCGCTGCCCCAGGTCCAGAAGTACACCTACTCGATGTGGGACCGTGCCTTCCTCAAGGGCCGGTACAAGCTGGTCGACGGCGGGCCGAAGACCCAGACCATGGGCCCCGGCGCCACGTCGGCCACCGGCGTGCTCGACTCCTCGCTGCTGCCCGACTTCCGCAGCGGCAAGTTCATCCTCCTGTCCGGCCGTCACCTCACGGCCGCCGACCGGGACAAGAAGAAGCTCCTGATCGAGGAGCGGCTGGCCAGGAAGAACGGTCTCAAGGTCGGGGACACGATCCCTCTGACGTCGAACGACGAGAAGACGACGGTCGACTTCACGGTGGCCGGCATCTACCGTGACCCGCGCCCCAGCACCGAACCCGAGCCCGAAAACTACCTCAGCCCGGCCAACCTGTTGTACGGCACCGTGGGCGGTGTCTCCGCACTCGAGTCCGGAGGCAAGGGAACGCTCCAGGTGGGCCTGGCGACCTTCCTTCTCCAGGACGCCGACGAACAGAGCGCGTTCAAGGAAAAGGCGAAGCAGGTCGCGGGCTCGGCGCTCGACGGGTTCAAGCTCGACGCCAACGACAAGGCCGTCCAGCAGATGACGGGCCCGCTGAAGAGCATCCGCTCCACGGCCACCGTGGCCATGTGGCTCATGGGCGTCGCCGGCGCGGCCGTCCTGGCCCTCCTGGTCGATCTCGCGGTCAAGCAGCGCCGCAGGGAGTACGGCGTCCTGCTGGCCATGGGTGAGAAGAAGGCCAAGCTCGTCACCCAGCAGGCCCTGGAAATCGTCGTGGTCGCCGCCGTCGCCATCGGCGTCAGCTCACTCTTCGCCCCGGCCCTGACCCAGAGCGCCGGACAGTCGCTGCTCGGCAGGGAAGCCTCGGCCGCCGAGAAGAAGCTCAACTCCTGGCAGCCCCCGGCCCCCGGCAGCACCGGTCTCGATCAGGGCATCGACCCGAACGACAAGCCCGTGGAGAACGCCGACCCCATCAGCAGGATCACGGTGGCGCTCGATCCGGCGGACCTCGCCGTGGTCGGTTCCGTCGGCCTCGGCATCGGCCTGCTCGCCACCGCCATCCCGGCGACCGCCGTGCTGCGGCTGAGCCCCCGCACCATCCTCACGAAAGGCAAGTGATCCGCCATGACCGGCCCCACCGCCACCCCGCCCGTGCTGCGCCTCACCGACGTCAGCCACACGTACGCCGGCCAGCGGCGCAGGACCACCGTGCTCAGGAGCATCGACCACGACTTCGAGCGCGGCACCTTCTACACCATCCTGGGACCCTCCGGCAGCGGCAAGACCACCCTGCTCAGTCTGGCCAGCGGTCTCGACACGCCCACGAAGGGCGCCATCAGCTTCGACGGCCACGACCTCACCGCACTCGGCCTCGGCCGCTACCGCAACCAGCACGCCGCCACGATCTTCCAGCAGTACAACCTCCTCACCTACATGACCGCCCTCCAGAACGTCACCTGCGCCATGGAGATCACGGGCACCAGACCCCCCACAGGCAACCGCAAAAGCCGTGCCCTGCTCCTGCTGGAGGCGATCGGCCTGGACAGGGCGACGGCGACCCGCAACGTGATGCAGCTCTCCGGCGGCCAGCAGCAGCGTGTCGCCATCGCCCGCGCCCTCGCCTGCGACGTCGACATCCTCTTCGCCGACGAACCCACCGGAAACCTCGACGAGGACACGGCCCAGGGCATCATCGACACCTTTCGCGAGCTCGCCCACGATCAGGGGAAGTGCGTCATCGTCGTCACCCACTCCCAGCAACTGGCCACACAGTCCGACCGCATCCTCCACCTGCGCAAGGGCAGGCTCACGGAACAGCGGAACGCCTCATGACGCCTGTCGGGGTCGCGTTCCTGTCGTGACGGGGCGGATCGGGGGCACCCCACCCCTATGACGACAGGTGTGACGCTCGGCGTCGAGGAAGAGTTCCTGCTGCTCGACCGTGAGACGGGACTGCCGACGCCGCGCATCGGCGAGGTCCGTGCCGCCGCGGGACGCGAGCCCGGGGTGCGGCGGGAGGACATCGACACCGAACTGCTCCAGGCGCAGCTGGAGGTCGCCACGCCGGTGTGTTCCGACCTCGACGAGGTCACCGCGCACCTCACCCGCTTCCGGCGCGCGGTGGGGAGCGCCGCTCGCCGCGCGAACTGTCGGCTCGCGGCGACCGGTGGCGCACCGCTGGCTGGCGCGCCGCTGGTACCTGTCACCGCGCAGGAGCGCTACCGGACCATGCGGGACGAGGCCGCTCGGCTGGTCGACGAGCAGCTGATCTGCGGCATGCACGTCCATGTCGCCGTGCCGGACCGGCAGGCCGGTGCCGCCGCGCTGGGCCGGCTGAGACCCTGGCTGCCGGTGCTGGTGGCCCTGGGCGCCAACTCCCCCTTCTGGGAAGGGCGGGACACCGGCTTCGCGAGCTGGCGCACCGTGGTCTTCGGCCGCTGGCCGATCAGCGGCTCGCCGCCGTTCTTCACCGGCGCCGCGCACTACGAGGAGCAGGTGGCCGCGCTGCTGGCCACCGGCGTCGTGTCCGACCGGGGCCAGCTGTACTGGCACGCCCGGCTGTCCGACGACTACCCGACGCTGGAAGTACGCGCGCCCGATGTCCAGTTGGACGTCGACAGTGCCGTCACCCTCGCCGGGCTCACCCGCGCGCTGGTGGTGACCGCACTGCACGAGGACCGTCGCGATCTGCTCGCCCTGACCCCCTCGCCCGAGATACTGCAGGCGGCCGGATGGCACGCGGCGCGCCGCGGTCTGAGCGCGGATCTGGTCGACCCCCGTACCGCCACGTCCGCGCCGGCGGCCGCGGTGGTGGGCGCCATGCTCGACCGCCTCACACCCGCGCTCGAGGAACTCGGGGACGCCGACCGGGTGGCCTCGGGCGTTCAGCGGCTGCTCGACCAGGGGACGGGAGCCGCACGGCAACGTGCCGCGCTCGCGCAAGGCGGCACAGAGGCGCTGTTGGACCTGATCGCGCCCCAGCCCGCGCAGCCGGCCACCTCGGTGAGCACCGGGAGCTAGTGATCGCCGTCGCCACTCATCTGCTCCCCCACCACCTCCGGCTCGGCTCGGTCCTGTGGAGCCGACGTCACCGGTCAGGCGTCGCCACCGGTCTGCGTGTGGGACGTCGTCGGCACAGTCTCCGCCGGCGTCCGGGCCGGTGAGGACGTGATCAGTGTGGAACTGCCGGTGTCCCGGTCCGTGAAGCCCGCGAGGAGGGCGAGGCCGAGGCCGGCAGCGGCAAGTGTCGCGCCGACCAGAGCCGGTGAGGCCCAGCCCCAGCCGGCGGAGATGGCCAGGCCGCCGAGCCAGGCGCCGCCGGCGTTGGCCAGGTTGAAGGCGGAGTGATTGGAGGCCGCGGCCATCGTCGGGGCGTTCTTCGCCTTGGCCATGAGCAGCATCTGCACGGGGGTGGTGACCAGGGCGCCCATCGCTCCCATGAACACGAGGGTCACCAGAGCGGGGACGGTGCTGTGCACGGTGAAGTAGAACGCCACGAGCGCCGAGCCGAGCAGGAACAGGCCCCCGTACAAGGTCGGGCGCAGGGCCCGGTCGGTGAGCGGGCCCGCGATCAGTGTGCCCACCGTCATCCCGATGCCGTACAGGGCTAGGACCCACGTCGTGGAGGAGTCGGCGAGGCCGGTCACGTGGGTCAGGATCGGCACCAGGTAGCTGTAGACGGCGAAGAAACCGCCGAATCCGACGACGGCGGTGGCCAGGCCGAGGGCGACCTGCCGGTTGCCCATCGCCCGCAGTTCGTGCCGGATCCCGGACTGGTTACCGCGGGGCTGATGGGGGACGAAGGCGGCCAGCGCGGCGAGCGCGACCAGGCCGATGACGGCGACGGCGCAGTAGGCGTACCGCCAGCCGAGATGCTGCCCGAGCGCGGTACCGGCCGGGACGCCGACGATGTTGGCGACCGTGAGTCCGAGGAACATCCTCGACACGGCCCGCCCGGCGCGTTCGGGGGCGACCAGCCGGGAGGCCACGACGGCGCCCACGCCGAACAGTGCTCCGTGGGGCAGGCCCGCCAGGAATCGTGCGGCGAACAGCAGGCCGAAGTTCGGGGCGAGAGCGGAGGCGACGTTTCCGACCACGAACAGCGCGGACAGCAGGAGCAGCAGCCGCTTGTGGGCGATGCGCGCCCCGATCCCGGTCAGGACAGGCGCCCCGACGACGACACCGAGCGCGTAGGCGGAGACGAGATTGCCGGCGTGCGGCACGGACACGCCGACGCCGTCGGCGATCTGGGGCAGCAGTCCCATGGTGGCGAATTCGGTCGTACCGATTCCGAACGCGACGAGGGCAAGGGCCAGCAGGGCCAGTGGCATGGGGCGCGATTACCTTTCGCGGGCGGTGGTGTGCGTACGGTTGCGGATGCGGGTGAAGTGGGCGGGACCGCGATACGTCCCGTTCGCCCTGTTTCTGTAGCCTGTCGCGTCGGCCACCGTTGCCCGATGCGCCCCTGGGGGCAGGAAAAGTCTACGACCTGTCCCACCGCTCGGCGGACGGGTGTTCACACGGCGACGTGCGCGCCGCTCCGCTCGACCGGGATCCACAGCTGGGAGTGGGTCTCCTCGCCGAGTTCCACCGGCTTCGTCAGCAGGAGTTCCGGACCGGGCCGACTCGTGTACGGGTTCGAGGGGAACCACTGGGCGAACACGTCCCGCCACAGTTCCTGGAGCGCGGTCGGGTAGGGCCCGTCGTTGTCGAAGACCGCCCAGGTCCCGGCCGGCACGTCGAGAGCGTCGAGTTCGTCGTCGGCCGTCTCCGGGCCGGTGACCACGCCGATCCAGTAGTCGGCCTCGGCGCCCTCCTCCCGGCTGTCGGTCAGATACACCGCCGCCGACAGGACCCCCTCCGGCTCCCCGTCGGCCAGCTTCTTCATCCGTACGATCGTCCGCGCGTCCAGGCTTTCCAGGTGCGCCCCCGCGGCCGCGTTGTCCCCCTCGTGCACGAGCGGGACCCGGGCCTTCCTGCCGACGACCCGGAACGCCTCCTTCTCCACGATCCGGTACCGCATGGCCGCGCTCCCTTCGACGACGACACGGAAGGACACACGCGGCTGGGCCGTGAGCAGCGCACCCGTGAGCCGGGCCTCGCTCGGTCCGATGCCGTGCACCGAACGGAACGCCCGGGCGAACGCCTCGCCCGAGCCGTAGCCGTAGCGCACCGCGACATCGAGCAGCGTGCGTTCCCCGGCCACCACCTCGGCCGCGGCGAGCGTCATCTTCCGGCGCCGCAGGTAGACCGGGAGCGGCATCCCGGCGAGGGCGGAGAACAGCCGCCGGAAGTGGTACTCCGACACGCCGGCGACCTGGGCGGCCTCGGCCACGTCGGCCTCCTGATCGAGGCGGGCCTCCAGGTCGTCCAGCACCTGATTCAGCCGCTCCAGCACGTGTCTCCGTCCTTGGGTGTGGAAGTGATGGTGGCGGTGGTTCCTCCGCGTCCCGCCCGACAAAAGCCGTACGGGAATTGTCGGGCCGCAAGCCTCGGCCCTGTCTGAGGCTTGCGTACATGAATGATCTCAAGGGGCGGTGCGAGCCGCGGTTCGGCGCGGTCGAGGCGGCGCTCGCTGCCTCGCTCGACAAGGACGATGTGGGTGCCTCGGTCGCCGTCTATCTCGACGGCGAGCCGGTGGTCGACCTGTGGGGCGGGTACGCCGACGCGGACCGCTCGGTCGGCTGGGAGCGCGACACCCTCACGTGTGTGAACTCGACGACCAAGAACATGACGGCCCTGTGCGCGCTCGTCCTGGCCGACCGGGACCTGCTCGACCTGTCCGCGCCGGTCGCCGCCTACTGGCCCGAGTTCGCGGCGGCAGGCAAGGAGGGTCTGCTCGTACGCCATGTGCTGTCCCACACCGCGGGGCTGCCGGACCTGCCCGGGCCGACGGCGGTCGAGGACCTCTACGACTGGCAGGGCGTGACGGCGGGGCTGGCCGCGCAGGCCCCCGAATGGGAACCGGGCACCGCCGCCGGGTACCACGCGCTCACCTTCGGGTTCCTGATCGGTGAGGTCGTCCGCCGCGTCACCGGCCGCAGCCTCGGCGACTTCCTCGCCGAGGAAGTCGCCGGACCGCTGGGCGCGGACTTCCACATCGGGCTCTCCCCCGCCGACGACCACCGCGTCGCACCGCTCATCCCGCCGCCGTCGCAGACCGACGAGTTCACCGCCGGCGCACCGCTCGGACCGGACGGCACACGTCGGGAGCACACCGGTGTCACGGTCCGGGTCAGGGACGCCAACTCCGTTGCCTGGCGCCGTGCACAGCTCCCCGCGGTGAATGGCTTCGGTAACGCCCGGTCCGTCGCCCTCGTCCAGTCGGTCCTGGCGAACCGGGGTTCCGCCGGTGGGGTGCGGCTGCTGTCTCCCGAGGGCTGCGAGCCCGCGTGGCAGGAGGTGTTCCGCGGCGAGGACCGGGTGCTGCGGAGCCCGATGTCCTGGACGGTGGGCTTCGGCAAGTTCGGCAATATGTTCGGCTGGGGCGGATGGGGCGGCTCGCTGGTCGCGAGCGATCCTGACGCCCGTATGACGGTTGCCTACGTGATGAACCAGATGATCGACCGGGAGCAGCAGGAGGACAGCCGCGGCATGGAGATCATCATGGCCGCATACAGCGGACTGCGGTGACAACTCCCGCCTCTGGGGGCGTACTTGGTCCAGCGGCGCGACGGCGGACGATGCACGAGCCACTGTTCCGGCCACCACCGACACCGACGCCGACGAATACTGTCCTGCACGCACCTTGACCTTATTGGTCTAGACTTTTACTTTCGAGTGGTCAATTCCCTTCAGCGCGGGCCCAGTTGAGGCCTGTGCCCTCTTCCGTGCGCGCCGAACCGCTCGAAAGGGCCCGCCACCCCCATGGCCACTCGTTCCCCCCTCCCCCTCCCCCGCCTCGCGTTACGCGGCACCCCCGTCCTCGCGATGCTCGCCCTGCTGACCGGCCTCCTCACCGGGACACCGGCCGCCGCCGCGACCGGTTCCATCACCGGCCTCGCCGGCAAGTGCCTCGACGTCGCCGGAGCCAACTCCGCCGACGGAACACCGGTCCAGCTCTACGACTGCAACGGCACCGGCGCCCAACAGTGGACGGTCGGCACCGACGGCACCGTCCGCGCGCTGGGCAAGTGCCTTGACGTCACCGGCAGTTCGACCGCCGACGGCGCCAAGGTCCAGCTGTGGACCTGCACCGGAGGCGCGAACCAGCGCTGGACCGTCACCGCCGCGAACGACATCGTCAACCCGGCCGCGAACAAGTGCCTCGACGTTTCCGACAACTCCTCCGCCAACGGGGCGCGCATCCAGCTCTGGACCTGCACCGGCGGCGCCAACCAGAAGTGGAGCGCCCCCGCGCAGCAGTCGGGAGAGCAGTGCTGGGCCACGCACTACGGCCCCCAGCCCGCCGGCGCTCTCACGGCCAGCGGCGAGGTCTTCGACAACAACGCGGACACGGCGGCCACTTCGCTCTCACGTCAGCCCCAACTGCCCTTCGGCACACGGGTCCAGGTCACCAATGTCGCCAACGGCCGCTCCCTGACCGTACGGATCAACGACCGCGGGACGTTCGCCCAGACCCCGCAGGAACCGAAGTGCCTCGATCTCACCGACGGCGCCTTCGACCGCCTCGGCGGCGTCCTCGACCCGGACGCCGGACACATCGTCGTCACCCAGACGGTTCTGGGCTGACGACCGCGGCCCGCCCGGCTCGCTACCGGACGGCCGACGCAGACCGACCGCCCTCGTCCGCTCTCGTCCGCCCCTCGACCACAGGAGCAAAGCCCCATGGCCACCCCCCACTTCATACCGAGGCTCCACAGACTCACGGCCCTGAGCAGATTCACCCTCGTCATGCTGCTCGCCGCGGCCCTGTCCGCCCTGTTCACCATCTCCCCCGCCCGCGCGGCGGACGGCCGGATCACCGGCCTGGCCGGCAAGTGCGTCGACGTCGCCGGGGCGAACACCGCCAACGGGACTGCCGTACAGCTCTACGACTGCAACGGCACCAGCGCCCAGACCTGGTCCAACCCGGGTGACGGGACGCTGCGCGCGCTCGGCAAGTGTCTCGACGTGGCCTCGGGCGGCACGGCGGACGGCACAGCGGTCCAGCTCTACGACTGCAACGGCTCCGCCGCCCAGAAGTGGGCCGTCAGCTCCGCCAACGACATCGTCAACCCGCAGGCCAACAAGTGCCTGGACGTCACCGGCAACAACTCCGCCAACAGCACCCGGCTCCAGATCTGGACCTGCAGCGGTGGCGCCAACCAGAAGTGGAGCGCGCCCGCGAGCGGCGGCGGCACCACGCCGTCCGGCTTCGTCGTCAGTGAGGCCCAGTTCAACCAGATGTTCCCGAGCCGGAACGGCTTCTACACCTACCAGGGCCTGACCGCCGCCCTGTCCGCCTACCCCGGCTTCGCCAAGACCGGCTCCGACACGGTCAAGAAGCAGGAGGCCGCGGCCTTCCTCGCCAACGTCAACCACGAGACCGGCGGCCTCGTCTACGTCGTCGAGCAGAACACCGCCAACTACCCCCACTACTGCGACGCGAGCCAGCCCTACGGCTGCCCCGCCGGACAGGCCGCCTACTACGGACGCGGACCCATCCAGCTGTCCTGGAACTTCAACTACAAGGCCGCGGGCGACGCGTTGGGCATCGACCTCCTCAACAACCCCTACCTGGTCCAGAACGACTCGGCCGTCGCCTGGAAGACCGGCCTGTGGTACTGGAACACCCAGTCAGGCCCAGGCACGATGACCCCGCACAACGCGATGGTCAACGGCGCCGGCTTCGGCCAGACCATCCGTTCCATCAACGGCTCCCTGGAGTGCGACGGTCGCAACCCCGCGCAGGTCCAGAGCCGCGTCGACGCCTACAACCGCTTCACCTCGATCCTCGGGGTCAGCCCCGGCAGCAACCTCTACTGCTGACGCTCGCCCTGCAGCCCTGACGCGAGGGCCGGTTCATCCGTGAACCGGCCCTCGCACATGACGGCACCCTTGCCACTAGAATTGGTGTCATGACTGCCATCACCCTGCGCATCCCCGACGCCATGGACAAGCAGCTCCGCGACGCCGCCGCGGACGCCGCGTCCCTGAACGACTACATCGTGCGGGCCGTACGCCGTCAGATGACCCTCGACGCCGCACGCAAACTCGCCTCCGTCGCCCCCCTCGACCTGGCGGGCGAGGGCGACACCCTGTGAGCATCCGGAAGGGCGACGTCTGGGACGTCGACACCGGCAAGGGAACCCGCACCGTTCTCGTCGTCAGCCTCGACGGACTCGCCGACGCCTACGGCGCTGTCCTGGTCCTGGTCCTGCACGCCCCGGCCCAGCACCCCGACACGGCGATGAGCGTGCGCCTGACCACCCCGGTCGATGCCTCCGCCGTCGCCGTCAACCTCCTCCAGCTCTCCACGCTCCGCTTCGAGACCGGCACTCCGCACGGCAACATCGGCCCCGACCAGCAGGAGCTCGTCGACAACGCCCTCCGCGCCGTCCTCGACCTGTAAGCCCCACTCGGCCGGGACAGCAGGTGGCGTACGGCGCGGCAGGACGCCCCTCCCTCAGGCACCGAGCCCGCCTCCGGCGGACAGGCGCTCAGCGCAGTCGACGCGCCCGCAGCACCACATCGTCGGTGTGGTGCGCACCGGCGCCGCCGTCAGGTGCCACGCGCGGCCGCTGCTCGTCCACCTCCACCGTCCAGTCGTCGTCGAGCAGCGCGGCGACCATGGAGGGCCAGACGTAGTCGGCCGGGTCGAAGGCGGCATCGTGTTCGTGCCGGGTGTCCATCCCCGCGTGGTGCACGAGCAGCAGCACGCCACCGGGTGCGACGGCCGCGAGCAGCGCCCGCTCGGCCGCGGCGTCGGGTGTCCTCAGCAGCGCCGGGTACTGCGCGGAAACCAGGTCGAAGGAGGCCGGGGGAAGCGCCGCCTCGGCCAGTCCGGCGTGTACCCAGCGGACGGTGACACCGGCGTCCTTCGCGTGGCCCGCGGCCCGCTCCAGCGCCACGCCCGAGACTTCGAGCGCGGTCACCTCCCAGCCTTCGCGCGCGAGCCAGACGGCATCCGCGCCCTCGCCACAGCCGACGTCCAGTACCCGGCCGGGTGTGAGGCCGGCGACCTCGGCCACGAGCGCGCCATTGGGCCGGCCGCTCCACAGTTGCTGTCGGTCCATGTATCGGTTGTCCCACTCCGCCCGGACCTCGGGGTCCCCGATGTATCCGTCGGCGGGCGAGGAGGTGTCGGGCGCGGACGATCCTGCGATGTTGTCAGTCACCGGCCCACGGTCGCCCACCAGGTCCTGGTCACGCCATTCTTGTTGCCGCTCCGGCAAAACGCGGGCTCCGTCGCACGCGAGCGTCGCCTCCACCGGCAGCCTCTTGATGCCGTTGACGAAAGTCACGTGGTCGTTGTGCTGCCGAGCCGCCGCGCGGCGAGTGTCCCGGCTTCGGTGATGGAGCGATGGCCGGGCCCGCACTCGCCCATCGCACTGGGCACTTTTGTCCCATCGACGGGTCAGCAGGCCGCCGGTAATCTCCCACAGGCCGCCACTCCCCACGTTCCGGGAGCGCCGCCATCTGCCGGTATCAGCACGGAGGGCAACCCATGGCCAGACTTGTCCGGTACCTGACACTTCTCGTCATGGGTGCCTCCCTCCTGTTCCCGCCCACCGCGGCGGCCTCCACGCCTCCGGCGACCGGTTCCGCGCCCGCCACCACCGCGAGCACCTGGCAACCGCCCCTGTCCACGCGTGGGCGCTACATCGTCGACGCGAACGGCAACCGCTTCCGGCTCAGATCCGCCAACTGGGACGGTGCCCAGGGCTCCTGGACGGGCAGTGGCAGCGAGGCCGACAGCGCCAACCACCACGCCGGCCAGAACTCCTACGGCATCCCCCTGGGTCTGGACCGCGTACCCCTCGCCCGACTCATGGCCGACTTCCACCAGTTGGGCATCAACAGCATCCGGCTGCCGTTCTCCAACGCGATGATCCATGACACCACCCCCGTACCGGACGCCGCCGTGGCGGCCAACCCGCAGTTGCGCGGCCGGACGCCGCTCGGGGTGTTCGACGCCGTGGTCTCCGCGCTGACCTCGGCCGACTTCGCGGTCATCCTCAACAATCACACCAATACGTCCCGTTGGTGCTGCGGGGTCGACGGCAACGAGCGGTGGAACAGCGGCCAGTCGACCACGCAGTGGGCGGACGACTGGGTGTTCATGGCGCGCCGCTACGCCTCCGACCCCCGCGTGGTGGGCGCCGACCTCTACAACGAGGTGCGCCGTGACGTCTGGGACGACCCGAACTGGGGCAGCGGCGACGCACACGACTGGTTCGCCGCCGCCCAACTCGCCGCCGACCGCATCCTCACCGAGGCCGATCCGAACCTGCTCATCGTCATCGAGGGCATCAACTGGACCGGCCTGCCCATCGACGGCTTCGCCCACGGCCGCCCCCTGCTCACCCCCGCGCGCACGCTGTCGCACACCCTGGTCGCCACCCACAAACTCGTCTACTCGGCCCACTTCTACGGCTACACCGGCCCCCACCACAGCGGCGCCACCGGCATCGGCGAGACCAGCGACCCCCGTTACCAGGACCTCAGTCGCGACGCGCTGTTCCAGGCCCTCTACGACGAGGCGTTCTTCGTCTCCCAGGACGACGGCAAGCACTACACCGCCCCCGTGTGGATCAGCGAGTTCGGCATCGGAGCGGGCGAGACCGGCGCCGCGGCCCGCGCCTGGTTCGGCAATGTCACCGACTACTTCGCCGACCACGACGCCGACTTCGCCTACTGGCCGCTGGTCGGCTGGCAGGGCCACGACGACTGGGCCCTGTTGCGCTACGACCCGGACGGCACCCGGCACGGCCTGCTGGACGACGCGGACTGGCGGGGCGCCGGATGGCAGCGGCTGATGTCGGCCGCCTCGCTCACCGGTCCGGTCGCCAGTGTCCCCGCCTGGCAGATGCTCGCCACCGACCACGGCGACTACGTCGAGTCCGTACGGGTGCGCGCGACCGGCGACTGGGACCCGGGAGCCACCAAGGCGGCCTGCCCGGACGGTCTGCGGCTGATCGGTCTCGGGCACACCTCGGGCCGGGGCCTGTGCACGGACGTCACCGCCGGGGACCTGCGTGCCGCGGACGGCGCCCAGTCGGTCGTCACCGACGAACGCAACGTCCCCCAGGGCGGCGACTGGGCCTCCGGATACACCAAACTCCAGTGCGCCCAGGGCCAGTTCCTCATCGGCTACAGCCACCGGAGCACGCGAACGTCGGCCGCCCTCTGCGTGCCCGCCGGTGTCGCACTGGCGGGCACGGGACGCACCGTGTGGTTCGACCGGTCCGACAACCGGCCCGCCGGCGGCGGTGACTTCGCCAGTGGCGACTACAAGGGCCAGTGCGCGGAAGACGAGTACGCGGCGGGCATCGCCTACACCTCCCGCGCCGGCAGCTCTCCGGGCCCCGCGGCCCTGCTCTGCCGCCAACTGACCCACTGACGGGGGTTGTTGACCTAGCCGCTGTTGCGACGTGCGAACTCGTTCGGCAGGAAGCGGGCCCCAAGGTGTGCGTGCCGGGGCCAGTCGGCCGACGAATTCCAGCGTCACCGAGGCCGAGTTCGGTGACTCGATGGTGAAGTGGCGGGCCGACCAGGAGGTCGCCGTAGCGGCGGTTCGGGTCATGAGCCAGGCGGGCGGATACAGCCGGAGCGTCTCCCGAACGACGGCCTCGGCCAGCGGTGTGCCGCCGTCGGGAGATGAGGTCGGCGGCGGGGACGCCGTGGCCGCCCATGAGGACGCTGTGCGGCGTCGACACCACGGTGTCCACGGGCAGGGCCGGTTCGCCGGCGAGGAGGAATCCGAGCAGGACGTCACGGGACCGGCCGGACGACGACGTACGCCGCTCGCGGACCAGGCCGGTCTGTGTCGCGGTCAGGCGCCGATAGGTGCGGAAGTAGCGGCGATCGCGGGGCAGGCCAGCCACGCGGGGAACTCACGGGACACCTCCGCGAAGGCCTGGGTGGCACGGACGGTCTCGTGGAGCAGCTCGGCGACACCGGCGTGGTCCGGGTCGAAGCAGTACTCGGCGAACGTCCGGGCCGTGAGCGTCCGCGTGGTGGTGAGTACGTCCACCTCGTGCCCGACGCCTTCGGTGATGACCGCGTCGAGGATCGCGACGGTCGGCTCGTCGGTCGTGGCCGCCGCCGTCCGGTTGAAGCCGGGCCACGCGGAGCGTCGTTCGGGCATCCAGGAGGTGGCACGTCGATGACGAAGAGGGTTTGACCGTCGTAGGAGAGGACGTCACCGTACTCCCGGTGGGACCGGCGCAGGAATCCGATCCGGTCGGCCTCGTGCGCGCGGGTGTTGCCGGTCTGCCAAACACGTCCCGGTCTGTTCACGGAGCGGCAACGGGGATGACGTAGCGTCAGATGTCTTACTGGACGCAGGAGTTGGTGACTCACCCACCGGACGGCGAAGGCCGCTCGGTCAGGTCGAGGTGGGGCTCGAAGGCCCGCAGCAGGAGCGAGCGCATCCGGTCCGGCCGCATCTCGGTCGAGCCGGCGAGGATCTGGATCGCCAGGCCGTCGACCATCGCGGTGAACCGGTCGGCGAGGGCTTCGACGTCCGCCTCCGGCGCCAGGCCCTCGGACCGGCACTCGTGCAGCACGTCCACGACGACCCGGTACCAGCCCGAGTAGATCCGCCGCTGCGCGGACCGCAGGCCGGGTTCGAGCATCGCCTGGTTCCAGAACTGGATCCACACCGACCATTCGTCGATGTCCCCGGCCGTGAGCGGGAGTTGGACCTCGATCAGGCGGCGCAGTTTGTCACGGGCGGACGTGGCCCGGCCGAACTCCTCGTCGAGCCGGGTACGGAACCGCTGGGCGTAGTACTCCAGCGCCGCGTGCAGCGTGGCTTCCTTGCTGGGGAAGTGGTAGTGCACCGTCGCCGTGCTGGTCCCGCAGTAGCGGGCGATGTCCGAGACCCGCACGTTGTGGTAGCCCCGGCGGGCGATGAGGACGGTCGCGGCCTCCAGAATCTGCTCCCGGCGTTCCTCTCCCGTCACCTGCTGCGCCCGGTCCCGTCCGGTCTCGGGCGGGAGCACGGGAGCCGGACCGACACCCTCGACGAGATACGCCGTGGACACCCCGCAGGCCTTCGCGATCGCGGTGATCTCCTCGTCGCGCAGCCGCCGGTTTCCGCGCAGTGCCTTGGACAGGGCGGTCGGGTCCATCCCGATCCGGTGGGCGAGCTCCCGCTGTGAGACGGCGGCCGCGCGGATCGCCGTACGGACGCGTTCCGGCAGGGTGTCGGCGGTCTCGGCAGGTCGCTCCTCGATGCTGGTCATAACCCGATCAGTATGTCAGGCACGGCCGTTCACCTCGGGTGGACGACGGCCGCCAGGGCGCTGATCACCTCGTCGGCGGCACGCTCGCCCGACGAGATCGCCCCGTCGATGTAGCCGTTCCACACCGAGGCGGTCTCGGTCCCCGCCCAGTGGACGAGCCCGGTCGGCTCGCGCCAGCCGTCCCTGCCGTGCCCGCTCCAGCCGCCCGGGGTCAGGAAGCACTCGTAGCCTCCGACGGTCCAGCCGGTCCGGGGCCAGATCCTCTCGACGTAGTCGACGGGCTGTCCGGCCCGGGGTCCGGCGACCGCGGACAGTGCGGCCAGCACTGCGTGGCGGCGCCCGGTGGCGGTGCCGGCGGACCAGCGGTCGAGCCGGTCGCCGTAGACGAACGCGACGAGTACGCCGCGCGAGGCGTCCTCCGGTGAGTTGTCGAAGACGACGCCGACCGGGCTGTCACCGTAGAGCGTCGCGATTCCGGAGCGGCCCTCCGCGCGCCAGAAGGGTTCCTCGTAGACGGCGTGCACCTTGGCGACGCGCCCCATCGGGGAGTGGCGCACCCAGCCGCGCCGCGCGACGGGCAGCGCCGGGTCGAACGCGATGCGCCCGGTCACCGCCGGGGGTACGGCGACCACGGCCCGCCGCGCGCGGACGACGGTGCGGCCGGTGCGCGCCTCCACCCCGTGCGCGGTCTGACGGAGGGACAACACCGGTTCGCCGAACCGGATCCGCCCGCCCAGCGACTTGGCGAGCGCGTGGGCCACCACGTCGGCCCCGTCGGTGAAGCGGGCGTCCTGGGCGCAGCCGCGGGTTTCCATGAGTTGCTCGTAGCCGCCGCCCGAGGCCAGGTAGAACAGCACGTGGAAGAAGGAGATCTCGCGCGGTTCGGCGCACCAGACACCCTGGATCGCGAGCGCGAGCCGCTCCAGTGCGTCCGCGTCGTCGGTCTGCGCGCGGAAGAAGTCCTCGGCCGACAGGGCGTCGAACTCCGTGAACCGCGGGGTGGACCAGGGCAGTTCGAGGTCGACGGTGCGGGCGAGATCGTCGAGCAGGGTGGTGACGCGTTCGTACTCCTCGATGCCCGGTCCGGCGTCCGGTGCGCCGCCCGCGTAGTCCACGCGCGTGCCGTCGGCACGGATCTCGGCGTGCAGGCCGGCCTCCCAGGTCGGGAACGTCCGGCAGCCGAACCGGTCCGCCAGCGCGTGGAACCGTCGCTGGCTCGGCCGATCCACTGTCCTCCGTGGTCGACGCGCACCCCGGACGGTGTCACCTGGCTGAACACCCGGCCGCCCACGCGGTCGGCGGCCTCCAGTACGACCACGTCGACGCCGGCCTCGGCCAGCCGCCACGCGGTGGTCAGTCCCGCGTATCCGGCGCCCACGACCACGACATCAGTGTCCACGGCGTCCACGGCAGAAGTGTCAAGTGTCGTCACGCCGACACCGTGCAGCAACATTGACTCATGAGTCAAGATGCTCCACAAAATTGCGATCGAAGCCTTGACAGCACCTCCGGCCGGAGCCAGGCTGACTCGCCAATCAGTCATTGCGTTTGTTTGTCGGTACCCGTAGACCAATAGATCGGGAGTGGCAATGACCTCTGATTCGCAACTCCAAGTGCGCGAGGTCCAGACGGACAAGGGCCTGCGCTCCGGCGCGCTCTCCATGGCCACCAGCCTGATCCTCGCCGTGGCGTCCGCGGCGCCCGCCTACAGCCTCACCGCCACCCTGGCCTTCGTCGTCGGCTACGTCGGCTTCCAGGCCCCGGCCGTGGTGGTACTCGCCTTCGTCCCGATCCTGTTCGTCTCCTTCGGCTACGCCGCGCTCAACCGGCGCGACCCGGACTGCGGCACGATCTTCACCTGGGCCACCCGCGCGCTGAACCCGAACCTCGGCTTCCTCGGCGGCTGGGCGATCATCGCCTCGTTCGTCCTCGTGATCGGCAGCCTCGCCCAGGTCGCGGGACAGTACGTGTTCCTGCTGTTCGGCGCGGAGGACATCGGTTCCGCACCGGCGGACTGGCGGGTCCTGCTGGCCGGCCTCGGCTGGCTCGCCCTGATGACCCTGATCTGCTATCGCGGCATCGAGATCGCGGCCGCAGTCCAACGAGCCCTGCTGTTCCTGGAGTTCAGCATGCTCGTGGCCCTCTCGGCCGTCGCACTCGTCAAGGCCTACGGCGGCTCCGCGCCGACCGGGGCCCGGCGGCCGAGCCTGTCCTGGCTCAACCCGTTCGAGGGCGCGTCCCTGAGCGCGTTCGTCAGCGCGCTGGTGCTGATGCTGTTCATCTACTGGGGCTGGGAGACGGCCCTCACCGTCAACGAGGAGACCACCGACCGGCACCGCGTCCCCGGCCGGGCCGCGACCTGGTCCACGGTGCTGCTGGTGGCGCTGTACCTCCTCGCCACGTTCGCCGCGCTCTCCTTCGCCGGCATCGGCGACACCGGCATCGGACTGAACAACCCGGACAACTCCGGGGACGTCCTGTACGGCTTCGGCACCGCGGTGTTCGGGTCGAGCGGATTCGGCTCGGTGCTGTGGCATCTGCTGATCCTCATGGTCCTCACCTCGGCCGCCGCCTCGACGGAGACGACCGTGCTGACCCTGAGCCGCACGATGCTGTCGATGGGCGATCAGGGCGCGCTGCCCCGCGCACTGGCCCGGGTGCACCCGCGCTTCCGCATCCCGCACGTGGGCACGATCGCGGTCGGCGTCGTCGGCGCGGTGGTGTACGTCGCGCTGAACTTCCTCGGCCACGGTCTCGTCCTCGGCGACGCGGTGTCCGCCTGCGGGGTGCTGATCGCGTTCTACTACGGGCTCACCGGACTCACCTCCGCCTGGGTGCACCGCGCGGGACCGCGCGCCAAGGCGTCGGATCTCTGGCTGGCCGTGGTGCTCCCCGCGATCGGCGGGGTCGTCCTGCTCGGCGCGGGCGCCTGGAGCCTGGTGCAGGCGTGGGATCCCGTCAACAGCGGTACGAGCTGGACCCTCCCGTTCTCCTCGGGCTCCCGCGTCGGCGGCACGTTCGTGATCGGCACCGGGACGGTCGTGCTGGGACTGCTCGCCCTCCTGGTCTGCCGACGCCTGTATCCCACGTTCTTCGCTCGTCGGCCGGCCGTGGCGGCCCGCACCTGAGTTCGGTACCGCTGCCCGAACCTCCGCCGTCCGCCCGGGAATTCCTCACCCGCACCCCCGTATCCGGGAGATCGTCCGTGTCCTTTCCCCAGGCCTTCGTCGACCCCTCGTCCGTCGCCGTCGTCGGCGCAACCGAGGACCGCGCCAAATGGGGCTACTGGCTCGCCACCGGCGCCCTCGCGGGTGCCGGCCGGCGCCAGGTGTGGCTGGTCAACCACCGTGCCGCACAGGTCCTCGGTCAGTCCTGCCGTCCGACGGTGGACGCCCTGCCACAGGCCCCCGACCTCGTCGCCCTGTGCGTGCCGCCGCGACACGTCCTGCCCGTCGTCCGGGACGCGCTCGCCAAGGGGTGCCGCGCCTTCCTCTCGATCACGGCTGGACTCGGCGCCGACGAGGCCGAACTCGCCGCGCTGCTGCACGAGTCGGGAGCGCGGATGATCGGGCCGAACAGTCTCGGGCTGTTCAACGCCGCCGCCGAACTCCGGCTCGCCTGGGGGCACTTCACACACGGCAGGCTGGCGATCGTCTCGCAGAGCGGTCAGCTCGGCTCCGAGATCGCCGGCCTCGGCGCACGGGCCGGGCTGGGTGTGTCGCGCTTCTACTCGGTCGGCAACCAGCTCGACGTGGGAGCCGTCGACGTACTCGAATCGCTCGTCTCCGACGACCACACCGGCACCGTGGCGCTCTATCTGGAGAGCTTCGCCGACGGAGCACGGATCGTCACCGCCCTCGAAGCCCTCCGCCGCGCCGGCAAACACGCGCTGCTGCTCACCACCGGCGCCAGCGAGGGCAGCCGGCTTCTCGCGCGGTCCCATACGGGTTCGATGACCTCGGCCCTGGACGTCGTCGACGCCGCGTGCCGCGCGGCCGGAGCCCTCCGGGTAGCGACGCCGCGCGAACTCGTCGACACCGCGCGGGTGTTGGACGCGACCGCGCCTCCGGGCGGACGCCGGGTCGCCGTCATCAGCGACAGCGGCGGGCAGGCCGGGATCGCCGCCGACCTCGCCGCCGACCGGGGTCTGCGGGCGCCGGTCTTCACCGAGCCGCTCCAGGCGCGTCTGCGCGAACTGCTCCCCGACGCCGCGGCGGTGTCCAATCCGGTGGACCTCGCGGGCGCGGGAGAGGCGGACCTCCAGGTGTACGCACGGGTCACCGAACTGGTCGCCGCCTCCGGCGAGGTCGACTCGATCGTCCTGTCGGGATATCTCGGCCGCTACGGCGAGGACTCGCCAAGCCTCGTGGACGCCGAGTCCGCGGTGATCGACCGCCTCGGCCGACGCCGAGGGACGGACGAGGCGCGCGTGCCCCTGATCGTGCACAGCATGAGCGCCGACTCGCCCGCGGTCGCCCGGTTGCGGGAGCACCGCGTCCCGGTCTTCGACACCGTCGACGCGGCGCTGTGCGCACTCGGTCACGTGACCCGGCTGGGCGCACAGGCCCACCCCGCTCCGGCGCGGGAGCACCGCGTCCCGGTCCTCGACACCGTCGACGCGGCCCTGGGAGCGCTCGGCCACGTGACCCGGCTGGGCGCACAGGCCCGCCCCGCTCCGGCGGCCGGGCGGATCGGGGCGGCCGTTCCGGCGCCCGGCTACTGGGCGGCGCGGACGTTCCTCACGGGCCTCGGCATCGTGATGCCCGAGGCGAGGCGGGTCACCGACGCGGCCGGGTTCGCGGAGGCCTGCGCGTCCCTGCGGCCGCCGCTGGTGCTCAAGGCCGGCTGGATCGAGCACAAGAGCGAACACCGGGCCGTCAGAACGGGGTTGGGTCCGGACACCGCCGCCGCGGTGTTCCGCGAGATGTACGAGCGGCTCGGGCCCGGCGAGTACGTCGTCGAGGAGCAGGACACCCGGCCGGGCGTCGTCGAGCTGCTGATCGGCGCTCGCCGGGACCGCGACTTCGGTCCGACCGTGACCGTGGGGCACGGCGGGGTGCTCGCCGAGCTCTGGCACGACGTGGCCGTGGAACTGGCCCCGGTCGACCGGCGGACGGCGGCCGGGATGCTCGACCGCCTGCGCTCGCGCCGTCTGCTGGACGGCTGGCGGGGACAGCCCGCGGTCGATCTCGACGCGCTGATCGACGCCGTGGTCACCGTGTCCGAGGCGATCGCCGCCAACCCCGGCGTGGCGGACATCGAGGTCAACCCGATCCGGGTCGGGCCCGAGGGAGCCGTAGCCGTGGACGCACTCGTCGTCCCGCGTACCGAGAACGTCGTGGCGAAAGCCGCGAGTGAAGCAACCGGGGTGTACCGCCACCGGGAAACCACCGAGGAGCAGGAGGCATCACGTGAGCACGTCCACTGAACCCTGGCCGCTGACCGATGAGCAGCGGGCGATCGTCGGCCTGTGCCGGGAGTTCGCCGCGAACGAGATCCGGCCGCGCGGACGCGAGGTCGACGAGCGTGACATCGAGTCGCCGCTGGACATCTTCCGGGCCGCGGCCAAGGTCGGCATCACCGACTTCATGCTGCCCGAGGAGTACGGCGGGGGCGGATTCACCGATGTCGTGACCCAGTGCCTGGTCCAGGAGCAGATGTGCTGGGGCGACCCGGGCATCGGCAACTTCGTCTGCTCCAACGGATTCTTCGCCGACCCGCTGCTCGCGCTCGGCACCGAGGAGCAGAAGGCCGAGTGGCTGCGTCCCTCGCCGGCCCGAACCCCCTCTACACCGCGCTCGCGACGACCGAACCGGAAGCGGGTTCCGACGCCGCGTCCATCACCACCGCCGCCGTCCGGGTCGAGGGCGGCTACGCCATCAGCGGGCAGAAGGTGTGGATCTCCAACGCGGGCCTGGCCGACCAGTACGTGGTCTTCGCCAAGACCGACCCCACCCGGGGTTCCTCCGGGGTCACTGCCTTCCTGCTGCGCAAGGGCGCGGAGGGGATGAGGTTCGGCGAGCCGATGCGGAAGATGGGCCAACGCGCCATCGTCTGCCGCGAGATCTTCTTCGACGAGGTCTTCGTGCCCGAGTCCGACCGGCTCGGGCACGAGGGGCAGGGCTTCCGCGGTCTGATGAGGACCTTCGACATATCGCGGATCGTGCTGGCCGCCGCGGCGACCGGAGCGGCCCGTGCGGCCTACGAGTACGCGCTCAACTACGCCCGCGAGCGCAAGCAGTTCGGCAAGCCGATCGTCGAGCACCAGGCGGTCGCGTTCCGACTGGCCGACATGGCGACCCGGATCGAGTCCGCGTGGCTCCTCACCCTGCACGCGGCCCGCCGGATGGACGCCGGGGCGGATGCCACGAAGCTCGCCGCCATGGCCAAGCTCCAGGCCTCGGAGACCGCGATGGCGGTGACCTGGGGCGCCGTGCAGACCCTCGGCGGATGGGGCTACTCGCGCGAGTTCCCGGTCGAACAGTGGATGCGCGACGCCAAGCTGGAGGAGATCGAGGAGGGCACCTCGGACATCATGCGGCTGATCATCTCGCGGCGCCTGTGACACCCGTGACGTCCCTGGCCCTGCCTCAGCAAGTGGAGTGACATGACCTTTCGGAACGAGTTCACGGAGATGTTCGGGGTCGAACATCCCGTCGTGTGCGGCGGAATGCTCGCGGTGGGCACCGCCGAGCTGATTTCGGCCGTCGCGAACGCCGGCGCGCTGGGGTTCCTCAGCGCGCTGACCCAGCCCACCCCGGAGGCGCTCGCACGGGAGATCGCGCGCTGCCGCGAACTGACCGACAGGCCGTTCGGCGTCAACCTCACCATCCTGCCCACCATCGAGCCGGTGCCGTACGACGACTACCGGGCCGTCATCATCGACTCGGGCGTGAAGGTCGTGGAGACCGCGGGCAGCAACCCCGCACCGCACCTGCCGGCGTTCCGGCGGGCCGGGGTGAAGGTCGTGCACAAGGCCGTCGCCGTCCGGCACGCGCTCAAGGCGGAGGCACTCGGCGTCGACGCCGTCAGCATCGACGGGTTCGAGTGTGCCGGGCACCCCGGCCAGGACGACGTCCCCGGCCTCGTCCTGATCCCGGCCGCCGCCCGCAGGCTGCGTATTCCGATCATCGCGTCCGGAGGCTTCGCCACCGGCGCCGGTCTCGTCGCGGCCCTGGCACTCGGGGCGTGCGCGATCAACATGGGAACCCGGTTCGAGGCGACCGAGGAGGCGCCGGTCCACCCGAACGTGAAGGCCCGGATCGTCGCGAACGACGAGCGCGGCACCCAGATCGTCTTCCGGGAGTTCGGCAACACCGCCCGGGTGGCGCGCAACGCGGTCTCGCAGGACATCGCCCGCATCGGCGCGCGCCCCGGGGCCGCCTTCTCCGACGTCGCCGAACTCGCCTCAGGGAAACGGGGCAGGCAGCGGGTACTGCGCGAGGGCGACGTCGAGGGCGGCATGTGGTGGGCCGGCCAGGCACAGGGACTCATCGACAGCGTGGAGAGCTGCGAGACGGTGGTCAGCACCATCGTGGCGGACGCCGAGGACATCGTCCGCGACCGCCTCCGGCGACAACTCGCGCCCACGGAAGCGAAATTGGTCTAGACGAATCTTTCCCGCATCCCTTGACGCCGCCCGACGCGGCCAGCCACCCTTCGTAGCGCACGCAGAAGTAAGGAAAGTTTCCGATTAACTTCACGACTCGCCGTTCGACGGTTCCCCCTGCCTCACCCCGCCCTGATCGCGTCGCACGGCCCCTCCCCACCCACACCTCTCCACCGTGCGACGAGCGTGCAGGGCACCGCAATCCGCGTACCGGCGCGACGCCGTGCGCGGCCTCGCCCCACGGAGGAGCATCCGCATGAGACATGCGTCGCTGCGCGCCGCCTTGACCGCCGCCCTGATGGTCGGCGGCATGGCCACGACCGCCGCCCGGCCGCCCACGCGGCCGACAACACCGGTCTGATCGCCTCCTTCGGCATCACCTCCACCTGGGGTGCCGGCTTCGAGGGCGGCTACACGGTCACCAACAGGTCGACCCACACGGTCAGTTCATGGACCATCACCTTCACCCTGCCCGCCACCGAGGCCGTCACCAGTTCGTGGAACGGCACGCTCACCCACAGCGGGGCGCAGTACACGATCACCTCCCCACCTGGGAGGCTCCGCTCGCCCCCGGCGACTCCGCGCCCGTCGTCGGCATGGACTTCAGCTACAGCGGCTCGGTCGTCCCGCCGAACGCCTGTCTGATCAACAACGGCCCCTGCGCCGGCGTCCCCGCCGACACCGTCGCACCCTCGACGCCCTCCGGCCTCGCCGTCCGGGCCACCGGCCCGGCAGCGTCACGCTGGGCTGGAACGCCTCGACCGACAACGTCGGCGTGGTCGGCTACCGGGTCTACGAGGGCAGCAGCGTCATCGCCACCACCTCCGGCACCGGCACCACCTTCACGGTGAGCGGCCTGCTCGCCGGCAGCAGTCACAGCTTCACGGTGACCGCGCTCGACGACTCCAACAACGAGTCGGCGCACTCCGCGACGCTCACCGCGACCGCGGGCAGCGGCACGACTCCCGGCGTGGCGGCCCCCTTCATCGACCTCGGCGCCTACCCGACGCCGAACCTCACGCAGATCGCCACGAACACCGGGCTGCGGCAGTTCTCGCTCGGCTTCATCACCGCCGGGTCGACCGGCTGCAACGCCAGCTGGTTCAACTCCTTCGACCCGGGCGCGGCCTGGGACCGGGCGGACTTCGACGCGCTGCGCGCGATGGGCGGTGACGTACGTCCGTCCTTCGGCGGCGAGGCGGGCACCGAACTGGCCCTCGCCTGCACCAGCACGACCGCCCTCCAGGCGCAGTACCAGAAGGTCGTGGACGCCTACGCCCTGGACCGCGTGGACTTCGACATCGAGGGCGCCGCGACCGTCGACCACGCCTCGATCGACCGGCGCTCGACAGCCGTCGCCGCCGTCCAGGCCGCGCAACGCGCCAAGGGCCGCGACCTCAAGGTCACGCTCACCCTCCCGGTCCTGCCCAGCGGCCTGACCGCGGACGGCCTCTACATCCTCGACTCCGCCAAGTCGCACAACCTGAACGTCGACACCGTCAACCTGATGGCCATGGACTACGGCGACAGCGCCGCGCCCAACCCGTCCGGGAAGATGGGCAGTTACGCCATCCAGGCCGCGACCTCGACCCGCGCCCAGATCGCCTCGGTGTGGCCGAACCTCACCACCGCCCAGACCTGGGCCATGGTCGGACTCACCCGATGCTCGGTCAGAACGACACCGCCAGCGAGGTGTTCACCGTCGCCGACGCGCAGCAGGTGCTCACCTTCGCCCGCCAGAACCACCTGGGCGAGCTGGGCTTCTGGGACGTCACCCGCGACGGGAACGCCTGCACCGGTGCCCTGAGCGAGTGCACGAACATCCCGCAGACCCCGTACCAGTTCTCCAAACTGTTCGCGGCCTACGCGGGCTGAGCCCACGAGGTCACCGGCGTTCCCATCGGTGAAGGCGCCGGGGTCTCACCGTCCCGTCCGGCCCTCCCCGCTCACCGCACCGGTCAACGCGGTCCGCGCCAGGTCTCGTAGCCAGATGTGGGCGGGGTCGGTGTCGTAGCGCTGATGCCACGACAGGTAGACCGTGGCCGGTGGAAGGTCGAGCGGGAGCGGGAGTTGGACCATTCCGAGGTCCGCGGCGGCCGAACGTGCCGTGGGCTCGGGGGCGGTGACGACGAGATCGGAGCGCCGCGCGAACTCGAACGCGGCGCTTTCCGTGGGTGCGGTGACCACCACACGTCGCGTGAGATCGAGGCGTGCGAGAGCGTCGTCGAGGCGGTTCGCGAGCCTGCCGCGCCGCGAGACGCTGACGTGGTCCGCCGCGGCGTACCGCGCGGCGGTGACGGTCTTGACGCGGGTGAGCGGGTGCCCTCGCCGTACGACGACGACCTGCTGGGTCTCGGCCACCCGGTCGGCGTGGATCTCGGGTGCGGTCGGGCGGTCGGCGTTCGCGGCGAGGTCGACCTCGCCGCGGCGCAACTCTGGTGTGTCGATGCTCGATTCCGCGATGAAGCGCAGCCGCACGCCGGGGGCCTGCTCGCGCACGGCGGTCAGCAGCGCGGGTCCGCTGAGGGCGACCAGCGCGTCGTGCCAGCGGAGCGTGAAGGTGCGCTCCAGCGTCGCCAGGTCGAGTTCACGGCTCGGCGCCAGCACACCCCGGACCTGCTGGAGCAGGTCGTGCACCTGTTCCCGCACGGCGATCGCGTACGGCGTCGGGGTCATCGTGCGTCCGGTGCGCACCAGGATCTGATCCCCCGTCGTACGCCGGATCCGGCCGAGGCTGCGGCTCATCGCGGGGGCGGTGACATGCAGGCGGTCGGCTGCGCCGGCCACGCTGCCCTCCTCAAGGAGAGCGTCGAGCGCGGCGAGCAGATTCAGATCCAGTTGCATGGGAGTCATCCTAGCCGTGCTTCACATGCACTTGCTGTTAATGATGGCCTCTCCTACCTTCGAACTGCGGGCACGAACAAACGAAGTTCTCGCCCGGTCGACCTCAATTCCCGCAGTTCAGACAGGAGTACCGCCATGCCCGAAGCCATACAGGACCCCGCCGTCACCTCCGACGCCGACCTGCTCGCGCAGACCGAGACCGCCGTACGTACGGCGGGTGCGGCTCTGCGGGACCGCTTCGGGGACGTCGTCCCGTACCGGACCTTCGACGAACTGATGCACGCGCTCGCCGGCAACGACGACGCGGTTCTCGACATCCTGCGCCCCCGCCTCACGGCCCTGCGCCCGGACGCCCGCTGGGTGGAGGAGGAGTTGGACGGGGGCTCTCTCCCGGCCGGCGAATGGTGGGTGGTGGACCCGGCCGAGGGCAACGTCAACCATCTGCACGGCCTGCCGGAGTGGGCGGTGACCGCGACCCTCGTGCGAGACAACCGGCCGGTGCTCACCGTGGTCCATCTGCCGCTGACCGGCGAGACGTACACCGCGCTCGTGGGCGCCGGCGCCCACCTCGACGGCCGGCCGCTGCGCGTGTCCCGGACCCCGGAACTCGGTCTGAGCATCGTCGCCACGAGCCAGGCGAGGCCGGACGAGGACGAGAAGGTCGTGCGGCGCGTCGGCGCGTCGATCACCGAGATGCTCGTCGGCGCGCTCGTGGTGCGGACGTCCGTGCCCGCCACCCTGCACCTGGTGAACGTCGCCGCCGGCCGGATCGAGGCCTTCTGGCAGTTCGCCGGAGCCCGCGCGGACCTGCTTCCCGGGGCCCTGCTCGTCACCGAGGCCGGCGGACGGATCACTGACGTCGAGGGTCACCCCTGGACTCCGGAGAGCGCGAGTTTCCTGGCCGCCGCACCCGGCGTGCACGCCGACGCGGTCGCCACGCTCTCCCCCGTTGCGCACTGAACCCCATTGCGCACTGAACGCTTTCGAGAGACACAACGACCAGGAGGACCAGTCCAGCATGAGTGACATCACCGTTCTTGGCGGCGGCCGCGTCGGCGGCGGCCTGGCCACCGCGCTCACCCGGGCCGGGCACGAGGTGACCGTGGCGACCCGCTCGCCGGGCGCCACCGCGGACGCCGTACGGACAGCGCGTATCGTCATCAACGCCACACCCGGCGCGGGCTCACTGGAGAGGCTCGCCGCACTGCGCACGGAGCTCCGGGGCAAGATCCTCGTGGACGTCTCCAACGCCACCGTCGACGGACCGGACGGCCTGCCCGCCGACCTGCTCTACCCCGGCTCAAGCCTCGCGGAGCGACTCCAGGAGGCGCTGCCCGAAACGCTCGTCGTCAAGACGCTCAACACGATGCTTCATTCGGTGATGACCGCGCCCGCCACGCTCGCTCAGCCGCCCACCGCGTTTCTCTCCGGCACGGACCCGGAGGCCAAGCAGATCGTGCGCGGACTTCTCCTGGACCTCGGCTGGCGGCAGGAGTGGATCACCGACCTCGGCGGGATCGAGACCGCCCGCGCTGTCGAGGCCGCGATCCTCTTCGTACCGCACGTGATCCGGGCCGGCGGATTCGCGCCCTTCGCGATCTCGATCGCCCGCTGATCCACGCGCGGTGCCGCCGAAGACGAGCGAGGCGCATACGCGGCACGTGCCAACGTGCCCTGAATGAACGGCCGTTGGGGTCTTCCACCCGGAACGGGACGGAGCCGGTGACAACCAGTGGTGCCGGGCACGATGGTGTTCTCATGGTGCTGCGCTATCGGACCAACGGTCCGGAGTTCGACTTCCCGCCCTTCACCGGTCTGCCGCCGGTGCGCTACGTGCTCGCGTCGACACCCCGGTGCGGCAGCAACATGCTCGCCCGCGCCCTGTGGCACACCGGGCTGGCCGGTTTCGCCGAGGACTACTTCGCCGACGCCTTCGTGCTGGACTACTTCGAGCGGTGGGGATTCGACTCCGGCGATCCGCGGGAGTTGGCGGCGGGCTACGTGCGGCGGCTGATGACATGCCGGACCAGTCCCAACGGCGTGTTCGGGCTGCGGATCCACGCGGGGCACCTCGCCGGCCTGGAGGTCGACCCGTACGACATTCTCCGGGCACCCCGGTACATCTGGATCCAGCGCAGGGACCGGTTGCGGCAGGCCGTGTCCTACACCATGGCCGAGCAGACCGGTGTGTGGATCCTGGACGGGACCTTTCTGCCGGAGGGCGACGCCCGTGCCGCGCCGCGATACCGGTACGAGGAAGTGCTCCGGCATCTGCGGATGCTCGACCGCGATGCCTCGGTCTGGGAGGACTACTTCGAGCGCCACGAGGTCGTCCCGCACACCGTCGTCTACGAGGACATGGTCGCGAACTACGAGGCAGGCCTGCTGAGTTGCCTGGACTTCCTCGGTGTCGGAGCGCCCGCGTCGGTGCCGGCTCCGGGGATCAGGCGTCAGGCCGACGAGTTGACGGAGGAATGGGTCGAGAGGTTCCTACGGGATCGTCGTGCTGAGCGGCCAGCGTCGTAGGCGGTACGGCGTCCACCACAGGTGGCGCCCGGCGCGATGGACCAGGTTTTCGCGCAGGTGACGCTCAAGGACCCGCTCCGTCGACGCCGACGCGACCACCGGGACGCCGTCCAACAGCCCCTGGAACGCGGTGCTCCGGGGCGCCTGGACGACCAGCCGTCGCAAGGAGCCCCAGCGATGGTCGCGGATCTCCAGGAAACCGGGGCCACGGCGGTAGCCGCACTTCGCGATGTGGAAGGAGCCGCGCCACGCGGCGACCACGTGTTCCCCGTTCTCCGCTCCCGTGGAGCCGCGGTGGATGCCTGTCGGGGGTACAGATGGCTCAGCGTCCGCCACTGGGCCGGGTCGGCCATGCGCAGGGTCCAGTCCACCGCGATGCCGTGGCTGGTGAGTTCCCGGACGAGGAGGAGGACCGCGACCGCGGACGCGCCGTCCGGATCGGTGAGGTCCACGGGCTCGTGCATCTGGACGAACTGGACGCCGGTGGCGGCGAGTTGCGCGACGGCGGCCACCGGGTCGTCCGGCGGTCCGTCGAGGGTGCCGCAGCACATGCCCGGCAGGCGCATGGCCGCCGGATCGCGGTCCTTCCACAGCGTCAGCTCCGGCCTCATCGGGTGTCTCCCGCGGTCGGGACCGCCAGAGCGGGGACGAGCGAGGCGCCGGTCCCGTGCAGGCCCGTGCCGTCGAGCCGTAGCAGGTCCTGGTTGGCGACCGCGGGCGCGACCTGCACGTACTGGCCGCCCTCGGCGAAGACCAGGCCGAGGGTGCGCCAGCGTGCCAGCAGCTCGGCGATGCGCTCCTCCGTCACCTCTCCGGCCGGCTCCCCGCGTCCGCGCACCGGGCAGCGGTCTTGCGCAGCAGCGCCGCCGGGCTGTGCGGTGTGTCGAGCAGCCGGAACACCGTGACCTCGACCGGGTCGGTGAGGTCGAGAAGCCGCCAGGAGAAGCCCGGCCGGGTGTCGACCAGGACGATGTGTCCGCCGAGGTCGCAGTGGGTCAGGCGGCTGCGGGGATAGGCCAGTGTCCAGTCGGCGACGGCCGTGCGCAGCCGGTCCAGGCAGGCGCCGGCGATGCCCTGGTTCGGTGAGTCGAAGATGTAGACCAGGTCGGCGAGTTCATGTTCCGGCAGGTCGTAGATGTGGTGGTAGTGCGAGGCGGGGCTCAGTTCGCCGAAGCCCAGTTCCGGCCGGTCGAAGTAGGGGCTGAAGCGCTCGACCTTCAGGCGGGTCGAGTTGGCGGGCGGTGCGAGGTGGTGCAGCGCGGGGAGCTGGTCGACGATCTCGTCGTAGTCCCGTTCGGTCTCGCCGGGGAAGCCGTAGAGGTAGTTCCAGCTGAGGTTGATCCCGGTGGTCTCCGCGTCCCGCAGCAGCCGTACGTTCTGACAACCGGTCACTCCCTTGTCCATGAGCTTCAGTACCCGGGTGCTGAGGCTCTCCACGCCTGGCTGGACATAGCTGACTCCCGCCGCGAAGAGCGTCGCCAGCTGGTCGCGGCGCAGGTTCGACTTGATCTCGTAGCACAGCCGCAGGTCGTAGTCGGCCTCCTGGAGGAGCGGGGCCATGGAGGTGAGGTAGGCCATGTCGAGGATGTTGTCGGTGACCCACACGTCGAGCACGCGGTGGCGCTCGACCAGGCCGAGGATCTCGTCCACGAACCGCCGCGGGTCCTTGCTGCGGAACTCCATGAACGAGCCGTTGAGGCCGCAGAACGTGCAGTGGTGTTTCTCGCCCCACCAGCAGCCGCGTGAGGCCTCCACCACCAGCCGGGGCTCCACCCAGCCGCCCGCGGTGGACCGCGCGTGCCGCTCGAAGTAGTCGCCGTAGTCCGGGGTGACCAGTGCTCCCGGGGGCAGCGGGGCGGCGTCCATGGGACGGGCCACGGAACGGCCGTGCCCGTCGCGGCGGCACAGGCCGGGGATGGTGGCCAGGTCGTCGGCGTCGCCGTCGCGGAGCGCGGCGAGCAGGCGCGGGAACGCGATCTCGCCCTCACCGCGCACCACGTAGTCGACCTGGGGGAAGTTGCGGTGCAGCGCGGCTCCCTGCGGGCCGTCGCAGTTCGCGCCGCCGAAGACGGTGGCGGTGTCCGGGGTCAGTTCCTTGACCTTGCGGGCCGCAGCGAGGGCCGCCGCGTTCTGCGCGAACGTGGTGGTGAAGCCGACCACGTCCGGTGCCGTGGCGGCGATCTTCGCGACCGTCTCGTGGACGAACAGCGGCGCGAGTTCGTGCAGTTCCAGCGCTTTGGCCAGCATGTGCTCCGGCATCTTCCCGCCGAAGTGCTCGGTGAACTCCGCCACCCGCCAACGGGGTTGACCGTTGAGCGCGGCCGAGAAGATCCACTCGCTGTGTCCGGAGAAGTACGAGGTCGAGCAGAACTCGTACTCCTCGAAGCCGTACTCCGTGCGTGCGGCCACCCAGTCGGCGAAGGCGAGGTTGGCGTGCACCACCTCGACGTCGGCCGCGCCGTCGGGGAAGACGTCGAGGATCCGGCGTTTGAGAATGCCGAGTGCGAGGGACGGCGCGTCGAGCGACGACCACGGCATGTCCACCAACACGATGTGCACGGCGGTTCCTCTCCCCGTCACCACAGTCCGCGACGGGCCAGCGCCCGCCGCACGGTCTCGCGCCGGTCCGACGGTTCGGCCTCGAAGGCCGCCGCCACCCGCCCGGACACCACGCCGTGAGCCAGCCCGGCGGACGTGGTGAAGTACGCGTACCGCACGGCCTCCGCGTTCGCGGAGTGCTCCCCCGCGGCGGCCGCCCAGGCGGCCGCGGATGCCGCCGCGTACGCGCGTACGGCGGCATGGCCCCGGTCGGTGCGGACGATCCCCTCCGCCTCGATCACGAACGACAGCGGCTGCTCACACGCCAGCGCCGTGAACAGGGCGATCATCAGCTCGTGGGTCACGGTGTCGCGCAGCGCCCCCGACCCGGCGGCATCCAGCAGAAACGACGCGAACGCCTCCTCCACCGACAACCCGGGGGCGGTGTACGGGATCAGCCGGAACCGGGCGAAGTGCGGCGAGCCGAGGAAGCCGGTGAGCAAGTCCGGCTCCGTTGCACCGGCGTCCCGCAGCAGGCGCAGGCTGCGGGGGAACGTGGTCGCGAGGCTGCCGCCGCTGCCGGGCCGCCACACCTGGGAGCGCAACCGGCGTGCGGTGGTGTCCAGTTCGGCCAGGTCGACGGAGGCCAGGCACTCCAGCTCGCCCGGATCCGCCGCCACGGCCTCGGCGCCCTCGTCGGCGAGCCGGGCCCGCAGGTCCGCGTCCAGCAGCAGCCGCATGAGCAGGTCGGTCAGGTGCTCGCCGTCCAGCGACGCGCCCGGCTCCACCGTGGTCACCCGGCCTCCCCGCGCTGCCAGGCGGTGACCAGGTCCCGCAGCCGCGCGTAGTTCCGCCGGGACTTCTCGACGAGGTGTCCGTCCTCGCGGTACATCGGGTCCTCGTAGGACACCCCGCGGAGGTTGGGGCAGCGGGCCAGCAGATACGCGGTGAGCTCCACCTGCTCGTCCAGCAGGACGCCGTGGTGGAGGTCGCGGAATCTGCCGCCCACGATCTGGCAGCCCGACAGGTGCAGTTCACGGCACCGGGTGAGGGGCAGGGCCTCGATCCCGTCGTACATGCCGCGTCCGGTACGTCCTCTCAGCCACTGGTAGCTGAGGAGATGGCCGACATCGAGCGTCACGGAGACGTCGGCGTCCTCCGCCAGCCGGGCGAAGTAGTCGAAGGCGTCCATGTGCCCCAGCACGAACGAGCCGCCCTCGGTGAAGCCCGGGAACTCGACATGCAGCGGCGGATCGAGCAGCCGGGCCGCCTCCGCGACGTTCCGGGTGGCGATCTCCAGACCCGGTTCCGTCAGCGGCGGCGGGAGCGGATAGGGCATCGGTATGCCGCGCAGGCTCCAGATGCCCAGGTCCTCGACCACCCAGGAGAAGCCGTAGCGGGCGGCCAGTTCGTTGGTGAACTCGGCGGCCGGGCGGCGGTCGTAGCGCTCGGGGGTGCCCATGTTCAGCTCGGTCTGGTGGAAGGCGCGGGCCGTCCCGGCGGGTACCGCTTCGAAGAAACGGTCGTACGCGCGCACATAGTCGGCCGTCCGTACGCGGGCGCGTGAGCGCGGCTGGAAGGCCAGGGCCGAGTAGGCGAAGTCGCCGCCGTGGCGGTGCAGGAAGGCGCGGACCCGGTCGGTGATGTCTCCGCCGCCATCGTCGCTCTCCACGAAGCCGATGCCGCGTCTGCCGAGGCGTCCGCCGCCCCACGGCATGTCCATCAGGACGCCCAGGCCCATCCGGGGCGGGGCCTGGGTGATGGCAGGGACTCCGCCGGGTGCGGTGCGCGGCGGTCGCGTCATGACGTGCTCCTGGCTGAGGGGGCCGCAAGTGCCGGGTCGGGGGTGCCCGCCGCCGCGTCGGCCAGGCGGGCCAGCAGTCGGCGGCCACGGTCGGTGCGGGCCATGAGCAGGCCGTCGGCGCGCTGTTCCACGTCGTCGGCGGGGAGGGCGTAGAACCGCTCCTTGACGAGGTCGGCGAGGGTGACGCGGACTTCCGTGCGGTCGTCGGCGTACGCGGGGACGGTGCGTACCCAGGTGTGCGGGCGCAGGGCCGCGACGGCGGGTGCGCGCGAGCCGTCCGGGGCGGGGCGCGAGGGTGCCGGACCGTTCGTACGGCCCGGTCTGACGGTGTGGAAGATCCGGAGCAGGCGGTCCAGGGCCTCGGTGCGCGTGGGCCCGCCGCGGACCGCCAGCGGCCGGCCGACCCGGCCCGCCAGGTAGCTCAGCTCGGGGTTGCCCGCGAGGCGGTCCGAAGTGTCGAGGGCGAGCCCGTAGTCGTCCGGGCTGCCCGTGAGTCTGCTGCCGGGCTCCGCCACCATCAGCTCCAGCGCGTCGATGCCGATCCGCCGCTCGTTGTCGACGAGGAAGCGCAGGGATGCCTCGAACTCGTCCGGTGTCTCATCCAGGACCTGGCCCATCACGGTGAACCGGACGGTGATGCCCGCCGCGTGGAGGTTGTCGAGGATCCGCTGGTAGTCGGCCGCGCACACGCCCCGGTCGACCCGGTCCAGCAGGCGCTGCGAGGTGCCTTCGTAGCCCACCGCGATCATCGCGCAGCCGACCGCGGCGAGGTCGTGGCAGAACCCCGGGTCGGTCAGGACGGGCTCAAGCCGGCTGCGGACGCCGAAACGGAGCCGTATGCCGCGTTCGCGAACCGCGCGCATCGCCTTGAGGATCAGCCGCAGGTTGGTGTTCTCGTCCGCGACCGACACGTACCGGGTGCCCGTGGCGCGGACCACGGCCTCCACGGCGTCGGCGATCTGGGGCGCGGTGCCCTGCTGGTAACCGCCTTGCGGGAGCGACCGGTTGCCGTACGAGCAGAACGCGCACCGCCCCCAGTAGCAGCCGACGCACGAGACGATCGCGAGTTCCAGGGCGTCGTTGAGATAGGAGCGGAAGGGCAGTCCGGTGAAGTCGGGTGGTCCGAGGTCACGGAAGCGCAGGGTCACCGCGGGCCCCGTGCGCGGCGCGCCCCCGGCACGTGGCAGCCAGGTCATGCCGGGCACGGCGGCGAGTGGGACCGTTCCGTCCAGGGCGTCCAGCCAGCGTTCGAGCGGCTCTTCGCCGGCGGTCGGGCAGAGGGCGTCGACCGTCTCCCGGACTCCGGGCAGCCGCGCGAGGCCGTCGTGGCGGAGCATCACCTGCTGGCCGCCCAGGCAGATTTGGGTGTCCGGCGCCAACTGCCGGACCCAGGCGGCGATCAGCAGCGCGGGCGCGAGCTGGCTGAAGAACGCCACGGACAGGCCGACCACCCGGGGGCGGTGGCGGCCGAGCAGCCCGGTCACCAGATGGCGCAGTGACACGAGAGGTACGTCCGACGCGGCGGGCGGCCGCTCCGCGGCTCGGCGTACGGCGTCGTCGAGCCGGCCGAGGTCCTCCCAGGTCCGGGTCAGGAAGGTGTCGCGGACCAGCAGTTCGAGGGCCAGAGTGGCGAGCCGGACCGCGCGGTCGGGGCCCAGCTCGCCGGCCGGCGCCTTCTCCAGGACATGGGCACGCAACTCGCCGATGTGCGCGGCGAAGACGTCGGCCATCTCATGGCGGTACCAGTCGCTCACGGCCTTGCCGTCGTCGCCCGTGTCCTGCGCGCGGACGGCGTCGTCCAGCAGTGCGGGGCATCGCAGCAGTTCGTGGAGCACCGCGATGTTCAGGTCGGCCTGGTGAACCCGCCGGCCCCGGCGGCGCAGATGGCCCGTCAGGTACGGCAGACTCAGATACGGGAAGAACCTCGCCTCGGTCTGCGGCGGGAAGATCAACAGGACGTCGGTGCGGGTACCGTCCGTCGACTGGCTGGACGGCACGACCCACCTCCTCGTCTCACCGGTCCCGTCCGTCGGAGAGTTGCCCGGGCTCCCGGGCGTGCTACTCGGGGATGTCCTCCGTGCTCTCCGCCGCGATGTAGGTGTACGTGTGGTACGCCGCGCCGAGCTTCAGCTCGCTGGAGTCGATCACCTGGAGTTCTTCGAGCTCACCGAATTCCTCTTCGGCGAGTGTCTCGGGAGTTGCAGCAGTCATGGTTCTCTTCCCTCCGCAGATGTGATGGGAATGTGCCGCTTGCCGTGTATGGCGCCCACGCTAGCCAGCCCGGACGCGTGTCAACAGCCCATACGTCGTCGTTCGGGCTGGACGGCATTCAGCCAGGTCAGCGGCTGAAGCAGAGTCTTCGGAACCGGCATGGCGCAGCAGCGGCCGTAATGACCATGACTGGTAATCGCCCTTGGCGCCGGGCAGTTCGGGAAGATGGGCGGCAACGCCGTTGTGCTGCTGGAGGGCCCGTTTGTACCGCCATGTCGATGCGGCCGTGGTTCGGGCGGTGGTCCGGCGTCCGGACCATCCGGTGGCCTGGCCGGACCTGACCAGCCCTTCCGCGCACAGGGAGTCATGGCGGGCCTGGCTCCAACAGACATGGCAGGCAACCGATTTCGCCACCGCGGTCGAGTTCTCCAGCCCGGACCTGGCGGCACGGGTGCGTCAGATACTCGTCGGCGAGCCGGTGCCGGACCCCGCCGTGCGGCGCGCGGTGCTCTCGGTGGCGCGCTACCTGCTGCGCGCCCGTTCACGTGCCACTCCGTTCGGCCTGTTCGCCGGTGTCGCGGCCGCCCGCACCGGGCCAACTCCCTTGCTGCGCACGGGCACCGGACACCGGGCGGTCACCAGACCGGACGCGGCATGGACCGCGGCTCTCGTCGACCGGCTGGAGGAACTCCCTGCGCTGCGGCCTCATGTGACCCTGCTCGCGTCCAGCCTCGCGTTCGAGCGTGACGGACGCCTGATGATCGAGCACCGATCGAGCGGCACGCGCGACGGCGACCCCGAGCACGTCCGGATACGCGCCACCGGGCCGGTCCGCACCGCCATGGACGGCGCGCGGGAGCCGGTGCTGTGGGCAGCTCTCGCCGGAACGCTCTCCGCCGCTTTCCCGGCCGCGTCCCCCACCGCGATCGAGAACCTGCTCGCGAACCTGGTACGACAGCGGTTCCTGATCACGAGCCTGCGTCCCGCGGTGACGGCCTCGGACCCGATCGCCGCCCTGCTCGGACACGCACAGCACCTGCCCGAGGCGGAAGTCACCGAGCTGCGCGAGGTCGCGGCGGAACTGGCACGGCACGACGACGCGACCGCCACTCCTGCGGGCGCCCGCGCCGAACGCACCCGGGTGACGACCGCGATGACACGACTCTGCCCCACCGCGAAACCCACGCTCGCCCTCGACCTGCGGCTGGACTGGGACCTGGTGATCCCGGAGGCGGTGGCCGAGGAGGTGGCGTCCGCCGCCGAGATCCTCACACGCCTGGCACCGCGGTCGGCGCTGAGCCCCGGGTGGACCGCCTGGCACGGCCGCTTCCTGGAGCGCTACGGCCCGGGAGCAGTAGTCCCCGTCCTGGACGCCGTCGAGTTCCTCGGCTACCCGTCCGGCTACCTCGGGTCCACCGCCGCGTCGACGGACCCGACGCTGACCGCCAGGGACAGACGACTGGTGCGGCTCGCGTACACCGCCGCGACGCGACGTCGGCACGAGGTCCGACTCGACGGGGCCACGGTCGACGAACTGGCGGTGGCCCATCCCACCGGGCCCGTGCAGCCGAGCACCGAGGTGACCGTACGGATCCACGCCGCGAGCGTATCCGCCCTGGAACAAGGGGAGTTCACGCTGCACGTCCTCGGAGTGGCCCGCGCGGCCGGAACGTCCACCGGCCGGTTTCTCCACCTGTTCGACGCCGACGACCGCCGCCGGATGACCGACGTGTACGCCAGCCTGCCCGGCGTACACCAGGACGCGCTGATCGCCCAGATCAGCAGCACCCCGCTGTACATGCGCTCGGTGAACGTCGCGCACGCCCCGCGGGTGGCGGAGTGGGTGATCCCCCTCGGCGACCAACACGGCCCGGACATGGGCCAGTTGCCCGTGACGGACCTGGCGGTGACCGCCGATGCCGAGCAGTTGCACCTGGTCTCGGTCTCCCGGCGGCGCCCGGTGCACACGATGCTGCTGAACGCGGTGGATCTGACCCACCACACCCATCCGCTGGCGCGGTTCCTGATCGAGGCACCGGTGGCACTGGCCGTCCCGTGCACCGGGTTCTCGTGGGGAGCCGCGGTCTCCGGCCTGCCGTTCCTCCCGGCACTGCGCCACGGGCGCACCGTACTGTCCCCGGCCCGCTGGACACTCGGCAACGGCGACCTGCCCGACGCGCGGACGCCGTGGCCGCGGTGGGACGAGGCCCTGGCCGGGTGGCGCCGCGAGGTCGGCCTGCCCGAGCACGTGTACCTGGGCGACGGGGACCGGCGCATGAACCTGGACCTGGCGGAACCCTCGCACCGGGTCCTGCTCCGCACCCACCTGGAGCGCGACGGCAGGGCGCTGCTGCGTGCCGCACCGGAGCCCGGGGACCTGGGCTGGACCGGCGGGCGCGCCCACGAGGTCGTCGTCCCCCTGGCTGCGGTGGATCGGCCCCGCGCACCGGTCCGTGGATCAGGCGAGGTCGTCACCCGCGAACACGGCCGTCTGCCGGGCTGCGGAAGCCTGCTCTCCCTCAGGCTGTACGGGCACCGCGACCGTCAGGATCCGCTCCTGACCCGGCATCTGCCGTCCCTGCTAGGGGAGTTGGGAGAGCCCCGCTGGTGGTTCGTCCGCCACGACGATCCCGAGGACCACCTACGTCTCCGTCTGACCTGCGCGCCCGGTTCGCTCGACACCGCCGTCGGGCGGACCGGCGAGTGGACCCGGCGCCTTCGGCACGCGGGCCTGATCACCCACGCGAGCCTGGAGACCTACTACCCGCAGACCGCGCGCTTCGGCGGAACCGGGGCGATGGAAGCGGCCGAGGAGTATTTCGCCGCCGACTCGGCCGCCGTCCTCGCCCAGTTGACCGCGCAGGCCGGCCGGGGCGCTCCCGAAGCCCGTGCGGTGACCGCCGCGAGCATGGTGGACATGGCCGTCGGCCTGCTCGGGGACGACATGGAGGCGATGCGCTGGCTGGTCGGGCACACCCGCGCGGACACGAGTGCCCCACCCCGAGCGGTCTACGACCAGACCATCGCCCTGACGACCGCCTCCCGCACGCCCCCGGCTCCCGGCACCCCGGTGCTGGACGCGCACGTCACCGCGAGCTGGTCCGCACGCCGCGCCGCGCTGGCCGTGTACCGCAGCGCGCTCGAGAACGCGGGGACGCTCGCCCCGGAGGACGTACTCCCGGACCTGCTGCATCTCCACCAAGTCCGCATGCGCGGGCCGGGACTTGCCGAGGAATGCGCACACCTGCACCTGGCCAGAGCCGCCGCACTGAGCTGGACGGCACGAGCGAGGAGAAAATGAACGCCTCGTCATGAGCCCAGGGAGCACCGGCAACGCCCCTCCTCCTCAAGGGAGTTGAGAGACAGGGCCCCGTCGCGTCAACGGTCGGGCCCTGGGCGCTGCGAGCGTGCCGAGGGATCTCGATCCGGGCGATCGAATCGCGCGACGCGATATCCCGGCGAACCGGGGTAGCCGCCAGACACACGGCGGTTGGACGCCCATCTCTCAAGGAGAACAATGTTCACACTCACGTCCCGTCGTCTGCGCGGCACCGCCCGTCGGGTCTTCGGCTGGCAGCACTTGCGCCCGGCCCAACTGAGCGCGATGAAGGCCGTGATGAAGGGTCGTGACGTACTCGCCGTCATGCCGACCGGCGCGGGCAAGTCCGCCGTGTACCAGGTGCCCGCGGTCCTGCTCGGCGGTCCGGTCGTGGTCGTCTCGCCGCTGATCGCGCTTCAGCGGGACCAGATGCAGAGCCTGCTCGGATCCGGCGCGCTGCGCACCGCCGCCATCAACTCCGCGCAGCGGAAGAGCGACAACGACACGTCATGGGCCCACATCAGCGCCTCCTCGGTCGACGTGATCTTCCTCGCCCCTGAGCAGCTCGCCAAGCCGGACGTCACGGACCGGCTCGCCGCCGTCCGTCCCCGGCTGCTGGTGGTGGACGAGGCGCACTGCGTGTCGTCCTGGGGGCACGACTTCCGGCCGGACTACCTGCGGCTGCGCCACGCTCGCGAGCGGCTCGGCAACCCGCCGGTGCTCGCCCTGACCGCCAACGCGGCGGCCCCGGTGCGACGGGACATCGCCGACCGTCTCGGCATGACCGACCCGGTGGAGATAGTGGCCGGCTTCGACCGTCCCAACATCCGCCTGGAGGTGTCGGCCTTCCAGGACGCGGCCGCCAAGGAGCGGTTCGTCGTGGAGCGGGCGGCCGTCGAGGAGAAGCCGGGAATCCTGTACGCGGGGACGCGCAAGGCGGCGGACAGCTACGCCGAGCAGTTGAGCGACCTCGGACTGGCCGCCGCGAGCTACCACGCCGGCCTCTCCGCCGCCGAACGCCGTCGGACCCAGGACCGGTTCAGCTCCGGTGAACTCGACGTGGTCGTAGCCACCTCGGCGTTCGGGATGGGCATCGACAAGGCGAACGTACGGTTCGTGCTGCACGCGTCCGTCCCCGGCTCGCTCGACGCCTACTACCAGGAGATCGGCCGGGCCGGCCGCGACGGCGCACCGGCCAGGGCGATCCTCGCCTACCGCACTCAGGACCTGGGCATGCAACGCTTCTTCGCCGCCGGCGCTCCCGACGCCGACGCGCTGCGCCGCGTCACCGAGCGCCTGCGCGACGACGAGGGCGCCGTGAGCGTGACCCGACTCCGCGCCGACTGCGAACTCGGCGCGACCGCCCTGTCCGCCGTACTGAACCTGCTGGAGGAGGCCGGGGCCGTACGCACCGGACGGGACGGCAGCCGCTTCACCGGCGCCGACGGTGCCGCCGCGGATGACGAGGTCGACGCCGTCGTGCAGCGGGCCCTCGCCGTCCACGCCACGCACCGCAAGCTCGAACAGTCCCGGATCGACATGATGCGCGGCTACTCCGAGACGACCGACTGCCGGCGGCAGTTCCTCCTCGGCTACTTCGGCGACTCCGCCCCCGTCCCGTGCGGGGCGTGCGACAACTGCGCGGACCCGGCGGCCAAGCCCGCGAGCGGTCCGAGGCGCGAGCGGGCCGGGGACGCCGGACGGCCTCAGAAGGCCGCCGCACGCCGACGCCGGTGGACCCGGACCGGTGCACGCGCGGACGTCGCCGCGGGTGCCGCCGGCATGACGGAGACCGTCGTACAGCCGACGGCGGACAACCACACCTACCTGCCGGGCGTCCGCGTGAGCCATGACCAGTGGGGCGAGGGCGAGGTCATGAGCGAGGGCGACGGCAAGATCACCATCCTGTTCGAGTCGGTCGGCTATCGCACCCTGTCGCTGGCGGTGGTGACGGACAAGCAGTTGCTCGTCGCGCTGCCGGACACACCGAGCTGACGCTCGAACCGCGAGTCTCTCCAGCCGGTACGGCGTTCCCCGTGAGGGCTGACGGTCCTGAGGGGCGCCGGGAATCGGATCTTGCGGGTCAGCATCCCCCGGCGCGGAATCCGAACCGTTCCAAAATCCACTTTCGGCACGCACCCCAAACTTGTTCTTTATGGTCTGGCCTCGGACGATGCTTCGAGGATGTCTGAAGAAGGTGCTCCACCTGGCGGACGCTCGGACAGGATGGGTGGGTGATCGACTACGACGACGAGGCCCGGAACTACGACGCGTCCCGAGGTGGTGAACCGAGAGCCCTGGCTGCGGCGGACGCGGTGGAACTGCTGCTGCCGCAAGGGCCTTGCTCGATCCTGGACATCGCGTGCGGCACGGGCATCGTGACCGGAAGACTGCTGGGTTCGGAGCGGGTGGTGGTGGGTGTTGATCGCTCGCCCGGGATGCTGAGTCTTGCCGGGCAGCGGGTGCCGGGAGGTGTCGTGTGCGGCGATGCCACGCGGCTGCCTTTCGCGTCGGGCGGGGTGGACGCCGTCGTGATCGTGTGGTTGCTGCATCTGCTGCCGGACCCTGCGTCCGTGCTTGCCGAGGCCGCCAGGGTGCTGCGCCCCAACGGGACGCTGATCACCACCGTCGACAAGGACGACGCCTACTTCGTCGAGGACAGTGACATCGCCCAGGTCACGGCGGAGTTGCGGCGTCAGTACGCACCCCGAGTGCCCGACGGTTCTGCCAGGGTGCTCGGTTGGGCCGCTGCGCGGGGACTGGGTCTTGCCGGGCAGACCGTGTTCCCCGGAACGGGGCAGGGCCGCAGCCCGCGCAGGTGGCGGGAGGTGATCGAAGCGGGGCATATCCCCTGGTGCTCGCATGCGGACGCGGGCCAGGTGACTGACGTATGCCGACGGCTCGCCGAGCTTCCTGACCAGGACAGGGCCCGCCCGGATCCGCTGTACCGGCTCATCGCCTTGAAGGTATGACCGTTTGCGCCGACTGGCCTGTTCCTTGGGCTCTGACCTCGAACGATGCCCCGAACGTCATCGCTCGTACGAGGATTCCGGGGCCGTGAACACGGCCTTCGGCTCATCCCGTGCTCCGACCAAAGAGGCACTTGACCAGTACGAAGGCCGTGGGGAATGAGTCTGCTGCACCACGATGCCCAGCGGGAGCCGTTCGCGGTGGCGTCACACTTCCCTACGTTGTCCTGTGGGACGTGGTGAGCCCTTCGTATGGTTCATCTACCACGCAACCAGGCCAGACCACAAAGCACAAGCTAAACGGAACTGGTGGTACTGGTTGGCAGAGCCTGCTGATAGAGCGCCACCAACACACCGTGCACGGGGTCGTCCTCCGCGTTCTCCTCGGCCTCGTCGACCAGACCGGCGAGAGCCTCGCCGAGTGCCTTTGCCTTCGCGGGGCTGAGACGCAGGTGGCGCAGTGTCAGCTGGGGCTCGGCAGGAGAGAGATCCAGCTCCTGGGCGATGGCGGCGAGCATCGCGGCGGTGCCTGCCGCCTGGGGTTCGGCGACGACCACGTGGCGGGCCGTGCGCTGGTAGTACTGCTCGGTGCCGCCGCGGACCCGGCGGGTCTCGGCGACATGGATCAGCCCTGCTTCGCGGAGCACTTTGACGTGATGGGCCACGTTGCCCTTCTTCGCGTCGAGCCGCACCGCGAGCTGGCTGATGGTGGCGGGACGGTGGCCCAGGGCGAAGAGCAGCCGCTGACGCAACGGGTGGGCGAGCGCAGCGAATTGGCCGGGCGCACCGATCTCCAGAACATCCTCAGGAGGCGGCGGGTAGGAAGGCTGATCACGCATACCGAAAGTGTCTAATCTCGTTGACGCTTTCGCAAGGGCGGTGCTCTACTCCCTGCCATGACGACTCTGACGAAGATTCAGCCCACCCCTGTCATCGACGAGACGGCCCGGCTCCTGACCGAGCACTACGTCTTCCCCGAGACCGCCGAGCAGCTCGCCGGCCTGCTGCGGCGCCGCCTCACCGAGGGCGCCTACGACGTCGATGACGCCGAGGCTCTCGCCCGTCTGGTCACCGCGGACCTGCAGTCCGTCAACGGCGACCGACACCTGAGACTCAAGCACCACGCCGACCCCGTTCCTTCCAAGCAGGGGGCGGCCAACCTGGCCGCCATCCGCCGGGACTTCGACGCCTCGCTGGGTGGTGCGCCCCGCGTGGAGCTGCTCGACGGAGGGGTCGCCATGGTGGAACTTGCACCGATGCTGTTTCCGCTGGAGTGGGCCGCCGAACCGCTGAGTGCCGCGCTCACCCTGGCCTCCCGCGCCCAGGCGCTGATCGTGGACCTCCGCGCCAACCGGGGCGGCGACCCGGACACGGTCGCCTTCGTCTGCAGCTACCTACTCGACGAGCGCACCCACCTCAACACCATGTACTGGCGTGCCGGCGAGCGCATCGAGCAGTCCTGGAGCCTGCCGCACGTCCCCGGAACGCGCTTCGGCGGCACCAAGCCGTTGTACGTGCTGTCCAGCGACAGCACCTTCTCCGCCGCCGAGGAGCTGGCGTACGACCTCCAGCAGCTCGGCCGCGCCGTAGTCGTCGGTGAGCGCACCCGCGGCGGCGCCCACCCGTGCGAGGGCTGGACCGTCCACCCCCACCTGGAAGCCACCGTCCCCGTCGGCCGCGCCGTCAATCCCGCCTCCCGCACGAACTGGGAGGGGACCGGCGTACAGCCGGACGTCCCGTGCGCTGCCGCCGACTCCCCCAGCCGGGCACACGCACTGGCCCTGGCCCGCCTGGCAGGCTGACCCGGTCGAGTTCATCGCCAGCAATGCGCACAGCGCCCCCGTCCACGTCGGTGGCCAGTCTCGGTGGCGGTGGCGAAGAAGCGCTGACGGCAGGCGGTCCTGTGCGGGTCAGTTCCGCGCCGCGGTGATCGAGCGGGCGTAGTCGGTCGGTGTCCGGCCGTAGCGCTCCTTGAAGGCTCGGATGAAGTGGCTGCTGTCCGCGAACTGCCCGTGGGCGGCGAGTTCCGAGACGCTCAGCCGGCCGGAGGGCGGGGTGAGGGCGAGTCGGGCTTCTTCCAGGCGTCGTTGGCGGATGTAGGCGGTCACCGATTCCCCCGCCGCGGCGAATGCCCGTTGCAGGCCGCGCACGGAGACATTGAGTTCACGGGCCAGCATCGCGCCGGAGAGTTCGGGGTCGCTCAGGTGGTGGTCCGCGAAGTCCTTCGCCGACTGGGCCAGCGCCAGGGCCAGTTGGGGTTCCGCGTCGTCGACCCGGCGCCTGGCCACCGCCTTGGCCGGCTCGATGAGCGCGCTGTGCGCGGCCTGCACTCCGGTCGGACCGGGATCGGCGGCCGTCTCGTAAAGCATGTTCGAGTGGGCCACCAGCAGGCGCACCTCGGCGGGGTCCACCGATCCGCTGACGCTCACGGCCGGTTGGACACCTCGGTCAACAACGCCGTGACCGTCGAGCCGTTGGGCACCGTCTCCGACCTCGACGCGGCGGGCCGGCGACGCGTCATGTCCACCGATGTCGACGGCGTCTTCTACACCTCCAGGGCCGCACTCCCCCACCTCCGCGCGGTGGGCCGCAGCATCGTCAACGTCGGTCCGGCGTCCGGGCTTCGCGGTGACTGGGGTCTAGCCGCCTACGACGCCGCCAAGGGCGCGGCGACCAACCCGACCAACGCGACGGCGCTCGACCACGGCGCGGAAGGCGTGCGCGTCGACGGCGGCCGCGGCGCGTCGAACGGCAATCCGCACATCGCCTGACACCGCGACACACCCCGACGCACCACACCCGAATGCCAACTCTCATCATGAGAGTCTACTTGCACGAAGGGGTGAACTCGTCTACATTGATGAGAGTCAACCCCAACGAACACAGCGCACTCTCTTACACGGAGGCTCAGATGACAGACGTCTCAGTCGTCGGTCCGGACGCCGGTGAGTCCATCCAGCTCGGCCCGACCCGGATGCGGATCCTGGAGGACGGCACCACGACCGATCACCGCCTCGGCATCGGGGAGATCACGCTCGCGCCGCACACCGACGGTCCGCCGCAGCACCGGCACGCCCGGCACGACGAGGGCTTCTACGTCGTGTCCGGCGCGGCCCGCTTCACCGTCGGCGAGACCGTGTACGACGCCCCCGCCGGAACGCTGGTCATGATCCCGCCCGGCGCCCCGCACACCTTCGCCAACCCGACCGACGACACAACGGTCCTGCTCAACACGTTCACCCCGGACCTGTACGTCGACTACTTCCGGGAACTGCGCGACATGATCGCCGCAGGCCGACCCCTGACGCCCGAGGCGACGATCGAGGCGATGAGCCACTACGCCACCGAGCCATCCACCGACTTCGCCTGAACACCCGTAGCCAAACTGCCCAGTTGACCCGCCCGGTACCCGAACCAATCAAGGAGAAGCAGCCCATGACAACCACCACTCGATACACCGTCAGCCTCGACGGAGCCGGCCCGGTCGAGGTGTCCGTCGCCGGATACGGGGACGAGGACGGGCAGCCGTTCATGCTGCTGCACGGCGGGGCCGGCCCGCAGTCGGTGACGGGGTTCGCGGAGAAGTTCGCCGCCGCTCACGGCGTGCACGTGCTGGTCCCGACCCACCCTGGCTTCGGCGGCACCGAGCGCCCCGAGGCACTGACCACCGTCTCCGGCCTGGCCACGCTCTACGGCGCGCTCCTGGACCAGCTGGCGCTCACCGACGTCACCGTCGTCGGCAACTCGATCGGCGGCTGGATCACCGCCGAGATCGCGCTGCTGAAGTCGCCGCGCGTCAGCGGCATCGTCCTGATCGACGCGGTCGGGATCGAGGTGCCCGGCCACCCGGTGGCCGACTTCTTCTCCCTGACCATGGACCAGGTCTTCGGGCTCACCTTCCACAATCCCGAGCCGTTCCGCATCGACCCGACGACGCTGCCCCCGGCGGCGCAGGCGATCGCCGCGGGCAACCGGACCGCGATCGCCGTCTACGCGGGCTCCGCCATGGCCGACCCCACCCTCGTCGGACGTCTCGGGTCCCTGGAGATCCCCACGCTCGTGCTCTGGGGCGAGAGCGACGGAATCGTCGACACCGACTACGGACGCGCCTACGCCGCCGCGATCCCCCTGGCCCGGTTCCAACTGCTCCCCGAAACCGGCCACTCCCCGCAGCTGGAGACCCCCGACCAGGTCATCCACGCGATCTGGGACAGCACCGACACCGATTTCTCCGCCTTCGCCCGCTGAACCCCCACCGCCCATCTCTCCACACCGCCCCAGGGAATCCCTCCCATGCCCAAGACCGCGGTCACCCGCATCACGCACAGCTGCCACCTCATAGAGATCGGTGGCCGCACATTCCTGACCTGCCCCGGCTCGACGGCGTATTGATCAGCCACGAGCACTACGACCACTGCGACCTGGATGCCTTCGCCGCCTACCGCGACCGCACGGTCCCGCCCTTCGCCGGGGACACGATGTTCATCCCCGAGCTCGCCGTGATTCCAAGGCGGTTGGGGCACACATCACTCGCCCTGCTCCCCACCGACGGCCTGCACATCCGGCCGGCCGGAAACAGGCAGGTCGTCATGAACGCCGACGAGGCCGCCGAACCGACCGCCCTCCTCAAGCCCGAAGTGGCGGGATCGAGCTCCGAACGACGCCCGGCATCGACACCGACAACTGCCTCACCGCGAGCCTGAATCACGGCAACCTCCAGGTAGACACCGACGACCCGGACCCGCGCCCCATGCTCATCCAGCTCGACGAACTCCCCATCACCTAGCAGCAGTTGATCCACCCGCCACCTGACATCGCACCGCCACCTCAGGAACCGGCGAAGACACACAGGATCCGGCTCAGGCAACCCGCCCACCGCTAGGGCGTCGCCCCGCCGAAGTACGAGCGAGCGCCAGTCACCCCGTTTCGCGGCGCCGCCCTCCGGCCCACTCCGCAACCCGGCGACCAGCACGAAGCCGCAGCGCAACCTCCGCACCACACCGCGCCGTTGGCGACTCGCACCGCCGGACACACCGCGTGCGAGGGCTGCGAAACGCACCCCCCTGACCGAGGAGAACGACCATGCCGTCGCACACGCCCCTCCCCAACGGCACCCGTCAGCGGGCGGGGCTCATCCTCGCGGTGTGCTGCTTCAGCCTCCTGATCACCGCCCTCGACACCACCGCCGTGAACGTCGCCCTGCCCGCCATAGGCCACGACCTGCACGCCCCGGTAAGCGGCCTGCAGTGGACCGTGGACGGCTACACCCTCGCCGTCGCCGCCTTCATGATGCTCGCCGGATCCACCGCCGACCGGATCGGACGGCGCAGGGTGTTCCAAGCCGGACTGACACTCTTCACCGCCGGCTCGCTGGCCTGCTCCCTGGCTCCGAGCCTCGGCTGGTTGATCGCCTTCCGTGTCGCCCAGGGCCTGGGCGCCAGCATGCTCAACCCGGTCGCCCTGTCGATCATCACGCACGCCTTCCCCGACCCCCGCGAACGCGCCCGCGCGATCGGCCTGTGGGGCACCACGGTCGGTCTGTCCCTGGCCGCGGGACCGGTGGTGGGCGGCCTGCTCGTCGCCTCGGCCGGCTGGCGCTCGATCTTCTGGATCAACATCCCGATCGGGGTGGCCGCCCTGGCGCTCGCCGCGATCCTCATCCCCGAATCCAGGGCCGCCGCGCCCCGACGCCCCGACCCGGTCGGCCAGATACTCGTCGTCACCATCCTCACCTCCCTGATCTTCGCGATCATCGAAGGCTCCCACCAGGGTTACGGCAGCACCCCCATCATCGCCCTGTTCACCCTGGCCGCAGCAGCTGCCGTGGCCCTGCCCGCCTACGAACGGCGTCGCCAACAGCCGCTGGTGGAACCGGTGTTCTTCCGCTCGGTCCCGTTCACCGGCTCCTTCGTGGCCGCCGTCACGGCGTTCGTCGTGCTGTCCGGTTTCCTGTTCCTCAACACGCTCTATCTGCAGGACGTACGCGACTGCAGCGCATTGCAGGCCGGCCTGCTGACCATGCCGATGGCCGCCGGTACCGCGCTCGCCTCACCGCTGTCCGGACGCCTCACCGCCGCGCGCGGCCCCCGACCGCCTCTGGTCGCCGCGGGCCTGCTGATCGCCGTCGCCGCACTGACGCTGACCACCCTCACCCCGACCACGCCATGGGCGACCCTGCTCACCGCCTACATCCTCCTCGGCATCGGATTCGGCCTGGTCAACGCCCCGATCACCAGCACCGCCGTAGCCGGTATGCCACGCGCCCAGGCCGGGGTCTCCGCAGCGATCACCACCACCGGCCGCCAGATCGGCAACAACCTCGGCGTCGCGGTCCTCGGTTCGATCGTCACCGCCCGCACCCGCGCCCCAGGCGGCCCCGGACTCGCGACCGCCAGCCACCCGGGCTGGTGGATCCTCGCGACCGGCGGCCTCGTGATCACGGTGATAGGCCTGGCGACCACCACGGCCCGCGCCACCGCCACCGCGACCCGGGTCGCCGCTCGTTTCCCGGCCGACCCGGTGACAGCGCCGCCCACCGCGCCCGCAGTACACGGCGCCGCCCAGACCTGATGCCACACCAAAGCCGCGCTACGGATGCCAGACAGGCCCCCGTCATCAGTCGGCCAAGGCCCAACGCCCCTGCTACGGACCGGCGTTCAGCACACGGCACCCCACACCGTCCTCTACCCCCGCACAACCCCACCCGGACGAACCAACGCGCACAGAAACCCTCAGCCGCAAGGGTTGACAACGATGTCGCCCAGGAGCAGATTCCACCAGGCGCGAACGGGAACCGGCACACCTCCACCACAGGCCCACGTGGCCCCACTCCAGGACGGAGCCGTCCGTGAGAAGACGATCGGCGTCACGCACCACACGCCTGCCGCGAAGACGTGTCACGGTCCTCGCCCTCATCAGCACCCTCGCCGCCATGCTCGTGACCGGCACAGGCACGGGACCGGCCTCGGCGAACGTCGCGGCCAACCACCGTGCCGCGTCGGTGACTTCGGGCAACGCACGCTTCCAGGTCCTCTCCCCGACCCTGATCCGCACGGAATACGCGCAGGACAGGAAGTTCACCGACAGCGCGACGTTCAACGCGATCGGCCGCACCGCGTTCACGCCTCCCCCGTACACATCGAGTACGTCCAACGGCTGGCTGACCATCACCACGAGCGCGCTCACCCTCAAGTACCAGGTGGATTCAGGGCCGTTCGACGCACAGAACCTCGCCGTGCATCTGTCGGCCGGCGGGTCTGCGGTCGACGCCACCCCGTGGCACCGGCTCACCTGCGGCCTGGGTGCCCTGTGCGAGGCCGAGCAACTGCCGCACAGCGGGGCCGGTGTCGCCACGGACCACACCGGCTACACCGGGTCCGGGTTCCTCGCCGGTTTCGAGGGGACGGGCGACTCCGTGTCGGCCGACGTCACCGTCGGCGCGGCGGGGACGTACACGTTCGACGCGCGCTACGCCAACTACGTCGGCGGGGACGGCCAGAACACCACCCGCACCCTCACGCTGTCGGTGGACGGCGGCGCGAGCCGCACGGTGAGCCTGCCGAGCACCGGCAACTGGGACACCTGGGGTCTCGCGAGCAGCGCGGTCCAACTCGGCGCAGGGCAGCACACGTTGACGCTGACGAGGACCGCCGCCGACTCCGGCGACGTCAACCTCGACAGCGTCGCCCTGGTGAACCAGGGCAGCGGCTTCCCTTCCACCTCCACCACCGCCATCACGAGCTGCGGATACGGCGTCACCTGCGAGGCCGAGGCCGGTCGCGTCGCGGGTACGGCGATCACCGCCACCGACCACACCGGGTACTCCGGCCGCGGCTTCCTCGCCGAACTCAACCAAGGGTCGAGCGCGTTGACCCACGTGGTCGGCGTTCCGGCCGACGGCACCTACGCGTTGCAGGTGCGCTACGCCAACGCCACCGGCAGCGACGGGCTTTACCAGACCCGTACGGCGACGGTGTCGTCCAACGGCACCACGCGGACCCTGTCGCTGCCGGTCACCGGCAACTGGGACACCTGGAGCACCGCCTCCGTCCCCGTCACCCTCAAGGCCGGGGCGAACGACATCACCGTCGGCTGCCCGGACGCCGCGAGCTGTCACGTCAACCTCGACACGGTGTCCGTCACGGCGGCCAACTCCCCTGCCCCGCAGCCCCACTTGGCACTCGGCGGCTACCGGCGCAGCCTCGACGGCGTCGACGGCAACAACGGGGCGCCGGCCACCACACCCGGCCTGCTGTACAAGGACGGCTGGTACCTCCTCGACGACACCGCCTCCGCCCTGTACGACACGGGCACCCACCAGGTCACCCAGCGCCCCTCCCACGGCGGCGCGCCGTACCAGGACGGCTATGTCTTCGGCTACGGACACGACTACCAGCGGGCCCTGACCGACCTCGCCACTCTCACCGGCCCGCCCGAACTGCTTCCCCAATGGGCGTACGGCGTCTGGTACTCGGAGTACATCGACCGCACAGCCGCCGACTACGAGAACAGGATCCTGCCCGCCTTCCGCGCCGAGGGCGTGCCCCTCGACGTCCTCGTCACCGACACGGACTTCAAGTCACCGAACACGTGGAGCGGTTGGGAGATCGACCAGTCCAAGTTCCCCGATCCGAAGGGGTTCTTCGACTGGGCCGCGTCCCAGGGACTGCACAACACCCTCAACATCCACCCGAGCATCCTGAGCAGCGACCCGCAGTTCGCGCAGGCCCAGGCGACCGCCAAGGGCAAGCTGCACAAGGGGGGTTGTGCGCCCGCCGCGAGCAGCGGTGCCGGTGACTGCTACACCTTCGACTGGGGCGACCCGGACCAGCTCAAGGCGTACATGGACCTGCATCAGACGATGGACCAGCAGGGCAACGACTTCTGGTGGCTGGACTGGTGCTGCGACGCCACCCAGTCCTCGCTGCCCGGCGTCACCCCCGACGCGTGGATCAACCAGCAGTACGCGACGGACGCCGACAAGACCATCGGCCGGGGTTTCGCCGTCTCCCGCGCCTACGGCTCGCTCCAGGCGGGCGGTTACAGCGGCCAGCAGGGGCTGCCCACCGGGCCGTGGGCCGACAAGCGCACCACCGTCCACTTCACCGGTGACACCTCCTCCACCTGGGGCACTCTGAAGGCCGAGGTCGGCTACACGCCCGGTGAGGCCGCCGCCACCGGCATGTCGGCGATCAGCCATGACATCGGCGGCCACAACGACACGACGAACCTCACCGGTTCGGAGACCTACACCGCCGACGGCACGACCCACACCACGCACAAACTCCCCGACGACATGTACGCCCGCTGGGTCCAGCTCGGCACCTTCCAGCCCATCGACCGCCTGCACAGCAACCACAGCGACCGCCTGCCCTGGCAGTACGGCACGGCGGCCCGCGCCTCGGCGGACAAGTTCCTCAACCTCCGCGAGAACCTGGTGCCTTACACCTACTCCCTCGCGCAGCAGGCCAACACGACCGGCGTCCCGGTCACCCGCCCGATGTACCTCCAGTACCCCGACGAGCCGCAGGCGTACGCCACTTCGAACAGCGAGTACTTCTACGGCCCCGACCTGCTCGTCGCCCCCGTCACCACGCCCGGCACCACGGCGACGACCTCGGTGTGGTTCCCGCCGGGCAGCCGGTGGACCGACTACTTCACCGGGCAGACCTACGCCGGCGGCACCACCCAGAACATCACCAACGGCCTCGACACCATGCCGGTGTTCGTCCGGGCGGGCGCCGTCATCCCGACCCGCACGAGCGATGTCACCAGCAACGACAAGGCCCCGCTGACCAAGGTCACGCTCAAGGTGGCCGCGGGCGCCTCCGGCACCTCCACCCTCTACGAGGACGACGGGACCGCCCGCACCGGGCGCGGCCACAGCGCCGTGACGAAGATCCGGTACCGCGAGAAGGGCACCCGCCACACGGTGACGATCGATCCGCCGACCGGGACCTTCCACGGCCAGATCAAGAACCGGCAGTGGACCGTCTCCCTCCTCGGCGTCATCGCCCCGGGCACCGTCCGGGTGGGCGGGGCCCAACTCCCCGCACACGCCTACCACTTCGACAGCAAGACTCATACCCTGACCGTCCCGCTCCCGGCGCGGAGCGCGCGCACGCCGGTCACCGTGACGTACGGCTGACCGGTCTCAGCCCTGCGACGGAGACTTCGTCAGGCTCTCCCGTCCCGGGCTCCCCGGCCCTGAACCCGGGGCCGGGGAGCCCGGGACGGGAAGCGGGCGGGGCAGGTCCCGGTCTCCGGGTTCGACCGACGCGAGGCGTTTGAGCAGTGCCGGGGTCAGGCGTCGGTACGCGGCCGGGTCGACCGGGCCTAGCCAATGGGCGGCGCGGATCAGGGGGTTGATGTCGAGGTCCAGGTCGCTGAGCACTTCGTCGGCGTTGTGCATGGAGAACGGGATGATCTTGGTGCCGCGGCAGTGGTGGGTGTCGGTGGCGATGTCCATGAAGGCCAGTTGCTCCACGACCGCGTCCCGCATGGTCTCGGTGTCGGGGGTCGTCAGCGCACCGGCCAGGCCGGCCGCGATCCACAGCGCGGCGATCTCGGCGTTGAGCGGGCTGAAGAAGGAGGAGTTGTAGCCGTTGAAGTACAGGCCGGGGATCCCGAGGGGCAGGATCTGGCGGTAGAGCATGAAGTTGCCGCGCTCGTCGAGGAGTTGCTCCTGCACCTTCTCGGGCAGGAACGGGACGCCCTGGGTGAAGCCGGTCGCGCAGACCACCAGGTCCGCGGGCAGCACGGTGCCGTCGGAGAGGCGGGCGGAGGGCTTGCCGTCCACGACGAGGAGTCGCTCGATGGTGCGGTCGCGGCGGACGGTGATGGCGCCCGCGGTGACGGCCTCGAAGAAGCCCTCGGTCGCGAGGCCGATGGCGCCGCGCACGATGTCCTCCATCGTCCCCTGGGGCACCAAGTCGAGCCGCTTGAGGCCGAGTTGGCGTATCGACACCGTACCGATGGAGTTGATCATCCGGCGGCGCAGGCCGTTGCCGGGGCCGTGCAGGAAGCGTTCGAAGCCGCGCGGGCGGATGTAGCGGAACAGGCCCTCGCCGAGGCGGGTGAGCAGCAGCATCTTGAAGTTGAGCCGGCCGCCGACCTTGCGCGGGACCTTCCACAGCAGTTGGCGCGCGATGACGTCGGTGCTCGCTGCTACGGCGCTGATCGGTACGGCCACGTCACAGGCCGACTTGCCGTAGCCGACGACGAGGACGTTGCGGTCACGCGCCTGTTCGGCGTCGTGGAACTCGGTGCCCGCGCACACCTGGCCGCCTGCCGCGGTGAATTCCGCCAGGCCGTCGAACTTCGGCACCGCCGGCTCGCAGAACACTCCATTGGCGACGACGAGTCGGTCGTAGGTCTCCGTGGTGTGGGTGCCCGCGGAGTCACGGTACTCGACGCTCCACGTGCCGTCGGCGGTCGGGCGGGCCGAAAGTACCTCGGTGCTCAGGCGCAGGACGGCTTCGAGGCCGAAGTGCGCGGTGTAGTCGGCGAGGTAGGACTGGATCTGGGCGCCGTCGGGCCACTCCGGGAAGCCCGCGGGCATGGGGAAGTCGGAGAAGGAGTACTGCGCCTTCGGGCTCTGGGTGGTGACTCCCGGGTAGCGGCGGGTGCGGCTCCATACGCCGCCGACGTCGGGGGTCTTGTCGAACACGTCCGTCCGGTGTCCGGCCTGGGTGAGCACTTTCGCGGTGACCAGGCCCGCGACTCCGGCACCGATGATGGCGATCCTCATGATCAGGCGACCTCGGGCGGCAGTTGGAGCTCGATGCCGAAGTCGCCCATGATCTTCTTCATGAGACCGATGTCCTTCGGGCCGGGCGGCATGTCCGCGAGCGTCTGGTAGTACTCCTCCAGGCCGGCTGGCGAGACGACGGAGATGACGCGCGACTCCTCCTGGTAGGGGTTGCGGAAGGCGTGGACCACATCGCGCGGCAGATACAGGTAGTCGCCGTGTTCGAGGACGAAGTCCCTGCCGCCGAGGTGCACGTCGAGCCTTCCGGACAGGCAGATGAAGGACTCGTCCTCACGGGTGTGCAGGTGCGGCGGCGGTCCGTCCGTCTCCGGCGGGACCGTGTACTCGAACAGCGAGTACGCGTCGTGTGTCGCGGCACCGTCCGCCTTGAGGGTGATGCCCAGCCCGATCGCCGCGATCTTGTGTCCGTCGCGGGAGGGCAGCATGTAGCCACCGCCTAGAGTCACCGTCGTCTCCTTCCGGTCGCCACCGTGGCCGACCGGCCACGGCGCTGGTCTGCTGCGCCCAGCGTGGGTTCGGAGCGGTCGATGCGCAATGATCCAGTCCCACGCGCTGGGACTATTTCACCGGCGGGTGCTGTAGGCCCGGGAGGCGGCCGCGGCGGCGAGCCGTACCGCGGGCCCGGCCCGGTCGGCGCGGACCAGGGCGGTGGGCCCGGTGACGGACAGCGCCGCGGCGACATGGCCGGACGGGCCGAAGATCGGGGCGGCGACGCAGCTCACGCCGATGTTGCCCTCCTCGCGCTCCACCGCCCAGCCCCTGGCCGGCACGGCGGTCAGCTCGCGGATCACGGCTTCTTTGGTGGTCAGGGTGCGCGGGTTGCGCGGCGGTGTTCCGGCGTCGAGTACGGCGTCGATGGTCTCGGTCTCGCTGTAGGCGAGGATGGCCCGGCCCAGCGCCGAGCAGTACGCCGGGATGATCCCGCCGACCTGGGAGAGCATCGGCATGGGGCGGTGGCCGGTGATCTTCTCGACGACGAGGATCTGCGCGCCCTCCAGGACGCCGAGCTGCACGGTGGTCCTGGTCGCGCTGTGCAGGTCCTGCAGGTAGGGCAGCACGGCCTCGCGCAGTTCGAGGCGGATCGGCGCCAGGCTGGCGATCTCGAAGAGCCGGTTGCCGATGCGGTAGTGGCCGTGGGGTTTGTCCAGCCAGCCGAGCCGGATCATCCGGTCCGCGGTGCGGTGGGTGGTCGACCGGGGCAGTCCGCAGCGGGCCACGAGCGCGGAGAGGGTCAGCTCGCGGTGCGCCGCGTCGAAGGCGCCGAGGATCGCCGCCGCTCGCTCCAGGCCCGAGGCCTCGGTCTTGCCGTCCCGCGCAGTGGGACTCTTCTCTTGTTCCCCGGGGGTCATACCGGTCACGCTAAGGCTGTCCCCGCCCGGCGGACAAGCGGGCAGGGCAAGGGCTCGGCCGGGACTGTCTCCCGACCGGCGGACACGGCCAGGGCTCGGGCACATTTGTCCCGACCGGCGGACGAGGCGAGAACTCAGGCACGGCCGACTGTCCCGACCGGCGGACAGGGCGAGGACTCAGGAGGATGCCACCATCATGCGGACAGCATTGGTCGGAGGCGGTGCGAGCGGTATCGGCCACGCGGTCGCCGAGCGCCTGGCGGGTTCGGGCGACCGGGTGGTGATCACCGGTCGGCGCGCCGACGCCCTCGAAGCCGCGGCCGCGCGGCTCGGCACCATCGTGGGCGACGGCCCGGCGCGCGAGGTGCACGCCCTGATCAGCGACATGGCCGATCCGCACTCGGCCGTAGCCGCGATGGCGGAGATCGACGACCGGTACGGCGGCCTCGACGTGCTCGTGCTGAACGCCGGTGGTCCGCCGCCCGGCGGGATCCTCGACCTCGACGACGCGCGGTGGCGGGAGGCGTCCGAGCTGTTGCTGCTCGGCCCGCTGCGGCTCGCGCGCCTCGCGATGCCGGGCATGGCGAAGCGGGGCTTCGGGCGGGTGGTGTTCGTGACGTCCACGGCGGTACGGCAGCCCCAGCCCGACCTGGCCGCGTCGGTGGTGCTGCGCTCGGCGGTCACGGCCGCGGCCAAGTTGCTCTCCCGCGAGTTCGCGGCCCAGGGCGTGACCGTCAACTGCGTTGCCCCCGGCGCCACTTCGACCGAGCGGCGGACGCAGATCCTCACCAACCGCGCACGCGCCGCCCACCGCGGTTTCGACGAACTCGACGCGCAGGATCTCGCGCACATTCCGGCCGGGCGGGCCGCGCTGCCGGCGGAGATCGCGGCGGCCGTGGCGTTCCTGGCCTCCGACGAGGCGGCGTACATCAACGGGACCGTGCTCACGGTCGACGGCGGAAGGACGGAGACGATCTGATGGCGGACTCAGGATCCGGCTTCACCATGGGTGATTTCCTCGGCTCGATCCACGACACCGTGCAGCCCGGTGCGGCGCGCCCGGTAGTCGTGCACGCCGACGAACTCGCGCCCCTGCCTGCCGACCAGGTGCACAACCCGACCGTGCTGGCGATCGCCGGACTGCTGCCGACGGCCAGCTTCGAACTCTTCCGGCAGACCATCCCGGCGGGTCTCAGCTCGGACATGCAGCGCCACCATCACGAGACGGTGCACTTCGTCATCAGCGGGAACGGCCACAGCGAGATCGAGGACGACACCGAACCCTGGGCCACCGGCGACTTCATCTACACCCCGCCCTGGACCTGGCACCGCCACTACAACGACTCCGACACCGAGCCGGTCGAGTTCCTCACCATCGAGAACTCCCGCCTGCTGAACCTGCTGGGCGTCGGACGCCGGCAGAGCGCGGGCCTGGTCACGGTCGCGGAGGCCCGCGCACGATTCAAGGAGGAGCAGGCATGAGCCCGCTGCCCGCCCACATCGGCATCTGGGGCGAACTGTCCGACGTGGAGCACGAGTTGCGCTTCGTCGACGTCGCCGGCGTCCGCACCAGGGTCCTGCGCGCGGGGTCCGGCCCCGACCTGATCCTGCTGCACGGCACCGGCGGACATCTGGAGGCCTACGCCCGGGACATCGCCGGGCTCGCCGCCGACTTCCGCGTCACCGCCTACGACATGGTCGGCCACGGCTGGTCCGACCTGCCGGACCGTCCGTACACGATCGACGTGCTCTCGGATCATCTCCTCGGCCTGATGGACGAGTTGGGGATCGACAGGGCGCACCTCTCCGGCGAGTCGCTCGGCGGCTGGGTGACCGCGTGGACCGCGGCCCACCACCCCGACCGCGTCGAACGGCTCGTGCTCAACACCCCCGGGAACATCGCCAACAAGCCCGAGGTCATGGTCAAGATGCGCGAGAGCACCCTGGCCGCCGTCCGCGACCCGAGCGACGAAACCGTGCGCCGCCGCGTCGAGTTCCTCTTCCACGACACGTCGATGGTCACCGACGAACTGGTCAACCTGCGCCGCGCGGTCTACGGCCGCCCCGGCTTCCTGCGCGCGATCGAGAACACCCTGGTGCTCCAAGACCCGGAGATACGCAAGGAGTTCGCCTGGGACCCGGCCTGGGTCGGCCAAGTCACCGCACCCACCCTGCTGTTGTGGACCGACCACGACCCGACCGGCGGACTGGACGAGGCGGCGATGCTCCAGAGCTGGCTCCCCGACGCCCGCCTGCACGTCATCGAGGACGCGGGCCACTGGCCGCAGTGGGAGAAACCCGCCGAATTCTTGCGCGCCCACCGCGACTTCCTCCTCCTCGGCAAGGACCCGGCATGAGCGAGATCCTCGGCCTGGTCGCCCTGTCCCACTCCCCCTTCGCCACCCTGCTGCCGCCCGACGGCCCCGAGCAGCCCGGCGGCCGGTTCCTCGCCGAGGCGGCCCGGCTCTCCCGGACGGTCGCGCGGCTCGCGCCCGACGCGGTCGTGGTCATCGGCCCCGACCACTTCCACGCGAACTTCTACGACGCGATGCCGCCGTTCCTCATCGGCGTCGAACACGCCGTCGGATTCGGCGACTTCGGCAGCCGACCCGGCCCTCTGCCGGTCGCCGCCGAACTGGCCTGGTCCGCCTACGACGGGCTCACCCGCGCGGGCTTCGACCTGTCGCTGTCGTACTCGCTGACCGTCGACCACGGGCTCGTGCAGAGCTACGAGATGGTGTGCGGGGGCGCCGACATCCCGATGGTGCCGCTCGTCGTCAACACCGCCGCTCCCCCGCTGCCCACCATGGAGCGCTGCATCGGCTTCGGCCGGGCGCTCGGCGACACCCTGCGCGGCGACGGCGCCGCCGGCCGGGTCCTGCTCATCGCGAGCGGCGGGCTCTCCCACTGGCTGCCGACCAACGACCCGCGCGATCCGGCGATGGCCGAGGACCGCCGCCACTCGGTGATCCACGGCCGCGAGGACGCCCAGGCCTTCGCGGCAGCGCGTGAGCCCCGGGTACGGGCGATGGGTGGCGATCCCCACGCGCACGTGAACAGCGCGTGGGACCGCTGGTTCCTCAAGCAGCTGGGGACGGGAGAGTCCGAGCCGATCGCGGCCCTCGGCGACACGGGCCTTGAGGAGCAGGCGGGCAGCGGCGGGCACGAGATCCGTACGTGGCTGATCGGGCATGCCGCGGTACGGGCGCCGCTGGTGTGGAGCGCGTACGAGCCGGTTCCGGAGTGGATCACCGGGATGGGGATCGGGGCGACCTTCGAGGTGGAGTGAGCGGGGACCAACTTGGCGTCGGCTGGCCCGAGTTGAGCCCGCTCGACCTGGACGCCTGGCCTAAGATCAACACGACGGAAGTGGAGCGACGAAAGGAAACCGTGTGTCCGCGTTCCCCGACAACCTCCGCAAGGCGATCTCGACCCACGATCTCGAGGCACTGGTCGCCTGCTTCACCGAGGACTACCGCTGCGACATGCCGACCCACCCGGCGCGGAGTTTCGTGGGACAGGAGGTCGTCCGCAAGAACTGGACCGGCCTCTTCGCCCGCGTCCCGGACATCGAGGCGCGCGTGCTGCGGGCCGTGCGGGACGGTGACGTCGTCTGGAGCGAGTGGGAGATGACGGGCACCGCTGTCGACGACACGCCTTTTCTGGTGAGGGGTGTGGTCGTCGCGCACACCGAGGGCGACCGGGTCGCGCAGGCGAACTTCTATCTGGATCCGGTCGAGCGGGACGGTGCGTGAACTTCCCGCCGGTCAGCGGAAGACGGAGGGATCACGCTCCGAAAATCCGTGCCCGCATCCGTACCTCTCAGCGACCGCCGAGCCGTTCCGCCTGGCGCAACGGCCCTTGGCCGGAGTCAGTGGAGAGCCCGCCGAATCGATACACCCTCGGCGGCACTTCACTCCGTCGGCCACCACAACCGTCCGATCGAATTGTTGCCAACCCCGATCACTTGTGACCGTTTCCGATGAGGGGGTTTAGACGCTCGTCCGGGCCGTGCAGGATGGGACCGTGTTAGGCAACCTCCCAGTGATGACGACCAGCTTTGTCGGCCGCGACAGCGAACTCGACACGGTCAGAACGGCGTTGGCGCGGCAGCGATGCGTCACGCTCACCGGTGGCGGCGGGGTCGGGAAGAGCCGGCTGGCGCTGCGTGTCGCGGAGCAGGTCCGGGGGCAGTACGCCGACGGGGTCTGGTGGGTCGACCTGTCCAACCTCTACGACGACCGGCTGTTCACCGCGACGGTCTGCGACGCGGTCGATCTCCTGGACCACAATCCGCGCGCCCCGGTCGAGGCGCTGTGCGAGTGGCTGACCGGCCGGCAGATCCTTCTCGTCTTCGACTGCTGCGAACGCGTGTTGGCCTCCTGCCTGCTCCTGGTGAGCGAACTCCTCGCCGCGGCACCCCAGTTGACCGTGCTCGCCACCAGCAGACAGGCCATCGGGGTCCGGGGTGAGCACCGCGTCGAGGTGGCTCCGCTCTCCATGGAGGAGGGCGGCAGCAAAGACGCCGTACGGCTGTTCCGGGAGCGCTGTGCCACGGCCGCGCCCGCGCTGTCCCTGGACTCCCCCGGTTCCGCCGAAGCCGTCGACGCCATCTGCCGGCGCCTGGAGGGAATCCCGCTCGCGGTCGAGCTCGCCTGCGCGCGCCTGCGGGAGAGCAGCCTCGCGGAGATCGCCGAGCGTCTCGGTTCGCGGCTGGACACGCTGGTGGACGAGACGGTGTGGCCTCGGCGGCACCGAGCGCTGCGTACGGCGATCGGCTGGAGTCATGAACTGTGCTCGCCGCTCGAGAGGTTGCTGTGGGCCAGGCTGTCCGTCTTCCGCGGTCCCCTCGACGTGGGCGACGCGCAGTCCGTCTGCGCGGGCGGTCCGCTCATCGCGGACGACATCCCGTGGCTTCTCGAGCGGCTGGTCGACCAGTCGGTCCTCCAACAGGTCGGCACCCGTTACCGGATGCTCGACACGCTGTGCGAGTACGGCGCCATGTGGCTCGCGGAACTCGGTGAGGAGGAGGTCCTCGCCCGGCTCCATGCCGCGCACTTCGCCGCGATGCTGGCCGAGGCCGAGGCCGGCTGGCTCAGCGACCAGCAGGTCGCCTGGTACGCGCGGATCGCGGCGACCCACGCCGACGTACGCGCCGCACTCGACCACCTCATCGAGGCGGATCCCGATGCCGCCGTCGAGATGGCGGGCCGCACGGGCCTGTTCTGGCCGTGCTGCGGGCACCTCCACGAATCCCGCGACTATCTCGAACGCGTCCTGGCCCTCGACACCCCCAGGGGCCCGTCCCGCACCCGCGCGCAGTGGGCCCTGGGGATCACGCTCACCCTCCAGGGCGACCACGGCACCGCCCTGCGCGTCGGCGAGGAGTGCACCGAGGCGGCCCGCGAGGACGGCACCCCGCAGTCCGAGCTCTTCGCCGCCCACACCCTCGGGCTCACCCACCTCATGGCGGGCCGACCCGAGGCCGCGTACGACGTGTGCGACCAGGCGCTGATCAGCCACGGCACATCGCCGCCGTCGGGCGCGCCGCAGCTGTGCTGCATGGTGATCCGGACCTTCGCCCACTCCGCGCTGGGCCGCCTGGCCGAGGCCTACGAGGCGGCCATCGCCCTGCGCCGGCTCAGCGTCCGGTACGGCGAGCACTGGGCCCGGTCGTACGCGTTCCACCAACTCGCCTTCATAGACCTGCTCCAGGGCCGCGCGCACGACGCCGAACTGCATGCCCGGGCCATGCTCACCAGCAAGCACAACCTCAACGACAACCTCGGCATCGCCCTCGCGCTCGACCTCCTCACCGGGGCGAACGCGGTCCAGGGCAACGGCATCGCGGCCGCGCGCACGTCCGGCACCGGGAACACGTTCTGGCGCATGCTCGGCCACCCGAACCACGGCACCCCCGAACTCTCCGAGGTCCGCGACCAGTGGGAACTGCAGGCCCGCAAGTCGGTCGGCGACGACGCCTACGACAAGGCCTTCACCAACGCCCTGAACGACGACGCGGAACAGGGCCTCGCCCTGGTGATGCAGGGCCCGCTCGCCTCCTGACCGCGGGCTTCGCGGTCAGGAGGCGAGCGGGAGCCTGCCGTGCGCCACGCAGGAAGCCAAGGGGAGAGCATCTGCTCCTGTCCGGTGCGGGCTTCCGCGATGGGTCACACGCCGTTCAGGGGTAGCAGCGCCAGTCGCCGGCGATGCGGATACCGTTCACGTAGCCGTAGGACGGGATGCTCAGATTGGCCCGGCGTCCCGGTTCGACGCAGCTGGTGTAGCCACGGCTGTAGTGGAAGTACGCGACACCGGAGTGCCGGGCGTTGGAGGCGTACGTGACGTCGTGACGACGGAAGGACTGCCAGTAGCCCGCGTCTTTGTAGCTGCCCACCATGACCAGACGGCCTGAGTACACGGAGTACACGCAGACGTACGGATGCCAGCATGGACTGAGCGACGAGGATGACGCCTGAGCCGCCGGTCCGGCCACCAGACCTGCCCCGATGAGCAGAGTGGCCGACGCGCACAGCACGGCGAGCCGTTGCGCAAGACGATGACGCATGTCCATTTCCCCCCTAGTTGTTCGGACGACGAGCTCATCAGTGCTCGGCCTCGAACAGGAGGGCGCGCAAGGGTGGTTCGGAGGTGTGCGTACGGGATGCGGCCGCCCCTGCGCCCTTCTTCACGCCCGTGCCGTGCGGAAGGTGTTGCCGGTTCGTCACGCCTGCGACTGGTCCGTCGCCAGCAGCAGGGCGAGCGTGCCGAGCGCGGCTCCCGTGACGTACCGCTGTATCCGCAGCCAAGTGGGGCGCTGGACAAGGAAATTCGAGAGGGTGCCCGCGACCAAGATGATGACCAGGTTCGCGCACACGCTCACGGCGACCTGGATGCCGCCGAAGGCGAAGCCCTGGAGCAGGACGTGGCCCGCCCGGATGTCCACGAACTGCGGGATCAGGGAGAGGTAGAGCAGGGCGATCTTGGGGTTGAGGAGGTTCGTGACCAGGCCCATGGCGAAGAGTCGGCGGGTGGAGGTGTCCGCCATCTCGCGTGGGGCGAAGACGGACGCGCCGTCGGATCTGAAGGCCTGCCAGGCGAGCCAGCCCAGGTAGGCGGCGCCCGCGATCTTGAAGGACGTGTACAGCACGGGCACGGTTCTCAGCACGGCCGTCAGGCCGAGGTTCGTCACCACCACGAAGACCAGGGCGCCGGCCGCGACCCCGCCCAGCGACACCACCCCGGCGCGGCGGCCCTGGGCGATGCTCCGCGAGACCATGTACATCATGTTCGGCCCGGGAGTGATCACGACGCCGAGGGATATCGCGGCCACGCTGATCCCGTTGCCCAGGTTCACCGTCGGTGCTCCGCGCCGGCGTCGGAAGGCCGGGCGCCACCCCGGTGAACGGGCTTCCAGGTGAGTTCCCCGGAGTCGTGCGCGACGGCGTTGCCGGTGATGTGAGCGGCCGTCGAGGGGAAGTCCTCGCGATAGTGGGCTCCGCGCGACTCCTCGCGCAGCAGCGCGGACTCGACGATCAACCGCGAGGCCAGCAGGAGGTTGTCCAGGTCCAGACACGTCTGCACCTGGCCCGCGGCCCGGGGCCCGGAGGCGATGTCCAGCTTCTCCCGGCGCTCCTCCAGCGCCGCGACCGTGTCGGTCATCGCCAGGAGGTCACGGGCCGTACGGATCGGGCCGGCCTTCAAGTACATCTCCCGCCGCAGGAGTTGGAGCAGGGCCTCGGGGCAGGCGCCGCTCGGGGAGACGTCCATGCGGTAGGGCCCGGTGACCCGGATGTGCTCTTCCGTCAGCCCGGTACCGCCGCCGAGGACCGCCGCGTGCCGACCGGCGATGCGCCCGAAGACGAGGGCTTCCGACAGGCCGTTCCCGCCGAGCCGGTTGGCGCCGTGGGCCCCGCCCGCGGTCTCTCCCGCGGCGTACAGGCCGGCAATCGTGGTGCGGGCCGTGCTGTCGGTCCGGAGTCCGCCCATCAGGAAATGAGCGGTGGGGCGTACGGCGAGTACCGACGCTTCCGCCGAACCGAATCCGGGCCTGATCAGGCACAGCCGTTCGTACAGGGCCGGATAGCGCTCCGGTATCAGATGCGCGCAGGCACCGAGATCCAGCTGGACCGTGCCGTCCGCGAAACCGCGCCCCTCCATGATCTCGCGGTACGCACCGCGCGACACCTTGTCCCGGGTGGCCCGTTCGCCCAGCGGGTCGTAGCGCAGCATGAACCGCTCGCCGTCACGGTTGAGCAGGGTCGCGCCGTCGAACCGTACGGCTTCCTCGACCGGCATTCCGTCGTACGTCGGTACGTCCGACGCCAGCCCGGTGGGATGGAACTGGACGTATTCCATGTCGATGGCCTCGGCGCCGGCCCGCAGGCCGAGTGCGAGACCGTCGCACGTCTTGTCCGTGGAGGCGGCGGACGGCGCGTACATCGAGGTGCCGCCGCCGTCCGCGAGGATCACGGAGTCCGCGGCGATCTCCAGGACTTCGAGGCTCTCGACGGACAGCACCTGGAGTCCACGTACGGTTCCGTCGGCGTCGAGCAGGATGTCCGTGGCCCGCAGTCCGGAACGGACCTCGACGCGGCCCTCTTGGACGAGTCGTGCCAGTCGTCCGCCGAGCACACGCTGGATGTGGAAGCCGAGCCGGTCCTCCAGATGGACGGCACGGGGCGCGCCGTTGCCGCCGAACGGGCGCGTGGCCAATCGGCCGTCCCCGCTCTTCTCGAAGCGCAGCCCGAGGCCTTCCAGCCACTCCACCAGGCCCAACGCGCCCTCGCAGAGCGTCCGTACGATGTCCTCGTCGCCCGCGTACGCCCCGCCCGCGAGTGTGTCCTCGATGTGGGCCGCGACGCTGTCGTCCGGCGCGACGGCCGCGTTGAAGGCGTGGGTCTTCCAGGTGCAGCCGCCGGCCGAGGCCCAGCGGTGCCGGGCGTGTTCGTAGACGGCCTTCGTGACGAGGACGACGTGTGCACCCTCGGCGGCGGCCTCGATGGCGGCGGCCAGGCCCGCGCCACCGGCGCCGACGACGATCACACGCGAGGCCCACGCTGCGGGTGCGGACGTCGTCCGAGCCGTATTCACGGTCGTGTTCGCGGTCATGTTCCCTGCCTTCACCGGTGTCGTCGGCCTCGTGAGCCCGTCGCTCGTGTCAGAGCTGTGCGCAGATCTCGTCGAGCAGTCGTCGCTCGGCAGCCTCGTCGTCGTCGACTCCGCCGAGCATGTAGCCGCCGAACTTCATGTGTCCGCGCTCCCGGCCGAGGGCGATCACGCCCCGGCCGATGTCGGCGATCGCGGCTTCCACGTCGGCGAGTTCGACCTCTGTGTTCTCGTGGACGTACAACTCGGTGAGGCGCCGGGCCGGAATGATCTCGCCGTGCGCGGCGCGCACTTCGGGGTGGGATCGGAAGCTCTCCCAGTACATCCGCGAGCCCGGGATCACACCGGGCGCCGCGACCGAGATCGTGGTGATGGTGTCCCGATAGGTCTCCGCGAGGGAGAGCCAGGAGTCGACCTCTTCGTGGAGTTGCTTCCGGGTGGTACCGGGTAGTCCGAGGATTCCCGAGGCGTAGATCTTGTAGTCCAGCTCCTGGGCCAGTTCGAGCGCCTCGTAAACCCGGTCGGGTCCTTTGTTGATGCCCTTCGAGTCGCCCTTGAGGAGTTTCGGGTCGAAGGCCTCCAGGCCGACGTTCCACGTGCGGACGAAGCCCTGGCACAGCTTGGCCGACTGGAGGAACTCGAAGACCAGACCGTAGGCGAGGAGGAACCGGTGGTCCCGGAGAACCGGTGAGGCGGCGCAGTGTTCGGCGAGTTCGTCGAGGTAGCCGATGTCGCCGGACCACTGCGCCCGGGAGAACCCGAGAGTGGAGTCCCCGGCGGCGTAGACATTGGCGCCGAGGCCGCCGACCGCCTTTTCGAGTGCGGGAACGATCGTGTCCATCCGGGCGAATTTCGGGGTGAGCCCCTGGATCGAGCAGTGTTTGCACCGGCGCCCCGGGCGCGTTCCCCAGGTGCATCCTGCGTCCAGAGGGAGCGTCACCATGCGTTTCAGGTCGTAGTGATGGGCGTACCAGACGTCGAAGGCCTTGTCGTAGTACCGCTCCAGCTGATCCTCGATGAGTGCGTAGTCGGGGAGCATGCGGCGGTCGAGTGGATAGGTGGGAGCGGGCTGGTTCACGACCCCGCGGTGTTCGCGATAGGCGAGGGAAGGGACGCGTTTCAGATCGAGTTGCCCTCGTAACGCGTACAGGAGGCCGAGCATGGTGAACGGTCCGTTGTTGCCGGTGCTGACGAAATCGACGAGCCGGTGGCCGTAATGGCCGGTGAGTATTTCGCGATGGAGGATTCCCGCGTGGTCGTTGCCGAACACGACGACCGCGTCCGGGTTCACCCGCTTGATTTCCGCGGCGACGATGAAGGCCCACAGTGCGGTGGCGGTGTAGACGGTGAACGCCGCCACGTCAGGGGGATCCGCGGCGATGGCGGCACGTACGTCGTCCCACGGGACATGGCTCAAGTCCAGGTATTTCCAGGGGAGTTCGGGGAGGTACCGCTCCTGGTAGGTGATCATCTCGACCAGACCGGAGTGCGGGTAGACCGTCCCCTCGTTCCGGTACCGCTCCTGACCGTCGACGCCGTCCACGAGGGCACCGCCGCCGGAGTGGCCACCGCGGTGGGCGGAGGTGAGCGGCAGGGCGAAGTACCAGACGGACAGAGCGGCGGAGCCGGAGCGAGCACCCGGACCGGGGTCGGGTCCGGTACCGCCGGGCGGCGGGAACTCCCACTGGAACCGACCATCGACGCCGACGACTTCCTCCACCGGCTCCAAGCCCATCTCCACGACGTCTCCCACCACAGTCGGTACCAGGAGCGCCCCAGCGTCATCGCCCCCTGCCGGCCCTGTCACGCCCGGTTCCACTGAGCGGACCGGCCACCGCGGGGTTGCCCCGCTCGCGAGAGCCCGGGGTCCTCGACTCCCGCCGCAGGTCGTGCCCTTGTGGGTTTCCGGCCGGCGCGTGGCGCCGTGAGGTCAGTCGTTCTCGCAGGCCTTGGCTTTGAACTCCGCGATGGGGACGGTGACAGAGGACTCGTCGCCGCTGTCCGAGACGTCGTCGTAGCGGACCGTTCCGGGCGTGAGCCGGTCTCTGTCGGTCAGAGTGAAGGAGACGTCGCCCGACGACCATGAGTTGTCCTCGGTCCAGCCGTAGAGGTCATAGGTGGTCTTGGCGGTGAGCGGTTCGAGAGGTCTGGTCGCGGTCCAGCCGGCGGATGGAGAGTCGAGGGTCCAGGTGGTGAGACCGGCCGTGAGGGAGCGGTCGGCGGTCCATGAACCGACCGTCACCTCTTTGTCGACGTCGTCGCTGTCCACGTAGAGCGTCGCGCCGTCGATGTGATGCCCGCAGACCATCATGACGCCGAGCAGATGGCCGTCGCCGGTCACGGAGATACCGGCCACGGCGTCGACGGGCACCGTGCATCCGGAGGTGGCGGCCAGGGCCACGCCGATCGCGAAGGCGCTGCCGAAACGCCGGACCACCAGCCCTGAGTCAGTCCGCCGCACCATGCCATGCCTCCTCGGATCCGTCCCACCGTCACAGCACCGGAAGGTCGCCGGGGCTCACCAAGCCGCTCCGGTAGGCGAGGACGACCAGTTGGGCGCGGTCGCGGGCGCCCAGTTTCATCATCGCCCGGTTGATGTGCGTCTTGGCGGTCAGCGGAGAGACGTACAACCGCTCACCTATCTCGTCGTTGGAGAGCCCGGCGGCGACCAGGGCCATGATCTCGCGCTCCCGCTCGGTGAGGCAGTCGAGTTGGACCGGGCTGGGCAGCGGGCCCGGGTTCGGCTGGGAGAGGAAGCGGGCGATGAGGCCTCGGGTGGCCTTGGGCGACAGCAGGGCCTCCCCTCGGGCGACGACCCGCACGGCTTCCTGGAGGTCGGCCGGTTCGACGCTCTTGCTGAGGAATCCGCTCGCGCCGGCGTGCAGCGCGCGCAGGACGTTCTCGTCGAGTTCGAAGGTGGTGAGGATCAACACCCGTACCCCGGCGAGGTCTTCGTCGGCGGTGATCAGCCGGGTCGCCTCGATGCCGTCGAGGTCCGGCATCCGGATGTCCATGAGGATCACGTCGGCGCGGGTGCTGCCGGCGAGTTCGACCGCCTCGCGGCCGGTCGTCGCCTCGCCTACCACCTCCAGGTCCGGCGCGGCGTCGAGGAGGACCCGGAAGCCGGCCCGGATGAGTGTCTGGTCGTCGGCGAGCAGCACTCTGATCGTCACGTGGGGGTGTCCTGTCGGTCGAGTGCGGCGGGAAGGAAGGCGTCGACGGTGAAGCGGCCGTCGTCGCGTCCGGTGCGTACGCGCCCGCCGACCGAACTGACCCGCTCGCGCAGGCCGATGAGGCCGTGGCCGCAGCCGGCGGCGTCCGGGACCGGGCGGCCGGCGGCGTTCTCGACCGTGATCCCGAGACCGGCCGGGGTGTAGTCGAGCCGCAGCCGGGCCGCCGGTTCGCTGCCGTGTTTGTGCGCGTTGGTGAGGGATTCCTGGACGATGCGATAGGCGGCGAGGTCGACCGCGGAGGGCAGGGGGCGGGCCTCGCCCTCCTGCCGGTGCTCCACCCGCAGACCGACCGCGGCCAGCGAGTCCAGCATCGCCGCCAGTCGGCTCAACCCCGGCGGGGGCTCGGTCGTGGCGGCCGCGTGCCCGGCGTCCTGCTCCTCGGAGCGCAACACGTCCAGCACGGTGGAGAGTTCGGCGAGTACGGTGCGCGTGGCCTGCCGGACGTGGGCCAGTGCCTCCTCCGCGGCGTCGGGCCGCTCGCGCAGCAGATGGGCGGCGACGCCGACCTGCACGTTGATGACGGCGATGTGGTGGGCGACGACGTCGTGCAGGTCACGGGCGATGCGCAGCCGCTCCTCCACGACCCGGCGGCGAGCCTCCTCGTCGCGGCTGTGCTCGGCCTGCCGGGCCCTCACCTCGACGGCGTCCAGGTTGGCCAGGCGGATGCGGGTGGCGTCGCCGACGACGACGGCCAGGACGCCCCACACGAGGATCGCGGCGTTCTGCGGATCGGTCCAGGTCCGGCCTGCGCCGATGACGACCGCGACGTACACGGTCACGACGGTGACGGCGCCCGTCACCGCGGCGGTCCTCCGGTCGGTCCGGGAGGCGACGGTGTACGTGCAGATCACGTTCGCGGCGAGCAGCGGGCCGACGAGGGCGGCGTGCAGATTGAACGCCGCGCTCGCCGCGGTGACCGCCCCGAAGACCGGCAGCGGCCACCTGCGCCGGGCGGCGATCAGCGCGAACGCCGTCGCACCGGCGGCCAGATCCTCCGCGCCCAGCGGGCGCCCGGCACGGACCGCGAGCAGGATCACGGTGACGACCAGGAGGCCCAAGGCCACATCGGCGGCCTGCGGGTGGGAGGTGACGCGGCCTCGGAAGCGGGACAACCGGTAGTCAGCCATGGGCCGCACCGTATCGGAGGGCCGGCCACAGCCACGTCGTCCAGGCACGGTACGGGCCCCGGGGTCCGTGTACCGCGTCCGCGGTACGGCGGATCCACCGCGTCCGGACGACGTGGACGACGGATCGTGTCCCCCATCGTCTGCGCCATGACCGAACTGCCTGGACCCGAGCGCCGACGCTTTCTCCGCACCATGGCCGCGCTCAGCAGCGCCGTGACACTGGGGACGGCGGCCGGGTGCAAGTCGCCGGGGTCGGACGCGGCCGCCGCCGGCGCGACGGGGGCCGAATTCGGCGGCCGTACGCTCACCTCCGCCGCCGAGTTGCCGAAGCCGTTCACCACGCCGCTGCCGGTCCCCCCGGTGAAACGGCCGTCGCGGAGCACCGCGGACACGGACTTCTACGACCTCACCGCACGGGAGGCGAGCGTGGAGATCCTGCCCGGTCCGCGGACGACGATCATGGGCTACGACGGGATCTTCCCGGGGCCGACGATCGCGGCGCGCCGTGGCCGCAGGACCGTGCTGCGCTACCGCAACCACCTCGCCGTACCGACCGTCGTGCACCTGCACGGCGGGCACACCCCGCCGGAGAGCGACGGTTTCCCGACCGACCTCGTACTGCCCGCCACCGGCGGTGCGGCCTTCGCGGCGCAGGCCGTCGGCGGTACCGCCAGTACCGGCACCCGCGACTACACCTATCCGCTGGACCAGCGGGCCGCGACGCTCTGGTACCACGATCACCGGATGGGCTTCACCGGTCCCCAGGTCTGGCGCGGGCTGGCCGGGTTCCTGCTGCTGACCGACGACGAGGAGCAGGCCCTGCCGCTGCCGCGCGGGGACCGTGACATCCCGTTGATGATCGCGGACCGCGCGTTCGACGCGGACGGCGCGTTCCGCTACCCCGCCATGGATCCGGACCTGAGGAGCATGCCCGGTGTCGACGCCGACCACATGGCGGGCGCGGCCGGTGACGTGATCCTCGTGAACGGGGCGCCCTGGCCGGAGTTGGAGGTCGACGCGGTCCGATACCGCTTCCGCCTCCTCAACGCCTCCAACGCCCGCCGCTACGAACTCGCCCTCGACCCGGTACCGCCGGGCGGCACATCGTTCACCCAAATAGGCTCGGACCAGGGGCTGTTGGCGGCACCGCTACGGCACACCACCCTCCCGATCGCGCCGGCCGAACGGTTCGACGTGATCGTCGACTTCTCCCGCTACCCGGTCGGCACCCGGGTCACGCTCACCAACAGGGCGGGCAGCGGCGGCACTTCACGGGTCATGCGGTTCGTCGTCGCGCGCAGGGCGACCGACGACAGCCGGATCCCGGCCCGACTCTCCACCGTCGAGGCCCTGTCGACGACGTCCGCGACGACCCGGCCGTGGATGTTCCGCAAGGGCAGGGTCGCCACCATGGGCACGGACGCGGCGGGTTGGGTCGTCAACGGCCGCGCGTTCGACCCGCGTCGCGTCGACGCTTCCCCCCGCCTCGGGGAGGTGGAGATCTGGCGCCTGGCCACCGACGCCTACCACCCCGTGCACATCCACCTCTCGCCCTTCCAGGTGCTCTCCCGCAACGGCGGACCGCTCGGTCCCGGCGACCACGGGTGGAAGGACACCATCGATCTGCGGCCCAAGCAGTACGCCGACGTCGCGATCCGCTTCGCCGACCACGCGGGCCGCTATCTCCTGCACTGCCACAACCTCGAACACGAGGACATGGCGATGATGGCCACTTTCCGGACCACGCGCTGAACCGCCCACCGAGCCGTCCACCGACAAGGAAAAGGAACAACTCGTGTCCACATGCGCGCACTTCGTCCTGCGCCACCGCTGGTGGGTGATCGCGTTCTGGCTGGTCGTCCTGCTGGCCGGCGGCACCGCGGCCGGCCATCTGCCGTCCCGGCTCTCGTCGGACTTCTCCCTGCCCGGCCAGGAGGGCTCCGAGACCCAGGCCCAACTCGCCCGCTCCTACGGCGTGTCCGCCGACCTGGGCCACCTGCCGGTGCTCACCGCACCCGCCGGACACCCCGTCGACCGCGCGGACGTCACCGCCGTGGCCAACCGCCTCCGCACGATCCCCGGCGTCCGCGTCCTCGACTACGGCACCACCGGCGACCCCGGCTTCCTCACCGAGGGCGGCCACAGCACCTTCCTGCTGGTCTACGGCCCTCAACCGGCCGGTTTCGCCGACCCGTTGGCGTCCACGGTGGACCGTACGGTCAAGGCGGCCGCACGACAGCAGGGCCTCACCGCCGAGGTCACCGGCTACAACCAGCTCTCGGCCGGCAGTGACGCGGGAGACCGCGGCGGGCTCAGTGTGCTGGGTGAGACACTCATCGGCGCGCTGGGTGCGCTGCTCGTCCTCGCCCTCGTGTTCGCGTCGTTCCTCGCCCTGATGCCGCTGCTCATCGCGGGCGTGTCGATCCTGGCGACGTTCCTGGTCGTCCTCGGTCTGACCACGTTCACCGACGTCTCCTTCGTCGTGCAGTTCCTGATCGCGCTGGTCGGGCTGGGCGTGGCGATCGACTACTCGCTGCTGGTGGTCTCCCGCTGGCGCGAGGAGCGGGCTCGCGGCCGGTCGAACGACGAGGCCGTGATCACCGCGGTGACGACCGCCGGGCACGCGGTGCTCGCCTCCGGGATCACCGTCGCGATCAGCCTGGTCGCGCTCGTCGTGGTCGACGTGCCGCTCGTCCGCAGCATGGGATTCGGCGGCATGGTGATCCCGGTGATCAGCACGCTGGTCGTCCTCACCCTGCTTCCGGTCCTGTTGAGCCTGGTCGGTCCGCGGGTCGACCGGCCGAGGATCCGCAAGGAGGCACACGTCTCCCGGGCCTGGTCGGCCTGGGCGCGCGGTGTCGTCCGCCACCGCTGGGCCGCCGCCGCGACGGCCACCGCGGGGCTCGCGCTGGCGATCGTCCCGGTGTTCGGCCTGCAGATCGGCCAGGCCGGCTCCGACTCCCTGGCCCGCAGCGGCGTCGCCCACGACACGCTGGCCGCGCTCGGCGCCGGCGGGGTGGGCAGCGGGGTGCTGACGCCGATGCCGTTGCTGGTCCGCTCGGGTGCGGACGCGTCCACCGTGGCGGCTACGGCGCGGCGGGTACCCGGCGTCCGGATGGCCGTCGTGGCCCCGCCCGGGCGGGACGGCGTCACGGAGGTCGTCGTCGTACCCACCCACGAGACGGTGGACAACACCAGCGTGGCGGTGGTGACTTCGGTCCGCGACGCGACGAAGGACCTGCCTGGATACATCGGCGTGACGGGCCGGGGCGCGATCGTCCTCGACTACCAGCGGGCGGTGTTCGACGACTTCCCCTACGTCCTGGGTCTGATCGCGCTGGTCACCTTCGTGCTCCTGGTCCGCACGTTCCGCTCCCTGCTGCTGCCGCTCAAGGCGGTACTGCTGAACCTGGTCAGCGTGGCCGCGGTGTTCGGGATGATCACCTGGTTCTGGCAGGACGGACACGGCTCGAACGCCGTGTTCGGGATCGCGGCGACCGGTGCGCTGACGTTCTGGCTGCCGGTCCTGATCTTCGCGTTCCTGTTCGGACTGTCCATGGACTACGAGGTGTTCATCCTGGCCCGGATGCGCGAGGAGTACGACCGCACCGGTTCCACCGCGTACGCCGTGGAGCACGGCCTGGGCCGTACCGGGCGGCTGGTCACGTCGGCCGCGCTGATCCTGTTCTTCGCCTTCGCCGCGCTGGCGTCCGCCCCGGGCACCGACATCAAGGTCCTCGCCACCGCGCTCGGCGCCGGCATCCTGCTGGACGCAACCGTCGTACGGGCACTGCTGGTGCCGGCGATGGTCGCGCTGTTCGGCAGGTACAACTGGTGGCTGCCCGCCGGGATCGCCCGGCTGCTGCGCGTCGAGCCGTCACCGCTGGTCCCCGACGCCGTCCTTCCCGCCGGATACGAGGCCGACCCGCACCCGCCGACCCGAGCCGCGATCGACCGCGCACCTCTCCTGCCCGAGATACGTCCGTGACCCGAGCGGGGTGCCGCACACGACGCGCACAACCGGTCAGCCGAGCGACGCGAGGTACTCCTGAACCCGCCCGAGCGGCCACACCTCGCCGATCTTGTGCCTGATGTCGAAGAGGTTCGCCGCGTGGATGTCCGGGTCCCGGTCGCCCACGGCCTCCTCGACCACGACCGGCACGAACCCGTACTGCATGGCGTCCAGCGCGGTGGCCCGGACGCAACCGCTCGTCGACAACCCGCCGATGAGCACGGTGTCGATGCCGTTGGCCGTGAGGTGGGCGGCCAGTCCGGTGTCGAAGAAGGCGCTCGGGCACTGCTTCGTCACGGTCAGCTCGTGCGGCGCCGGGGCCAGGCCCTCAATGAACTCACCGAAGGGGCTGCCCTCCGCGAACACCCCCAGGACCGGCACCTTGCGCAGGAACAGGCCGCCGTCTCTCCCGTCCGCCCGCAGCAGCACCCGCGTCACGATCACCGGAATCCCGGCCCGGCGTGCGTCGGCCAGGAGGAGCCTCATCGCGTCGGCCGCCGGTTCGGCCCCGGCGTAGAGCGGGCAGTCCGGGTCGACGTAGGCGCGGGCGGGGTCCACCAGGATCAGGGCCGGGGAGGTGCCGGGGGTGAGCCGGCCGTCGAACCCCGCGCGCTCGTAGTCCTGCTGCTGATGACCGGTCATGGCGACGTCCTTCGTGAAGTGGCGGACTCCGGCGGGGAGTTGACGGCGGCCGCGTCAGCGGTACGGGGTGCCCGCAGCGATGTGGGAAACGCCAGGCAGATCACTCCCCCCATCGCGACGATGCCCGTGAGGACGAACCCCGTGGCGCGGATGTTGGCGACGAAGCGGTCCAACTCGCCCGAGCCGAGGACGTTCAGCGTGTTCAGTGTCCCGTCGTACGCGGCCTGCCGGGCCGGTTCGCTCAGCCCGGTCGTCGTGAACGCGAGCGCGAGGGCCGTACTGAGGAGGTAGCCCACGTTCTGTGTGGTCGACCGCAGGCCGTTGGCCATGCCACGCCGGTCGGCTCGCACGGACAGCATCAGCGCGCTCGTGCTCGGTGTCATGAACAGCCCGGTGCCGGCCCCGACGAGGAGGAGGAACGGGGCCACCGCCAGGAACGGCACGGTCGTCGACGAGAGTGTCAGCGAGAAGCCCAGCAGTCCGCACGCCGTCACCGCCATGCCCGTTGTCGTCAGCGTGCGCGGGGTGAAGCGGTCGAAGAGGGAACCCGCGGCGGCCGAGGCGATCAGCGTGCCGGCCGCGACCGGTGTCACCAGCACCCCCGCCTCCAGGGACGTGGCGCCGCCGACCGCCTGCTCGTGCAAGGACGCCAGGAGGACGACCGCGTAGCTGCCGATCGCGTTGGCGAGGACGGCCGCGAGCACGAGGGCGATCGCGCGGGTGCGCAGCAGCGCCACGTCGACCAGGGGATGCGCGCGGCGCGTCTGGACGACGACGAAGGCTGCGAGGAGCGCGAGGGTCACGGCGCCGCAGGCCCACGGCAGCCAGGAGGCGACGGTGGACGTGACGCCGGGTGTGAGGGTGAGGACGAGGGCGGTCAGCATGGCCGTGGACAGCAGCGCGCCCGGCAGGTCGAACGGTTCACGGACCCTGCCGACCCGCTCCACGCCCGCCGGAACCGACAGGACCGACGCGCCGATCGCGACCAGCCCGATCGGTACACAGACGACGAACAGCCCACGCCAGCCGAGGAGTTGGGTCGCCGCGCCGCCGACGACCGGTCCGGCGACCTGGGCCGTGGCAGCCACCGTGACGTTCCAGCCCAGCGCCCTGCCCAACGTGCGTGCGGGGAACACGTCGGTCAGCAGGGCCGTGTTGTTGGTGATCACGGCGGCGGCGCCCACGCCCTGCACGACCCGGGCCGCGATCAGGAACCCCGCCGACGGGGCGAGCGCCGCGAGCCCGGTCCCGGCGGTGAAGACGACGAGCCCGGCGAGGTACAGGCTGCGGCGGCCGACGATGTCGGCGAGCCGGCCGAAGACGAGGATCAGGGCGGTGGTGACCAGCATGTAGCCGAGCAGGATCCAGTCGGCCTGCCCGGGGTCGGCCCCCAGCTCCCGGGTGATGGTGGGCAGCGCGACGGCGAGACCGCTCATGTTGAGGAACACGGCCACCACCCCCACGGCGGTGGCCGCGAACACCCGCCACGGACTGCGGCCGACGGTCACGACCGCCTGCCCGGACCGTCCGGAGCGACGGTCACCCGGCCTGCGACCGTGACTTCATCAGCGGCTGGATGCGGGTGCCGAAGTTCTCCAGGCCCACGAGGAAGTCGTCGAAGACGAGCATGATCCCCTTGGTGCCCTCGACCTCGGCGACCTCGTCGAGCAGCTTTGCGACGGTCTCGTACGAGCCGACCAGCGTGCCCATGTTGAAGTTCACCGCGCCCTCGGGCAGCACGATGGTCCGGGCGGTGGAGGTGTCGTCGGCGGTGGTGTCCGTGGCGGATTCGCCGGCCATGTACGCCAGCGCCGCATGGTCGGCGTTGTCGTGGTAGTCCTGCCACTTCGCCCGGGCGGCCTCGTCGGTCTCGTCGGCGATGATCATGAAGAGGGAGAGCGCGCCGACGTCACGGCCGGTTCCCTCCGCCGCGTCCACGAGCGAGGCCACGGTGTCCGACAGGGCGACGGGGGTGTTGACCCCGCTGCCCAGGATGAAGTTGTACTCGGCGTGCTCGGCGGCGAACCGGATGCCTGTGGGGCTCTGCCCGGCCGCGACGATGTCGATGTGCCCGTCCGCCGGGCGCGGGGAGAGCACGCAGTCGTCCATCTCGTAGAACTCGCCCTTGAAGTTGCTGACGCCCTCGCTCCACAGCTCCTTCATCACGGTGACGTACTCGGCGGCGCGGGCGTAGCGGTTGCCGAAGTGTTCGTCGCCGGGCCACAGGTCCATCTGGGAGTACTCGCCGGGTGCCCAGCCGGTGACGATGTTGATGCCGAAGCGGCCGGGGGCGATGGAGTCGATCGTGGTGGCCATGCGGGCGACGATCGCCGGGGGCAGGACGAGGATCGGGGTGGAGGCGTACAGCTTGATCCGGTCCGTCACGGCGGCCAGGCCCGCCATCAGCGTGAACGACTCCAGGTTGTGGTCCCAGAACTCGGTCTCGCCGCCGAAGCCCTTGAGTTTGATCATCGACAGCGCGAAGTCGAGCCCGTGCTCCTCGGCCTTCTGCACGATGGCCTTGTTGAGCTCGAAGCTCGGCAGGTACTGGGGTGAACTCTTCGATATGAGCCAGCCGTTGTTGCCGATGGGGATGAATACGCCGATGTCCATGCCGCTCCTGTGTGACGGGTGGGCGGGGGTGAGTCTGACGGGGTGACAACGTCCGGACATGATCAAGGGGTTCCATACCCCGTTCACGACACCCCGTTCCCCCGGATGCCGAGTATTGTCACCCGAGCGAACACGGGTGGACGACCGGGGCAACTCGGTCTGGACCGCTGCCTGTTGAGAGCCGTGTGCGAGAGCGGGAGTCAAAGGTGAGAGTCCTGCGCAGCACCGCGTTATGTGAGGCGGGAACGGTAAAATTTACGGTATGAACGCACGTCTGGCCCTGCTCGGCACCGTGGACCCCGGCGTCACCGAGAGCGAGGTCTTCCGGCTGGCTCTGCAGCACGCGGTGGGCGAGCTGGGCGCGCTCGGGGGAGCGATTCATCTGCGCGGCCCGATGTCCGCGCTGCGGCTGGTGTCGTCGACCGGTCTGCCGCCCGCCCTCACCCGCCCGTGGGAGATCATCGATCAGGAGGGCCCGACCGCTCCGGCCAGGGCCGTTCGCAAGGGCAGTGGTGTGTGGGTGCCGGTGCGGCCCGCCGCCGCGGGTCAGGAGCTCGCCTGGCCCGGTGCCGGGCTGGCCGCCGTACCGGTGTCCGGTGGGGACCGCAGTATCGGCGCGCTCACGGTCCTGATGGGCGCGCAGGGCGAGCCCACCCCCGGGCAGTGGGACTTCCTCCGGGATCTGGTCGCCTGGACCGAGGAGCGGATGAGGCAGGCGCCCCCGCCCTCCACGCCTTCCCGGAGCGAGCCGAGCGGCCACCGTGACCGGCTTCGGCAGGCGCTGAAGGAGGTCAGTGTCGGCTCGTGGGACTGGGACATCCAGGGCGGCGAGCTGCTCTGGGACGAGGCGGCCCTGGAGCTCTACGGCACCAGACCCGAGGACTACACCGCCCGGGTCGAGAACTGGATGGCGTGCGTCCACCCCGACGACCTGGCGCCGACGCTGGACGCCGTGGACCGGGCGATCCGCGAGCACGGCGTGTTCGAGGCCGAGTACCGGGTACGGCGTCTGGACGGCACGTACGGCTGGACGCAGGCCCGCGGCCGGGCGACCTACGACGAGGACGGCGAGCCCCTCCGGATGATCGGCGTGGGCTGGGAGAGCAACGAGTCCCGGACCGCCCGGGACGCGCTCAGCCGGGCCCTGCGTCACATGAGCGACGGCTTCCTCGCGGTGGACGACGAGTGGCGGATCACCTTCGCCAACCTGGAGGCTGAGCGCACGCTGGGCCTCTCCGAGGAGGAGCTGTTCGGGCGCCTGCTGTGGGAGCTGCCCACCGTGCGGAACGTACCCGGCCTGGAGGACCGCTGCCGGAAGGCCGCGGCCGAGGAGACGCCCGTCGGCTTCGACGCCCAGTTGGAGGGCACCGGCCGCCGTCACCACCTGCGGCTGGTCCCGGGTCCCGACGGAGTCACCCTCTACCTCACCGACGTCACCGAGAAGCGGCAGCACGAGGAGGAGCGCCGGGCGTCCGAGCTGGCGGTGGCCCGACGCGCGGTCCGGATGGGCGAGTTGACGGCCGCTCTCGCCAAGGCGACGACCTCGCAGGACGTGGTGGCCGCGGTCGCCCGCCGGGTGCTGCCGCCGTTCGCCGCCGCCGGGCTCCTGGTGCAGGCCGTCGAGGGCGACCGGCTGCACACCGTGGGCGCGGACGGCTATCCGGACGACTTCCTGGCCACCGTCGACGGCCGCGTCCGGACGCCCGGTGAACCCGGCTGGGACGTGATCGCGTCCGGTGTGCCCATGTTCCTCTCCTCGACCGAGGAGTACGCGGCCCACTACCCCGAGCTGGCCGCCAGACCGGAACGCGCGGGGAAGGAGGCGTGGGCGTTCCTCCCGCTGACCGCGTCCGGCAACACCTTCGGCGTCTGCGTCGTCGCCTTCGACCGCGCCCGCCGCCTCACCGACGAGGAACGCACCCTGCTGACCACGATCAGCGCCCTCGTCGCCCAGGCCCTGGAACGAGCCCGGCTCTACGACGCCGAGCACACCCGGTCCCGCGAACTCCAGCGCAGCCTGCTCCCCCGCGCCCTCCCCGAGCTCCCGGCGTGCACCGCGGCCGCCCGCTACCTTCCCGCGGGCCAGGGCATGGACGTCGGCGGCGACTGGTACGACATCATCCCGCTCTCCGGCGGCCAGGTCGCCCTCGTGGTGGGCGACGTCATGGGCCACGGCCTCCCGGAGGCGGCGACGATGGGCCGCCTGCGCACTGCGCTGCACACCCTCGCCGATCTGGAGCTGCCGCCCGACGAGATCATGAGCCACCTGAACGAGCTCGTCGCCGGTATGGGCGAGGAGTCGTACGTGACCTGTCTGTACGCGCTCTACGACTCGACGACCCAGATCTGTTCCATCGCCGGGGCCGGTCATCCGCCACCGGCCGTGGTCCACCCGGACGGCACCGTGCACTTCCCGCAGCTGTCGGCCGACCCGCCGCTCGGCGCGGCTGAACCCCCTTTCGAGACAGTCGAGTTGAAGGTCCCGGAGGGAAGTCTCCTCGTGCTCTACACCGACGGTCTGGTGGAGTCGTCGAAGCGCGAGATGGACGAGGGCATGGCTGACCTCGCCCGCCTCCTGAGCTCGGCGCACCGCACCGAGTCCGGCGCGGAGGCGGACCTGGAGGACCTCTGCGACACCCTCACCGCGGGCCTCCTCCCCGCCGAGCACTCGACGGCCGACGACGCCGCCCTCCTCGTCGCCCGCCTGCACGCCCTGACCAGCGACAAGATCGCCTCCTGGCCGCTCCCGCAGGATCCACGCGCGGCGGGCCAGGCCCGCCGTCACGTCCGGGAGCAGCTGCGCACCTGGGGCCTGGAGGACCTGACCCCGACCACGGAACTCCTGGCCAGCGAGCTGGTCGGCAACGTCGTACGCCACGCCAAAGGCCCGGTCAGCCTGCGCCTCCTGCACGGCGCCGAGCTGATCTGCGAGGTCTTCGACGGCAGCCTGACGATGCCCCGTATCCGCCGCGCCACGGAGACGGACGAGGGCGGTCGCGGTCTGCAACTGGTCACCGCCCTCTCCCAGCGCTGGGGCACCCGCTACACGCCGACCGGCAAATGCATCTGGACGGAACAGACGCTGGGCGCTCCCGGGGCCCGGCAGGAACTCCCCGACGACGCCCTGGAGTTGATGTTTCCGACCGCCGTGGACTTCACCGGGGACCTCGACTCGCTGCCGTTCGGGGACGAGGACTGACGCGGGTCAGGCATGCAGGCGGCTGCCGTTGACGGCGACCCGGCGGCCCTCGCGGGTGTGCGGGAAGTAGTCCCAGACGGCGTGGTGCTGGACGCTGCGGTTGTCCCAGAGGACGAGGGTGCGCTCCTGCCAGCGGACCCGGCAGTGCAGCAACGGGGTGCGGGCTATGTGCGCGTACAGCATCTCCAGCAGGGCGTCGCTCTCGGCGCGGGACAGCTGGGTGATGTGCGAGGTGTAGGGGGCGTTGACGAAGAGGAGCCTGCGGTCGGTCTCCGGGTGGCGCGCGATGACCGGCTGTTCGGTGCGCGGTACCTCGTACTCGGGCGGTGGGGTCTGTCCGGCCGCGGTCCAGGGCAGGGCTCCGTCGTGGACGGCGGTGAGGCTTTCGAGGAAGGTCCGCATCGCCGGTGAGAGCAGTTCGTAGGCGAGGTGCATGTTGGCGAAGACGGTGTCGCCGCCGCTGCCGCCCTCGGGGATGGTGGTGATGTACAGCAGCGAGCCGAGGGAGGGTTCGGCGTCGGCGGTGCCGTCGGCGTGCCAGCCGTTGCCGGCGACGGCCTTGGACTCCTTGGTCGCCTTGATGTCCAGGATGTGCGGGTCGGATCCCTCGGGCGCGAGGGCCACGGGGTGCAGTTCGCCGAAGACGCCCGCGAACCGCTTGTGTTCCTCGGGAGTGATGTCCTGATCGCGGAAGACGAGCACGTGGTGGGTCTGGAACGCGTGCTTGAGTTCCTTCTCCTGCTGGGGTGTCAGCTCGTGGGAGAGGTCGAGGCCGGTGACCTCGGCGCCCAGCACCGGGGTGATCGGGGCGACGGACAGGGTGTCGTAGGGCTCGGCGGGGCGGGTGGTGATCCGCTCGACGGCCTTGAGTGCGTAGTCCTCCATGAGGGACCTCCGGGGCATCGGTGGGGGCGGGGGTGAGGGGGAACCGGTGCGGGGCTGCCGCACGGTGCCCTCCTCAGGATCTTCCGGCGGGGTGGGGCAGGGCGGCGGCTGCTCGCGTGTGGGGCGGGGCCGCTGCGAGCGCGGCGGCGATCGCTTCCACGTGGGGTTGCGCGACCAGCTCGTAGTGGGTGGCGTCGACGTGGTGAAGGCGGAAGGAGCGGGGCAGATGGGCGTCCCACGCGTCGGGGGCGGTCGGTTCCGGGGCCAACACCCCTTCCTCTACGGGGCGTTGGGCGATCCATACCTCGACAGGCGTCCGGTGCAGTCGCGGCAGCCGGTGTTCGGCCATGGCGGCGAGGTTGGTCCGGCAGCACTGCGCGAGGCGTTCGGCGTAGGCGCGTCCGGACTCGGACAGTCGTCCACCACCACCGCTGCCGTTGCCGCTCAACTCGCGGGCGAACACGGCGTCCACCTGTTGTTCGTCGTACGCGGCGAGCCGTCGTCCGGCGCCGGGTGGCGGCGGGTCGAGGAGATGGACGGCGTCGACGGGTCGGCCGTCCGCCTCGGCAAGTGCCGCCATGGACAAGGCGGTCCAGGCACCGAACGACCAACCCGCGAGGCGCAGGCGGCAGTCGGGGTCCGGGAACGCGGCCCGGACGGCCTCCAGGTAGTGCGCGGCGCGATCGGCGATCGAGCGGGCGGGCTGCGCCGGGTCACGCAGTTTCGGGTCGGCGATGAGGCAGACGGTCAACTCGTCGGGCAGGGCCGCCACCAGAGGCCGGTAGGCCTGGATGTCACCGCCGACCGGATGGACCAGGCACAGCACGTCCGGACCCGGTGCGCGCTGCCACACCTCGACGTCCACCGCGGCGGCGGACGCGCGGGTGCCGGTCTCGAAGTGGCCGAGGTGCCCGAGGATCTCGGTGAGGCTCACCCGGTGGCTCAGCCGGGACAGGTCGATGTCGGTTCCGTAGCGGCGTTTCACCTCGTCGATGAGTTCCAGCAGGGCGAGCGAGTCGGCGCCGAGGTCGTACAGCGCGGCCTCCGGGTCGACGGTGTCCACGCCCAGCAAGTCGACGAGGATCTCGGTGAGTTCGGCCGTGGGGTCGCCCGGTGCGGGGTGCGCGGAGGGCACCGGCTCGTGTCGGGAGTCGGGGTCCGGCTCGTAGAAGTGGCGAGCCTCGGTCAAGGCCGTGGTGTTGACCATCAGGTGCGGCAACTGAAGGTGCAGGGCGCGTTCGAAGATCGCGGCGCCGTCCTCGGGGGTGAGCGCCACCTTCAGGTGTTCCTGGTGGCGGGCATCGGTGGTCAGGGCATGCTGTGCCATGCCGACGTCCCGCCAGGCGTCCCAGCCGATGCTCATTCGGACGGTGGAGGCATCGTCGCCCGGCGGCGCGTGATGGGCGTAGGCGTCGAGGCAGGCGTTGGCCGCCGCGTAGTCGAACTGCCCAACTCCCCCGAACCGGACCGCCATTGACGAGCAGTAGGCCGCGTAGTCGGGGTCGTGCTCGGCGATGAGCCGTTCGACGAGCAGGGCGCCGCGCAGTTTGGCGGCCGTGGCGCGGCGGGCGGTGGCGGGGTCGCGGCGGGCGAGAAGCCCTCCGGCGGCCGTGCCCGCGGCGTGGACGATGCCGGCGAGGCCGTCCAGATGCGGGGCCAACCGGTCGGCGACCGTGGCCAGTTCGTCCGTTGCGAGATCGGCGGGGACCAGTGTGACGCGGTCCTGGTACGGCCGTAGCGCGGGCGGTGTCTCGGTGCCTCGGGCGACGAGGACGACGTGGTTGCCCGGGTGCTCCAGGAGGCGGGCGGCCAGAGTGGCGCCGATGCCTCCGGTGCCGCCGAGGACCAGGTGGGTGCCGGGGGCGGCCGAACGGATAGCGGGCGGCGGGGAGTTGGGGACCCGGACCGGTTGGAGCGTGCGCTGCCACCAGAAGCCGTCGCGCAGCGCGGTCGCCGGTTCGGTGATCGTGTCGTCCAGGAGGAGGTCGGGCAGGTGGGCCGCCCAGTCGGCCGGGCGGGGTCCGGGCAGGTCGGTCCAGCGCAGGGTAACGCCCAGTTCCTGCCGGGGTACTTCGACAGCGGCGGCGAGCAGGCCCGCCTCAGGGGTGCGGACGGGACCGGTGACCGGCTGCGACCCGTGGGACAGCAGCCAGGCCCGTGGCCGTACGGCGTCCGGTACGTCGGCCAGGGCGCGGGCGAGCGCCGCGACGGTGTCGAGGCAGGCCAACTGGGCGGCTTCCAGGGCGTGTTCATCGAGGCTGCCGTCGAGAGCCAGCGGCAGCGCGTGCAGCCAGTCGACGCCGGGGCCGCCGGGACGGGTGACCCGCTCCAGTACGGCGGCGAGCTGCCCGGAGTCGGCGGGATCGGCCTCGTAGCGGTCCTCGTCGAGACGGGCGAGGGTCTCCCCGGCGCACACGGTCACCACCCGGGCGTAGTGCCGCTCCAGGAACCGCCACGACTCGGCCCCCGCGTCCGTGACCACCACGGCGGTGCGCCGAGGTTCGTGCGCGCCGGTGCGGGCGCGGCGCAACCGTGTCCACTGCGGCTGGTGCAGCCACTGGTCGGCGGGCAACCGCTGCGGTCCGGCCGGCGGCGACACAGGCGTACGCGGGAAGTCGTACTCCGCCGTGTCGAAGGTCGGCGGCGGGAAGTCCCAGGGCGCGGACGCGGAACCCTCGGGCCATACGAGGGTGTGCCCGGCCGTCCATGCCTCGGCGAGGGCGTGCGGGTCCCGGTCCTGGGCCGGGCCGCCGGGCTGCGGGTGCGGGGCCGTGATGCCGGAGAGCGCTTCGAGCCATGCGACGGCGGAGTCGGCGTCCGGGCAGACCGCCGCCGCCCGGTGGCCGAGCGCGGGCCGTCCGGCCTGGAGGTGCCGCAGCACCTGCGGATAGGCGTCGGGCCGCGCCCTCAGGTAGGCGGCGATACGACGCCCGTCCGCGCGTACGGCGGCCTCGGAGCTGCCGGACAGCACCAGGCACGGCACCAACTCCTGCGCGGTGTCGGCGACTTGCACCGACTCCGCGTGTTCGAGGAGCAGGTGGGCGTTGGTCCCGCCGATACCGAAACTGCTGACGGCGGCGACTCGCGGCCCGTCCTGCGGCCAGGGTTCGGCGGCGACCGGTACGCGGAACGGGCCGTCGTCGATCTCAGGGTTGAGCCGGTCGAAGTCCGCCGTCGGCGGGACGATCCCGTGGTGCACGGCGAGCACGGCCCGCACCATGCCGACGACGCCCGCGGCGGCGCCCAAGTGTCCGATCTGGCTCTTCACCGAGGACAGCGCCACGCGCGCGTCGTCCGCCAGTCCGTACGCCTGACGCAGCGCGGCCGCCTCCACCGGGTCCCCGAGCCGGGTACCGGTGCCATGTGCCTCCACATAGCCGAGGTCGGTGCCGCTACGGCCGCTGCGGTGCAGGGCGGCGCGGATCGCGGAGCGCTGTCCGGCCAGTGCGGGGGCGCTGTAACTGAGCTTGTCCGAGCCGTCGTTGTTGATGCCCGAGCCGGTGATGACGGCGTAGACGGTGTCCCCGTCACGTCGGGCAGCGGCAAGGGGCTTGAGGACGACGACGCCGGTTCCGCTGGCCCCGACGGTGCCGGCGGCGTCCGCGCTGAAGGGTCGGCAGTGCCCGTCCGGGGAGAAGATGTGCTGCGGTCGGTAGGTGTAGCCGTCGGTCAGGTCAGTGTCGACGAGGACACCGCCGACGAGCATCACGTCCGCGTCGCCCTGCCGCAGCAGCCCGGCGGCGACATGTACGCCGACGAGCGAACTGGAGCACGCCGACTGCACGGTGAAGGCGGGGCCGGTCAGGCCGAGGTGGTAGGCGGCCTTGGTGGCCAGGAAGTCCTTCTCGTGGTGCAGCGCGAGCCGGAAGGTGTCGGGCAGTTCGGCCGACTCCGCCTCGCGCAGCATGCGTTGGAAGTAGGTGTTCTCCCCGCACGCGGCGAGAAGTCCGACCCGCTCGGCCCTCGGGTCTCCGATACCGGCGTGGGCGAGTGCCTCGACGCAGTTCATCAGGAGGTGCCGTTGCTGGGGGTCCATCAGCCGGGCCTCGTGCGGGCTGATCGTGAAGCGGCCCGGGTCGAAGGCGAGCATCCCGCCAACTGGCTGCGCGCGCCGACCCGGCCGTCCGTCGCCGGGAAGTGCTCGATGCCCCGGCGGCCGGAGACCACCAGGTCCCAGAAGGCGGCCAGGTCAGGGGCGCCAGGCAGCCGTACGGCCATCCCGATGACGGCGATGGGTTCCTCGGTCCGCTCCCCCGGCAGCTGTGGGGCGTCCGGGACGACGGCATCCTCCGTTGCGCGTCCCTCCACAAGGCGGGCCAGCGCGCGGAGGCTGACGTGTTCGAACAACTCGGGGACGGTGAAAACGAGTTCGTCCTCGCCGGCGCAGCGGAGCTGGAAGCGCATCAGGTCCAGGCTGGTGGCACCGGCGTCGAAGAACCGCTGTTCCACACCGATCGCCTTGCCGGTCACCGTCTCGAACAGCGCGGCCAGCCGTCCTTCCAGCGGTGAGACGGCCGGGGCGGTCACGTCGGCGGAGCGCAGGTCACGGCCCGGCGCGGTGTACGCCGCCCGGCGGTCCAGCTTGCCGCTGGGCGTGCGCGGCAGTTCCGTCAGGCGACGGAAACGGCTGATGCGCACGTAGGACGGCAGCAACCCGGCCAGGTGGTCCGCGAGTTCGGCCGGATCGGGGTCGCCGCCCCGGCATTGCAGGCAGGCCACCAGCCGCCCGCCCTCCACGACCGCGACCGCGTGGGTCACACCGGGATACTGCAGCAACGCGGCCTCGACCTGCCCCAACTCCAGCCGGAACCCGCCGAGTTTGACCTGGCTGTCGTCGCGCCCCGCGTAGTGCAGCAGACCCCGCTCGTCGAACCGGGCCAGGTCGCCGGTGCGGTAGAAGGTCCCGAGGTCCGGGTCGTCGGTGAAGCGGTCACGGTTCGGCATGCCGTCGCCATCACCGTCGCCGTCGCCGACGTAGCAGCGGTTGGCCATGACACCGCCGATCAGCAACTCGCCGGTGGCGCCGGGCGGGACGGGGAGACCGCCCTCGTCGACGACGCGCAGGACGGCGTTGGCCACCGGACGCCCGATCTCGGGGCGCAGCGGCCAGGCGGCGGGGTCGCCGTCGAGGCACAGGCCGCTGACGACATGGGTCTCGGTGGGGCCGTAGTGGTTGAACAGCCGGGCGTCCGGCAACCGGGCGAACCAGCGGCGGATCGCGTCGGTGCACACCAACTGCTCCCCGGCGGTGACGACTTCGCGCAGCCGGGACGGGAACTGCCCGGTACGTACACCGTGTTCGGCGAGGAGTTGCAGCGCGACGTACGGCAGGAAGATCCGCTCCGCTCCCCCACTCTCCAACTCCCGGAGCAGGGAGGGGACATCGTGGCGCCAGCCGGGTTCCACCAGGCGCAGCAGGCCGCCGGAGCACAGGGTCGTGAAGATCTCCTGGAAGGACACGTCGAAGGACAGCATGGAGAACTGCTGGGTGACGGCGGGCCCGCTCAGGCCGCCGTCGGTGCGCTGCCAGGTCAGCAGGTTGCACAGGGTCCGGTCGGGGACCTGGACGCCCTTGGGAGTGCCGGTGGAGCCGGACGTGAACAGGGTGTAGAGCGGGCGCAGCCCCTGGTGCGGGGGCAGTTGGGGTACCGCGGTGGGCGTCTCGGCGAGGGTGAGGATGTGCCGGGGCAGGGACGGTGGTGCGATCGCGGCGAGGAGGTGTTCGTCCTCGCGTGTCACGAGTACGCACAACGGGTCGGCCTGGTCGAGCACGTGCCGTAGCAAGGATGGCGGGTATGCGGGGTCGAGGGGTACGACGGTGAGGTTGAGGCGGGCCGCCGCCAGGAGCGCCACGACATGCTCGACGGAGGGCTGGAGGTAGAGCGCCACGGCCGCCGGGGCGGCGGGATCGGCCGGGAGGCGGGTGCCTAGTGCGGCCGCCAACTCGGCTGCCTGTGCGTCGAGTTCGGCGTAGGTGAGGGTGGTCTCGCCGGTGGTGACGGCCGGGGCGTGCGGGGTGCGGGCCGCCTGCCGTGCGAAGCCGTCGGCGACGGTGGTGAAGTCCGGTGCGCGCGTGGGGCCTTGGCCGTGGTCGGGCAGGGTGCGGCGGTAGTCGGCGACCAGTTCGTGCAGGGTGATGTCGGTGTCCGTGTCGCCGGTCAGGTGGTCGAGGGTCTGACGGAAGAGGCGGGCCGCGGCCTGGGTGCGTTCGGCGCCGATGTCGTCGCGGTACTCCCACAGGCAGTCGAACCCGGCCGCGTGCTCCACCACCGACAGCGTGAGGGCGCACTTGGCACCCAGCGGCTCGGGCCACAGTGGGCGCACGTCGCAGCCGTCCAGGCGCAGTGCCGAGAAGTCGGTGTTCTCCAGGACGAAGAGGTAGTCGAACAAGGGAGTTCGTTCGCGGAAGCCGGGGTCCGCGAGGAGGTCGGCGAGGGCGACCTCCTGGTCCTGGAGCACAGTGCGCACGGCGTCGGAGTGGGCCGAGAGCTGAGCGTCCAGTGTGCGATGCGGCTCCAACGGCAGGTCCAGGAGCACGGTGTTGGCGAACATGCCGACCGTGTCCGCGAATTCGGGGCGGGGCCGGTTCACCACCGGTGTGGCGACCAGCGGACGCCCCTGACCGGTCACGCCGTAGAGGCTCGCGGCGAACGCGGACACCAGCAAATGGAAGCGCGTCAGGCCGAGTTGTGCGGCGCGACGGTCCAGCGCGCTGCGGCGGACCAGGTCGAGCGAGGTGCGCAGCAGGCGGGCTCGTGGCGCGTCGGGGGCCGGCAGCGCGGGTGACGGTTCGCCGTCATGGCCGTAGTGGGACCGCAGCCGGGTGCGGCGGTCCTCGTAGCCGGAGCTGGTGTGCCAACTCCGTTGCCAGCGGGCGAAGTCCAGGGGGGTGAGGGTGGAGTGCGGCCGGGCGCTCTGGGCGGCACAGGCCTCGGTCAGGTCGCGGAGAAGGAGGTTGAGCGACCAGCCGTCCACGGCGACGTGGTGCAGGTGCAGCAGGAGCAGTCCGCCGTCGGCCTGTGCCACCCAGGCCGCCCGCAGCATCCGGGCGTCGCCGAGGTCGAAGCGGTGGTCGAAGAACCGGTCGGCGGTGTCCTGCCACTCCTCCCCGGGACGGGCTTCGAGGCGTTGCCAAGGGTCGTACGGATCACCGGCCTGTTGGAGCAGCCCGTCGGGGGTGGGGACCAGCCGGGTACGCAGGGCAACATGCCGTTCCACCAGCGTGCGCACCGCGCGGTGCAGGGCCTCCGTGTCGACGCGGCCTTCGACACGGAAGGCCAACGGCACGTCGTAGGAACGGTTTTCGGGCTCGCGTTGGTGCAGGAGCCAGAGGCGTTCTTGCTCGCTGGTGGCCGGTGCGGTCGGCTCGGCGGAGGGCGCGGGCACGGGTGGGTGTTCTCCCGCCGCCGTCTCCGTGGCGTGTACGGCGTCGGCGAGGGCGGCGAAGTCGGCCTGTAGAACGAGGTCGTGCGGCAGGTCGACGGCGAAACGGTCGAGGATCTCGAAGCGGAAGCGCAGCGCCTTCAGCGAGTCACCGCCGCTCGCTGCCCAACGGTCGCCGGGGCGCAGGCCGTTGACGGCGAGGATGTCCTCGGCGACCTCCAGCACCCGCCGCTGCTCGGCGCTGACGGGCACGTCACCCTCCTGCGCACCGCGCCACGGGGTCCCGGCGTCGCGCAGAAGGGCGGCCTGGTCGACCTTGCCGTTGGCGTTTCGCGGCAACTCGGCGACGAGGTACGTGTGATGGGGGCGCATGTACGACGGCAGGGCGGCGGCGAGGTGACGATCGTAGGCGTCGTAGGAGAGTTCGTCGCCCAGGACGAGGAAGGCGAGCAGTTCGCTGCGGTCCGCCGCGTCGCGGCGGGTGCCTATGTAGGCCTGGCGGACGGCGGGTTGGGCCAGGATCTGCCGCTCCACCTCGCCCGGTTCGATACGGAAGCCGCGCACCTTGACCTGGCGGTCGGCCCGGCCGACGTAGGTGATCCGGCCTTCGCCGTCCTGGCGTACGAGGTCGCCGGTGCGGTACCAGCGGCGTTCGCCGCCGTCCTCGTGCGGCAGCCGTACGAAGCCGCGCTCCGTCTGTTCCGGGAGGTTGCGGTAGCCGAGGGCCAACGCCGGTCCGGACAACAGCAGTTCGGCCACTTCGCCCGGCTCGGCGACGCGGTCGTCCTCGGTGCGGAGCAGTACGGCGGTACCGGGGAGCGGGGTGCCGATCGGGATGGTGTCGCCGGCGAAGTCGCGCGGGATGGGGCCGCAGAGGGCGAAGGTCGTCGCCTCCGTCGGCCCGTACACGTTGTGCAGGACGGTGCGGGACGCGGAGTTGGTCCCGTACCAGCGGCGGACGATGCGTGCGTTGAGCTGTTCACCGCCGACGAGTACCTGTCCGATGCCGGCGAAACAGTCCGGCACCTGTTCAACCACCGCGTTGAACAAGGCCGTTGTGATGAACAGTGTGTCGACCCGGCGTTCGCCGAGCACCCTGGCGAACCGGGGCGCACTGTGCACCTCTTCGTCGTCGAGTACGACGCAGACGCCGCCGGTCAGGAGGGGAACCCACACCTCGAAACTCAGCGCGTCGAAGGCGGGGTTGGCCAGGCTGGCGAAGCGGGCGCCGGGCCGCAGGTCGAGGTAGCCGGGGCGGGCCAGGCGGAGCACTCCGTCGTCGGTGACCTCGACGCCCTTGGGGTTCCCCGTGCTGCCAGAGGTGTAGAAGACGAAGCCCACTGCCGTGTCGCCGGACTCCCCCGGAGGCACGGCGGGCGAGACGGGACCGTCGCCAGTCAGGAGCAGGTGGGCGTCCAACCCGGCAATGCGCTCGGGCAGTTGAGGAACATGCCCGCTGTCGTGGACTACGGCGACGGCGCCCGAGTCGTCGAGGATGTGCCGTTGCCGGTCGGGTGGGCTGAGTCGGTCGAGGGGGACGACGGTGGCTCCGGCGCGGCGGATGCCGAGCATGACGCAGACCAGTCGCCGGGAGCGGGGCAGGTGTACGGCGACCGCGTGGCCCGGGCGAACTCCGGCCGCGTGCAGGCGCGTTGCCACTTTGCCACTGACTCGTTCGAGTTCCGCGTAGTCGAGGACCCGGTCGCCGTCCTCGACGGCGACGGCGGCGGGGGTACGGCGAGCCTGGCCCAGTACGGCCTCGGCGAGGGAGACGGACCGCGTAGGGGCCGGGGAGACTCTGTGGGCATGGCGGAGGTCCATCACGCCTCCCGTATCGGCAGAGCCAACTGGGCGCCGTGGTGGGCGAGTTCGGCGGCGAGCAGGGTGCCGACCTGGGCGGCTCCGACGCCCTCCAGGATCTCCCAGTGGTCGCATTCCATCGTCTCGACGCGGTAGTCGCCCTCGGCGCGGCGGCGCCAGAAGGCGCGGACCTCGGCGTGGAAGGGGGTGTCGTCGCCGTCCGGTACGGCCTGGGCGAGGACGACGCGTGCCGGGGAGGCCGCAGGGAGGTGTTCGCGGGCGGTGAGGCGGTTGTGGTTGTAGAGGTGGAAGTAGCGGTCGACCTGGGCGTCGTCGATGCCGGGGTACATCCCGTTGAACCTCACGAGTTTGTCGCGGAACTCGGCCGCGTCGACGGCGCCGATCTCCGCGCGTGCGGATGCGTCGTCGGTGGCCTGGGTGTCGAGGAGGACGACGCTGACGGCCCGGTGTCCGGCGCGGGCCAGCAGTCGTCCCATCTCATGGGCGACGAGGCCGCCGTAGGACAGGCCGGTCAGGACCAGGGGGGACGCGTCGTCGGGTCGGATCAGTCGCAGGTACTCCGCGGCCATGGCCTCCACACTGGGGAGGAGGTCCTCGTCGGGGTTCACTCCCGGGGACTGGATGCCGTACAGACCGACGCTGTCGGGGAGGAGTGTGGCCAGGGGGAGGTAGCAGAAGGCGGTGCCGCCTGCGGGGTGGACGCAGACGACGCGCGGGCCGGTGCCAGGGCGGAACTCGATGAGGCTGCCGGGTGCGCGGCCCGTGCCGTCCTCGCGGAGCAGAGCGGCGAGTGACTCGATGGTGGGGCGGGTCATCACCTCGCCGACCGGCAGCCGGCGGCCGAACGTCTCGGTGACGGCGTGGGCCATCTTGATGGCGGAGAGCGAAGTGCCGCCGATCTCGAAGAAGTTGTCACTGACGCCTATGTCGGGGTGGAGCAGGATGCGCTGCCATATGCGGTACAGGCCGTGCTCTATGTGGTCGCGCGGGCTGGCCGTGTTGACCTGGGTGGAGGTCGACTCCCGGGCCAGGCGCAGGAGTTGGGGCCGGTCGAGTTTGCCGCTGCGGTTGATCGGGAGGGTGTCGAGGTCGAGGAAGACGGCGGGGATCATGTAGTCGGGCAGGCGGCGGGCGAGGGCGGTGCGCCAGTCGTGGGTGGTGCGGGCCGGTGCGGTGCCCCGGCCGACGCCGGCGAGCAGACGGGGCTGTCCGGTCGCGTCGTGGTCGACGAGGACGGCGGCTTCGCGGACGCCGGGCAGGGCCATGAGCGCGGCCTCGACCTCGGCGGGTTCGATCCGGAAGCCGCGGAGTTTGACCTGGTCGTCGGCGCGCCCCATGTAGTGCGCCTGGCCGTCGGGCAGGCGCCGGGCGAGGTCTCCGGTGCGGTAGATCCGCTCGCCGGGCTCGAACGGGTCGGGCAGGAAGCGTTCCTTGGTGAGGTCCGGGCGGCCCAGATAACCGCGGGCCAGCGAGGCTCCGCCGAGGTACACCTCCCCCACCACGCCGGGCGGGACGGGTTCCATGCGGCCGTCGAGGATGTACATACGGGTGCCGGGCAGCGGGCGGCCGATGGGGCAGGGCCGGTCCAGCGGGCGGGGGTCGTAGTACGCGGTGCTGTAGAGGGTCGCTTCGGTGGGGCCGTAGCCGAAGCAGATCCGCAGGCCGGGGAGGTGCTGTGTCATGCGGTGCAGGGCGGCTTCGGTGAGCGACTCAACTCCTGTGAGGAGCGTGTGCAGTTGGAGTCCGCGCAGGCGTACGGCCGGGTCCTCGTCGATCCACTTCACGTAGGCGGGCGGCAGGAAGGCCTGGGTCACGGCGTGTTCGCGCATCCATGCCAGCAGCTCCTCGGGGTCGCCGCGCAACTCCTCGGGGACGATGTGGAGTTCGCCGCCGGTGGTCAGGGGCAGCAGCAGTTCGTGGATCGAGGCGTCGAAGCCGGTGCTGGACCAGGCGGAGCCGACCTCGCCGGGGGCGGTGCCCATGCGGGCGTGCCAGGTGGCGAAGAGGTTCAGGACGCTGCGGTGCTCCACCGCGACGCCCTTGGGCCGTCCCGTGGATCCGGAGGTGAAGATCACGTAGGCGAGCCGGTCCGGCGCGGGATCGATGCCTGCGGGCGGTTCGTGGCGGGTTGCCCCCTCGGCTTCCACGGCGCTCAAGTCGAGCCATTCCGGGGCGCGTTCGCTGTCGTGGTCGCTCAGGACGAGGGGGCAGGCCGCGTCCTCGACCATGTTCGCGAGGCGTTCGGCGGGCTGGCCCGGGTCGAGCGGGAGGTAGGCGGCGCCCGCCTTGAGGATGCCCAGGATGCCGACGGCCAGGTCGCGGGACCGCTTCGCGTGGAGGCCGACGACGTCGCCGGGTCGGACGGAACGGGCGACGAGGGCGTGCGCGAGGTGGTTGGCGCGGCGGTCGAGGGCCGCGTAGTCCAGCGAGCTGTCGCGGTCGACGACGGCGGTGCGGGCCGGGTGCTCGCGGACCTGGGTCTCGAAGAGCTCGACGAGTCCGGACGCCGCGTGCGGAGCGGGCCCGAAGGTCTCCGACCGCGTGGCGTCGCCGTCGAGCAGCTCGCGCAGGCGTTCCTGAGGGGCCATCAACTCCAGGGAGCGGACGTCCCGTTCGGGGTGGCGGACCATGTCGGTGAGCAGGTTCCGCAGATGGCCGGCCCAGCGCTCGGCGGTGGTGTGGTCGAGGAGGGCTGTCGCGTAGTCCAGGTACCCGGTGATACGGCCGTCGGACTCGGTCGCCGAGACAGCCAGGTCGAACTTGGCCGGGGCGTGGGCGATCGGCAGCGGCTGGGCGTCCACTCCGGGCAGGTGCAGCAGGTCCCGCCGTTCGGGCACCCAGGCCAGCATGGTCTGGAACAGCGGGGTGCGGGAGGCGCTGCGCGGCGGGTTGACCAGCTCGACGATGCGCTCGAACGGCAGGTTCTGGTGGGCGAGTGCCTCGCGTACGACGGCGCGGGTGCGGGCGAGGGCCTCGGACACGGTTGGGGAACCGGACAGATCGATGCGCAACGGGAGGGAGTTGACGAGGAAGCCGATGAGACCGGCCGCGCCCGGGCCGCGCCGGTTGGCGAAGGGGCTTCCGACAACGATGTCCTCCTGCCCGGAGAGGCGCGACAGGAGAATCGCCCAGCCGGCCAGCACGGCCACGAAGGGGGTGGCACCGTGCTGTCTCGCGAGGCCGCGGAGCCCGGCGGTGACCTCGGCGTCGAGGCTGAACTCGGCCCGGCCGCCCCCGTATTGCTGTTCCGTCGGCCGTGGCCGGTCGGTGGGCAGGTCCAGGACGGGCGGCGCGTCGTGCAGCGCGCGGCGCCAGTAGTCCTCCTGGGCGGCGAGCCCACCGTCGAGGACGGCTTGTTCCCGGGTCTGCGTGTGGTCGGCGAACTGCACCGTGAGCGGAGGCAGCGGGTTCGGGGCGCCGGCCGCGAACGCCTCGTAGAGCTTGCCGAGTTCGTCCATCATGACGTTCATCGAGACGCCGTCGTAGATGCTGTGATGGAACGTCAGCAGGAGTACGTGGCGGTCCGGTCCCAGGGCGAGGAGGCGTCCGCGTCCGAGGGGGCCGGTGTCGAGGTCGAACGGCCTTTGTTCCTCGTCGAGTTGGCGGTCGGCGACGCACGCCTCGGGGTCATCGGCCCCGGTGAGGTCCTCGAAGGTCAGGGCGAATCCCCCGCCCGGTGGGTCGATGTGCTGGTGCACCTCCCCTTCGGTGGCCACCAGCCTTGTGCGCAGGGTCTCATGACGGTCGGTCAGCTCGTCGAAGGCTCGGGACAGCAGGTCGAGGTTGAGCGGGCCGGTCAGGGAGAAGGCGATCGTCTCGTTGTACGCGGCGTTCGCGCCCGGGAGTTGGGCCAGGAACCACAGCCGCCGCTGGGCGAAGGAGGCCGGTCGGACGCGGGGCGCCGACTCGGTGCCGCCGGTGGCTGTTCCGGTGGACGCGCGTGGAGTGGGGACAGGGTGGGGGGTGTTGTGCACCGGCGATACCTGGCCTTCCCAACGATATGGGGCGGGGGTGACATCGAGCGCGACAGGCCGGGATCACCGGACTGCCGACGGGCCGGAAAGGACGCGCTCGCCGTCGAGCGGGCGTCGTGGGAGCGGAGCGCGAGGCCGGTGGGACGAAGGGGTCGGTCCACGGGGCGCGGCGGCCGAAAGCGGCCCGGTGATTCGATAATTCGATTCCCGAAATCGTCGGCCAATTACCTGGTCACGCCGTTTTCCTGCTCACTCGGATTCCCTTCCGGAGCTCCGTGACACAGCCGTAATCATCGATCACAGGCTCAGGACATGTCAATACTCGACATTCCGCAACACCTCACAGAACACCCACAGCGAAAAAGAGTCCCATGAAACTCCCATATAGGAATAAAGGCTCCACAACGTCGCACGTTTTCCCCCGGAGTGCGGCGAAACGCCATTACGGGCAAAGAAGGCCTCATGTTCCGTCGGACGAACTCGTCCGCTCTTCGTCCTGCGGTACGGCGTATCCAGGCACGGAAGGCCAGCGCACGGTCAGTACCACGGACTCGTCCTCCGCGGTCCAGGAGTGGTCCACTCCCCGGCCCCAGACGACATAGTCGCCCTGTTCTTCCAACAGCACGCTTCGACCGGGGAACTCCATACGGAAGCGGCCTGAGATCAGGACCAGGACAGCTGCGCGCACTTCGCCCTTCACCCACTGCGCCCGCTGTTCGCCGCGCGGGTGGACACCCCATTTGACCTCGACGGCGTCGCTGTGGAGAGGACTTCCTTCCTCTTTGAAGTGCCCGAGCAGCCACCCCCGGTCCAGTACCGCGTCTTTGCCCGCATTACCCACGTACACACTGTCTTCCATGCGCCGGAACGCTAGCAGCGGACCATCGCCGCGGTGACAGGGTGCCCGGGCCGGCGGGCCGGGCCTGCCCCGCTCAGCGGATGGCGTCGAGCAGCAGGTCCGCGGCCACCGCCGCTCCATCGGTGCGGATCCTGCTGCCCAGAGCCTTGGCCCGGGCCCGTGTCTCCGGTGCCAGGGCCGTCTTGAACGCGACGTTCAAGGACTCGGTCGTCGGAGCCGGACTGTCGAGGGCCGCACCGAGATCCAGGGCTGCCACCTGACCCGCCCAGTAGGGGTTGTCCGCCAACTGCAGAGGCACCACCACCTGCGGCACACCCGCCCGGGCGGCCGTCAGCGTCGTGCCCGCACCGCCGTGGTGGACCACCGCGGCCACCCTCCCGAAAAGACTCTGATGGCTGACCTCGCCGATGGCGAGGCAGTCGTCCCGGTCATCGCCCAGGTCCAGGTCCGCCCAGCCGCGGGAGACGAGTACGCGGTGATCCTGTGCGCGGACCGCCTCGACGGCCCTGCGAGCGATGTCCGGCGACGGGCGCACGCTGCCGAAACCCACGTAGACCGGCGGAGCGCCCGCGTCCAGGAACGTCAACAGGTCGGCCGGCAGCGGGCGTTCGTCCGGCAGCGTCCACGCGCCCGTCTGGACCACGTCGAGGCCCGGAGTTTTCCGCCACGGTCCCAGGACCGGGTCCGCCGCCAGCCACGGCCGGTCGGTGAAGACGTGATCACGGACGTTGTCCACCGGCGGCAGACCGAGACGCGCCCGGTGGCCGTTGAGCGGCTCGGCGAACTGCGCGTTCACCTGGCGGGCGTCCAGCTCCCACAGCGTCGGATTGTCGTCCGCCTCCGGCTCCGGCCAGCCCGGCCGCGGTGGCGGCGCGTGGTGGGGCGACGGCAGGTTGACCGCCGAATAGCTCGTGTACACGTAGCGGACGCCCGCGGCCTCGGCCACGGACCGCGCGGCGATCTGCGCCAGGCCCGCCGCCACCAGCGCGTCACATCCGTCGAGCGCCGCCGGGAAGATCTCGAACTGCGCGTCGAGCATCTCGGACCGGTACCGGGACAGATCCGCCGCCGACGGCAGCGTCGACCCGCTCATCAGCGCCCGCACCGGTGGCCCGACAGGCACCAGTCGCACCCCGAGACCCGCAAGCCGCTCCGCGAACTCCTCGTCGGGCGGGGCGCACATCCGCACCTCCACACCGCGCTCCCGCAGCCGCACCGCGAGTGCCACCAGCGGTTCGACATCGCCCCGCGTCCCGTACGTGGACAACAGCACCCGCATTCCGCGTCCTCTTTCGCTCGGTCTACCCGTACGTTTCGGCCCGTGCCAGCCCGGGCTTCGAGCAGTCCTCGTCGACGGCGCGGAGTCGGCGGCAGCGGGTGCGCGGCAGCAGTGTACGTCGCGTGATCGTCAACGCGGCAGTAGTCCTCGAACACCGGGACGCTGGTACCCGCGACGCCTCACCCTCGCCCGGGTGCACACGCAAGTCGGCCCCGTCGTAGCGGACTTGGAGGCGTTCAACACTGACCGAGTGACGGTTCAGGAGCGCCGCACGGTGGTCGGTCCACTACCTCCCGGCGCGTCTCGCCCCTCTCCCGTGGCCCAACTGGGCTGTTTCCACGCCGACTTCTTCCTTCGTCCTTCGTCGGCAACGGCGAATACCCACCGGGCACCTTGGGGACACTCTCGTCGATCAACGTTCGCTCCCTCTCATATGGAGCCGTCGTCGGTGACACAGTCTGAGAGCCACTCCATGCATAGTTCGTCCGTGCCCGTTCCTGACGTTTCGATCATCTTGCCCTGCGCCGGGTTCGCGACGCGTTTCGGGGCGCCCTACTCGAAGGAGCTGCACTGTCTGGCTCCCGGGGTCACTGTGCTGGACCGCAGCCTGGAGACCGTTGTCGAGCTGGCCAAGAGCGGACTCAACGTGCGCCTGGTCGTCGTGTTCGGAGCTCACAAGCTGGACACGGTGAGTTATCTCGCGCGGTACGCGGAGACCTTTCAGCTGGTCTTCGTCTACCAGGACCATTCGCTCGAACCGGATCTTGACGGCGCGATCCGGTCCGCCCTGCCGATGACGCGGGGGCCGGTGGCCCTCGTCCTGCCCGACATCGTTGTCTCCGGCGCGGGCAGTACCGGCAGTCTCCTCGCCGCACTGCGACAGACAGAGGTCGCGGGGTGGAGCGTGGTGGCCGCCGAGGAGCGGAACCCCGACACCCTCCGGCAGATGGGCGCGCTGGCCGTGGTCGAGAGGGACGGCAACATGACGGTCCGGGCAGCCACCGACAAGCCGTCGGATCCCTCGGGCTACAACGCGTTCTGGGGCATGGTGGCAGTCGCCGAGGAGGAGGCACACCGGCTGCCCGACGTGGCGAGCAAAGGGGCGGACAGTCCACTGGCCGGTGCGGTCGCCCTGATCGTGGAGCGAATCGTCAACTACAACACCACCATGGGCTGACTCCCGGGGCACCCACGAACCCGGGATACGCACGAGCTTGCGCGCGGGCGGCGCTGCGCACGCTCGCCGAGATCAAAGAACACCGAGATCAAAGAACGTCGCCCGCGCGGCCGTAGAAGCGATCCGTGCTCAGGGCCGACGCGGCCGGTTCTCCGAGCGGTGGACCGGCTTGGGCTCGATCGACGAGGGGGACGACCGTTTCCTCATCGGCGAGGTGAATCAGGAGGCACTGTTCGGCCGGGTGGCCGCCGTCGTGCGTCACTGCGGCGCGGGCACTGCGACAACCGCCTTTGGCCGACCCGCACCGGATGGCGGACCACCCGTAAAGAGCCGACCGGGCGGCCGAGTTGGGCATCGGCGGTGCAGAAGCGTGCCCGCCTCCGGCCTTCGCGTCCTTGTCGGCCTCGCACGCAACGGCCCCGGCCCCCGAGACCCGCGCGCGCCAGGCAGGTCGACGGCCGCCGCAACCAGCACCGGGGGACGTCGATGCCGCTCGACTCGATCGGCCGGCAGAATCCGCCGCCCTCGGCGCGAACGGCACGGGTTCGTCGAGTCAGGCAGCAGGCCGTACCGCCACCCCGGTGGCTTCAGCGCCGACAGGCCCGCGAGGAGCAGTCACACCCTCGGGCGGACCAGCCTGACCAACCCCTCCACCGCGCTCGGTCATCACCAGGGTTCTTTGCCACGGCCACAGCGATCTGTCACGCCCTGGCGTCGTCCCGGCCCTCCGCCCGGATGAGCCGGTCGTCCGGGATCACCGCGACCCCCAGGATCTCGATCATCGCCTCCGGCTGCCACAGCGCGGTCGTGCCGATCCCGGCCATCGCCGGATAGACCGGCCCCGCGAGCTCGCGCCAGACCTTCCCGATCTCCTTGCCGTGCGCCTGGTAGTCGGGGATGTCGGTGAGGTAGATGGTCAGGCTCACCAGATCCTCGGGGACACCGCCGGCCGCCCGCAGCGTGGTGAGCACGTTGCCGAACGCCTGCCGGAACTGCTCGACGATGCCCCCGGGGACGATCCGCATGTCCGCGTCCAGGGCCGTCTGTCCGCCCAGGTAGAGCGTGTTGCCACTCAGCGTGCCGTGCGAGTAGCCGCTCGGTGCGGGGAGTGAGGGCGGGTTCACCGGGATCGGAGTCATTGAGGGGTTCCTCCTCGGGCGGATCGGACTGGGCGACGCAAGCAGCGTAACTCATCTATTGACTGTTTTCGACGGTCGTGAAAATCTCGCTATAACGCACCCCGGACATCCCGACCGCCCCGGTCGCTCCGGCCGCCGCCACCGCCCCGAGGGAGAACGCCCATGAAGCTCGCCACCGTGACCCACGGAGGCCGCACCACGGCCGCCGTGCTCGACGGCGACCGCTGGCGGGCGCTGCCGGCCGACGACCTCTCCGCACTGCTGGCGACCACGGCGACCGACCGCATCGCAGGTCTCGCCGGGGCCGAACTCCCCGGCGCCACCCCCGTGTTGCCGCTGCCCTCGCCCCGCAAGGTGATCTGCTGCGGCCTCAACTACGCCGACCACATCACCGAAATGGGCCGCGAGCTTCCCGCCCACCCCACGCTCTTCGCCAAGTACGCCGACACGCTCACCGGCCCCGAGGACGACCTGGCCCTGCCGCCCGGCCTCGACGTGGACTGGGAGGCGGAACTCGCGGTCGTGGTCGGTGCCCGGATCCGGAACGCGGACCGGAACACATCCGAACGGGCCATCGCCGGATACACGATCGCCAACGACATCAGCGTCCGGGACTGGCAGAAGCGCACGCTGCAGTGGTTCCAGGGCAAGGCATGGGACCGTACGACCCCCCTCGGCCCGGTGGTCGTCACGCCCGACGAGCTCGACCCGGTCGCGGGCGTCGAGGTGATCTGCCGGGTCGACGGCGTCGAGCGGCAGCACGGAAACACGAGCACGCTGGTCTTCGACGCCGCCGACCTGCTCGCCTACGTCTCCACCTTCACGGTCCTGCGCCCCGGCGACATCGTGCTCACCGGCACCCCCGGCGGCGTGGGCTCGGGCATGAAGCCACCGGTCTTCCTCGCCGACGGCGATCTCGTCGAGACCGAGATCCCCGGTATCGGCACCCTGCGCAACCGCTTCCGTCTCACCGACTCCAGGAGCTGATCATGGAACCCGATTTCTCCAAGTACGTCCTAGAGGGCGACAACTCGTCGTACGCCAACGAGTCCGGCCTGGTCGTCCCGGTCGTGACGCGCGGTGGTCTGGAGGTCGGCGCGACCGGCCAGTCCGCCGGGGCGACCCGGATCTCCGGCGTCTCCGTGCAGCACACGCCGGCCACCAAGCTGTGGTTCGGGAAAGTGAGCAACGAGTCGGGCTACCGCTCGGTGCCCCACCACCACGGCGAGGCGGAGACCGGCGGCTACGTCATCTCCGGCCGGGCCCGGATCTACTTCGGCGAGCGCTTCGAGGACTACCTCGACCTGTCGGAGGGCGACTGGGTCTTCGTCCCGCCGTTCATGCCGCACGTCGAGTGCAACCTCGACCGCAACAACCCGCTGACCTGGATGACGACCCGCACCCCGGAGAACATCGTGGTCAACCTGGACGAGGTGGCGGACGCCGACCTGCGCGACTGGCTGGACCGGCCGTGAACGACACCCAAAGCGCCAACGCCGACTCCCGGAGCACCGGCGCCGACCTCCGCTCCGTCCCGACCTCGGCGGCCTTCACCGCGGCGATCGCCCTCACCCCCGTCGAGCCCGAGCACTTCGACCTCGCCTTCACCGCGACCACCCAGCCCTGCCCCTGGCCTAAGGCCTACGGCGGTGACATGGTCGCGCAGGCCACGGCCGCCGCGATGCGCTCGGTCGAGGGCAAGACGCTCCACTCGATGCACTCCTACTTCCTGCGGCCGGTCGACATCGGCGCCGAAGTCCGTTACGAGGTCGAGCTGTTGCGCGACGGGCGCGGCTACGCCACCCGGCAGGTCCGCGGTTTCCAGAACGGCAAACCCGTCTACACCTGCCTCGCCAACTTCGCCGCGGGCGAGCCCGGCGCGACCTTCGCCGCCGAGCCCCCGGCCGGCGTACCGGATCCCACCGAACTCCCCAGCTCCGCCTCGTACTTGCGCGACACCACCGCCCCCCGGGGCACGATGACCGACACCTCCGAGGAGTACTGGAGCGGCGGCCGCAGCTTCGACATGCGGCACGTACCGGGACCCGTCTACCTCACCGTCGAGGGTGAGCGCGTACCCCAACAGGCGGTGTGGGTAAGGCCGTTCGACGCCCTGCGACCCGTCGCCGGCCTTACCGCCGAGCAGCGCGACCTCGCCGCGCTCGCCTACGTCTGCGACTACACGATCCTCGAACCCGTCCTCCGCGTGCTGGACCTGCCGTGGGCACTCCCGGGACTCATCACCGCGAGCCTCGACCACGCGATGTGGTTCCACCGGCCCGCTCCCATGGACGGCTGGCTCCTCTACGCCCAGGAAGCCGTCGCCGCCGACGCCGGTCGCGGCCTCGCCGTCGGACGCTTCTTCACCCCCACCGGTACCCACCTGGCCACCGTCGTCCAGGAAGGCCTGATCCGCAGCTCTTGACTCCCACGCAGCTCCTGATCCCTGCACGGCCCGCCCCCGGCCTGCGGAAAGGACCCTCCCGATGGACCAGTTGGACCAGATGGGCCTCTCGCCCTCCGCCTATCCGGACACGTTCGCCCGCGACCACCTCCCGCCGCGCGCCCAGTGGCCGGTCCTCGAGTTCACCACCGACGAACTCCGCTACCCCGAACGCCTCAACGCCGGCGCCGAGTTGATCGACGTCCCCACCGCCACGTTCGGCCCCGACCGCCCGGCCCTGCGCACCCCGGAGGGCGAGGTGTGGACCTACGGCGAACTCCTGCGCCGCGCCAACCAGATCGCCCACGTCCTGACCGAAGACCTGGGCCTGGTCCCCGGCAACCGGGTCCTCCTCCGCTCCCCCAACAACCCGTGGACCGTGGCGTGTTGGCTCGGCACCCTCAAGGCCGGCGGCATCGTCGTCACCACGATGGCGGCCCTGCGGGCCCGCGAACTCACCCCCGTCGTCGAGAAGACCCGCCCGGCCGTCGCCCTGGTCGACCACCGCTTCACCGCGGACGTCGAGACCGTACGCGACACCGTCCTGCCGGACCTCACGATCGTGGCGTACGGCGGCGACGCGCCCGACGACCTGACGCGTCAAGTGGCGTCGAAATCAGGGGAGTTCACGGCAGTCGACACGGCAGCCGACGACGTGGCCCTCTTCGGACCCACCTCGGGCAGTACCGGCGTGCCGAAGATCACCACCCACTTCCACCGCGACATCCTGTCGATCGACAACACCTTCGGCCGCCACACCCTCCGCCTGAAGCCGGACGACCTGGTGTCGTGCACCGCCCCACTCGCCTTCACCTTCGGGCTCGGCATCCTGGTCGTCTGCGCCCTGCGGGCCGGTGCCTGCGCACTGCTGACGGAGGCTGTCGCGCCGGAGCCGCTGGCCGAGCTGGTCGCCGAGGCCGGGGTCACCGTGCTGGCGACCGCGCCCACGGCGTACCGGCAGATCCTCAAGGCCGGCAAGGCGGACCGGCTGCACGGTCTGCGCGGTGCGGTCAGCGCCGGGGAGCACATACCGGAGGAAGTGTGGGAGCAACTCCGCACCGAGACCGGCATCAAGGTCATCGACGGCATCGGCGCCACGGAGATGATCCACATCTTCATCTCCGCCGCCGGTGACGACATCCGGCCCGGTTCGACGGGACGGCCGGTCCCCGGGTACCGCGCCACGGTCCTCGACCTGAGCGGCGAGGAGGTCGGCCCCGGTGTCGAGGGGCGGCTGGCCGTGATCGGCCCGGTCGGCTGCCGTTACCTGGACGACCCGCGCCAGGAGAACTACGTGGTGAACGGCTGGAACGTCACCGGCGACACCTTCGTGCGCGACGAGGACGGCTACTTCTACTACCGCACCCGCACGGACAACATGATCGTGTCCTCCGGCTACAACATCGGCGGCCCCGAGGTCGAGTCCGCGATCAACACCCACCCGGACGTCGTCGAATCGGCGGTGGTCGCCAAGCCCGATCCCGAACGCGGCTCCGTGGTCTGCGCGTTCGTCGTCCTGGCCGAGGGCGTCGTCGGCGACGAGGCCAAGGTCAAGGACATCCAGGACCACGTCAAGGCGCAGCTCGCGCCGTACAAGTACCCCCGGGCGGTGCGCTTCTGCGACGCGCTGCCCCGCAACACCAGCGGAAAGCTTCAGCACTTCCTGCTTCGTCGGATCGTCGAGAAGGAGAACGAGAACGTGAAGGAGAGCCAGGCATGAGGATCGCGATCGTTGGCGGCGGGCCTGGTGGGCTGTACCTCGCCGCGCTGATGAAGCAGCTCGACCCCGCGCACGAGATCACCGTGTGGGAGCGCAACGCGCCCGACGACACCTTCGGCTTCGGCGTGGTCTTCTCCGACGAGACCCTCGGCGGCATCGAGAACGCGGACACCGTCGTGCACGACGCGATGGAGAGCCGGTTCGCCCGCTGGACCGACATCGACATCGAGTTCGACGGGCACCCCTTCACGGTCGGCGGCCAGGGCTTCGCGGCCATGGCCCGCAAGGACCTCCTGCACATCCTCCAGGAGCGGGCCGCCGAACTCGGTGTCACCGTGCACTACCGCACCCTCGCCCCGGAGGTCGACGAACTCCGCGGCTCCTACGACCTCGTGGTCGCGGCGGACGGCATCAACTCGGCCGTGCGCACCAAGTACGCCGACGCCTTCGTCCCCTCCCTCGACCAGCGCACCAACAAGTACATGTGGCTGGGCACCGACCGAGTCTTCGAGGCGTTCCAATTCCTCGTCAAGCAGACCGAGTTCGGGACCATGCAGATCCACGGCTACCCCTACTCCGACGCCGGTTCGACGTTCATCGTCGAGATGGCCGAGGACGTATGGCGCAAGGCCGGCCTCGACGCGACGGAGGGCACGCAGTTCCCGCCCGGAGTCAGCGACGAGCGGTCGGTCGCCCGGATCCGCGAGATCTTCGCCGACGAACTCGCCGGGCACAACCTCCTCACCAACAACTCCCGTTGGCTCAACTTCACCACCGTCCGCAACGAGCGCTGGCACCACCACAACGTGGTCCTGCTCGGCGACGCGGCCCACACCGCGCACTTCTCCATCGGCTCCGGCACCAAGCTGGCGATGGAGGACGCCCTCGCGCTCGCCGCGTGTCTGCACGAACACCCCACCGTGGACGAGGCGTTGACGGCGTACGAGACCGAGCGCCGCCCGGTGGTGGAGTCCACCCAGCGCGCCGCGCAGGCCTCGCTGGAGTGGTTCGAGAACATCGGCCGCTACGCCGACCAGGACCCCGCGCAGTTCTGCTTCAACCTGCTCACGCGCTCGCGCCGGATCACCTTCGACAATCTCAAGGACCGTGACCCGGGCTTCGCCGACCTGATCGAGCGCGGCTTCGCGGAGGCCCAGGGCCGCGCCGAGTCGGTCCCGGCGATGTTCCAGCCGTTCACCATCGGCGGCCTGGAGCTGAAGAACCGGATCATCGTCTCGCCGATGGACATGTACTCCGCCGTCGACGGAGTACCGGACGACTTCCACGTCGTCCACCTCGGCTCCAAGGCGCTCGGCGGCGCGGGCCTGGTCATGACCGAGATGGTCTGCGTCTCCCCCGAGGCCCGCATCACCCCGGGCTGCACGGGCCTGTGGAACGACACCCAGCGCGACGCGTGGACCCGGGTCACCGACTTCGTCCACGGCCGCAGCACCGCCAAGATCGGTCTCCAGCTGGGCCATTCGGGCCGCAAGGGCTCAACTCGCCTCATGTGGGAGGGCATTGACGAGCCCCTCACCGAGGGCAACTGGGAGGTCGTCGGCCCGTCCCCGCTGCCCTACGGCTCGGGCTGCCACACACCGCGCGAGATGACGCGGGCCGACATGGACGCGGTCGTGGCCGACTTCGTGTCCGCGGCCCGCCGGGGCGCCGAAGCAGGTTTCGACCTGCTCGAAGTGCACGCCGCCCACGGCTACTTGCTCTCCTCCTTCCTCTCCCCCATCGCCAACCACCGCACCGACGAGTACGGCGGCGACCTCACGAACCGGCTGCGTTTCCCGCTGGAGGTCTTCGACGCCGTACGGTCCGCGTTCCCCGCCGACCGCCCGGTGACGGTCCGGATCTCGGCCACCGACTGGGCGCCCGACGGCAACACCGAGCACGACGCGGTCGAGATCGCGCGGGCCTTCGTAGCGCACGGCGCGGCTGCCGTCGACGTGTCGTCCGGCCAGGTCACCAAGGACGAGAAGCCGGCGTACGGCCGCTCGTACCAGACCCCGTTCGCCGACCGCATCCGGCACGAGGTCGCCGCTCCGGCGGGCGCGGCCGTGATCGCCGTAGGAGCGATCTCGTCGTACGACGACGTCAACTCGATCCTGCTCGCCGGGCGTGCCGACCTGTGCGCGCTCGGCCGCACCCATCTCTACAACCCGCAGTGGACCCTGCAGGCGGCCGCCGAGCAGGAGTACCGCGGTGCGGGTGCCGACTGGCCGACGCAGTTCGCGGCCGGTCGCCGCAAGCCGCCCACCTCACGGACCGACGCGGTCCGTCCGCGGCTGGCGCTGCTGCGCGAGACCCCGAGGGATGCCGTGCACCTGCGGTGGACCCCGGGCAGGGCGGCGGAATGAGCGTCCCGTTCGGCGTGCATCGTGCCCGGGTGGAGTGGATCGACACCGACGCGGCCGGGATCTACCACAACACGACCGTCGTCCGGTTCGCCGAGGCCGCGGAGGCCGAGCTGATGCGCGCGTACGACGTCCCGGGGTACTTCCCGGTGGCGCCGAGGGTGCGTTACGAGGTGGAGTTCGAGGCGTCGATGCGGTTCGGCGAGGAGGTCGAGACGCGGGTCGAGCTGATCCGTCTCGGCCGGTCCTCGATGACCTTCGGTTTCGAGGTGTGGCGGAGCAGTGCTGACGGCAAGCCGAACTGCCGTGCCGCCCGGGGCAGTTACGTCACTGTGCACGTCCCCGACAAGGCGACCGGCGGCAGCGCGCCCTGGCCGGACGACTGGCGTACCGCGCTGGGCGGCCGGGCGGAAGCGGACGCCGGACATGCGCACTGAAATACTACGATCGTGACGGCAAGCGATCTCGAAGACGACAGCCCGGGCCAGCCCGCCCCGCCGCGATCCCTGATCGTGACGGTGTACGGGCTCTACGCGCGCGAGGTCGGCGGCTGGATCGGTGTGAGCACCCTGATCCGGCTGCTCGCCGAACTCGACGTCGACGCCCAGGCGGTCCGCTCGTCGATCTCCCGGCTCAAGCGCCGCGAGATCCTGGTGTCCGAGCGCCGGGACGGCCGGGCGGGCTACGCGCTCTCGCCGTACGCCCGTTCCGTCCTGGAGACCGGCGACCGGCGCATCTTCGAACGGCACGCCGTCACCGACGACGGCTGGGTCATCGCCGTCTTCTCGGTGCCGGAGAGCGAGCGCCAGCACCGGCACCAACTCCGGTCCCGGCTGGCCTGGTTGGGCTTCGGAACCGTCTCGTCCGGGATCTGGATCGCCCCGGCCCACGCCCTCGACGACACCCGCGACCACCTGCTCCGGCACGGCCTGGACCAGTACGTCGACCTCTTCCGCGGCGACTATGTGGCCTTCGGCGACCCCGCCGAACAGGTGGGCCGCTGGTGGGACTTGGAGGCACTGCAGAAGCTCTACGACGATTTCGTCGCCGAGTTCACGCCGATGGCCGCGCGCTGGGCCGGGCCCGGCAAAGGGTCCGACCGGGCGGCGTTCATCGACTACGTCCAAGTCCTCACCGCCTGGCGCCGGTTGCCCTACCTCGACCCGGGCCTGCCCAGCTCCCTCCTCCCCGCCACCTGGTCCGGCACGACGGCGGCGGACCTCTTCGCCGAACTCCGGCACGCCCTGGCGGACCCGGCGCACGCGTTCGCCCGGAGCCTGCTGGACGACCCCGCGTGATCCGGCGGGGTCAACTCCCGAACGCCTGGCGGAACTTGGCGATGTCCTCCGGTGTGGCCTCCATCGCGGCGCACATCGGGACGAAGCCGTCCTTGGCGCCGATGATGTAGTGGCCGCCTTCCGTATACGTCAGCGTCTCCGAGACCTCGGTGTCGCTGGTGAGGACGACCGTCTCCGCGTCACCGCCCTTGAACCACCGGTCCACATGGAAAGTGGCCGTCGAGCCCTTGACGGACGTGGCCGTTCCTTCGAAGAGGGTCGGGTACGCGCCCAGGGTGTCGACGCCGGGCACCATGCACTTGCCGTCGCCGCCCTCGGCGGTGAGCCGCAGCGCGCCGGCCGGAACCGCGGTCTTGGCCGAGGCCGAACGACCGTTGCCGTCACCGCTGTTGGCCATGATTCCTCCGGCGACGCCGCCTCCAAGTACCAGTAGTCCGGCCGCCGCGAGTCCGAAGAGATGACGGCGTCCCCAGCTCGCGGTCGCGATGCCGGCGGCGGTGGTCGCGGACTGCAGCGCGGTGTCGGTGTTCAAGGTGTCCTCCACAAGGCGGTCGATGTCGGGCGGCGGAGCAACTCCGGTCAGTGCCGGGTCCGCGGACTTCAGCCGGGCCAGCAACTCGTCGTCGTTCACTGACTGCTCCTTCCTTCATCCCTCTTGTGTCCGGTCGGTTCGGCATCCTTTCGCCCCAGCCGGTCGGCGAGTCTCGCCTTCGCCCGGTGGAGCCGGATGCTCACCGCGTTGGACGTCAGCCCGGTCGCCTCCGCGATCTGCCGCGGCGCCAGCCCCTCCCACGCCCACAGCCGCACCACCTCGCGGTCCAACGCCCCGAGGTCACCGAGCGCGGCATGCAGTTCGCTGTGATCGGCGGCTCCGGCCGGAGCCTCCTCCTGACTCCGGATCAGCCGCTCCACCAGCCGGAGCCTGCGCCCGTCGGCCCGGCGGGCGTTCGCCAGGCACCCCCGTGCCACCCCGTAGCACCAGGGCAGCACATCACCGGGTTCGGGCTCGGCCCCCTCCCCCAGCCCGGGGACGTCGTCGAGCCGACGCCACAGCACGAGCATCGTCTCCGACAGCACGTCCTCGACCATGTCGGCGCCCGTCCTGCGCAGCAGATACCGGTGCAGCGGTTCCACCACCAGGTGCGCCAGTCCTTCGAAGCGCGCCCGCCGCATCCGGCGCGCCTCCTGTTCCGTCATGGATTCCACACCCCGTACTGTCCGGCAGCCGCCGGTTCCTTTCCGCCGTCGACATTGATTCCAGCTACACGTAAGTGCATAATGGCGTTATGCATAAGCGGGTTATGGATCCAGCGATGCCGGCGGTCCCCGAGACATCGCCCGAGGACCTGATCCTCGCCGTCGAGAGGATGGTCCGCTACGTCCGCCAGAGCGCCGTCACCGGCGGCCTGAGCATGGCCGCATCCGCCGTACTCGGACGCCTGGGCCGCGAGGGCCCGTGCCGGCTGACCGATCTCGCCCGGGCCGAGGGCGCCACCCAGCCGAACATGACGCAGCTCGTCACCCGGCTGGAGCGCGCGGACCTGGTACGGCGCACCGCGGACCGCAGCGACGGCCGGGGCGTGCTGGTGGAGGTGACCGACACGGGCCTGGAGGTCTCCCGACAGCGACGCGCCGAACGCGCCCACGCCCTCGACCAGCTCATCGCGGAACTGAGCGAGCCGGAACAGCAGGCGGTGCGGGTCGCCCTACCGGCCCTGGCCCGCGCGATCCAGGACCGCCAGGACCGCTCCTGACGGAGCCCCTCGCACCCTTCAACTCCCTGGAGGACAGGCACACATGAGCGCACCACACGGAAATGCCGCCAGCCCGTTCCGGCAGCCCAGGGCCGTCTGGGCCGTCGCGTTCGCCTGCGTCATCTCCTTCATGGGCATCGGCCTCGTCGACCCGATCCTGCCCGCGCTGGCTGACAGCCTGCACGCCACGCCGAGCCAGGTCTCCCTGCTGTTCAGCAGCTACCTGATCGTGACGGCGGTGGCGATGCTGTTCGTCGGCTGGTTCTCCAGCCGCTTCGGCGCCAAGCGCACCCTCGTCATAGGCCTGGCGGTCATCGTGGTCTTCGCCGCGCTGGCCGGCACCTCCGGCTCCATCAACGGCATCGTCGGCTTCCGCGCGGGCTGGGGGCTGGGCAACGCCCTGTTCATCGCCACGTCCCTGGCCGTCATCGTGGCCTCGGCCAGCGGCGGGTTCGGCGGCGCGATCATCCTGTACGAGACGGCGCTGGGCCTCGGGATCGCCGTAGGGCCGCTGCTCGGGGGCGAGTTGGGCGGCATCAGCTGGCGCGGCCCGTTCTTCGGCGTCGCCGTCCTCATGGCGATCGCACTCGTCGCCACAGCCGTGTTCGTCCCGGACCTGCCCAAGCCGGAGCGGGTCACCTCGCCCCTCGCGCCGTTGAAGGCGCTGCGTCACCGCGGTCTGCTGACGATGGGCATCATGGCGCTGCTGTACAACTGGGGCTTCTTCACCATGCTGGGCTACGCCCCCTACCCCATGGAACTCAGCGCCCATCAGCTCGGACTCGTGTTCACCGGGTGGGGCCTGCTCGTGGCCGCGTTCAGCGTCTTCTTCGCCCCACGCCTCCAGGCGCGCTACGGCACCGCGCCCGTCCTGTACGCCAATCTGGCCTGCCTCTCCGTGGTGATGGCCGTGATCGCCGCCGGGGTCGCCACGCCGACCGTGGTCATCGTGGCGGTCATCGTCAGCGGTGCGTTCATCGGCATCAACAACACCCTGACCACCCAGGCCGTCATGCTGGTCTCGCCGGTGGAACGGCCCGTCGCCTCGTCCGCGTACGGCTTCCTGCGCTTCATCGGCGGCGGTCTGGCCCCGTACGTGGCGGGCAAGCTCGCCGACGCCACCGATCTGAGCGTCCCGTTCTACCTGGGCGCCGCGACCTTCCTGCTCGCCATCCCGGTCCTCGCGAGCGGCCACAGCCTGCTCCGCGAGGCCGAACAGCACGCCGACGAGGGCGAGTCCGTCGCCCCGACCCTCACCCCCGTCGGCAAGCCCGCGAGCGGGAGCACGCCCCGGATCATCGTCGCCGTGTCCGCCCACGACCAGGCCCCCGCCATTGTCGACGCGGCGGCCCGGCTCGCCCGCGACACGCGCAGCCCGCTGGAGGTCGTGCACGTCCAACTGACCGCCGTGGTCGAGGAATTGGCCGCCGACACGGAGACGCGCGACCAGGCCCGCGCGGCCGTGACCGCCCACCTCGACCGCCTCGCCGAGCAGGGCGTCCCGGCGACCGGCCAGATCCTGACCACCGTCGGCGACCACTCCGCCGCCGGGCGCGTACTGGCCCGGCACGCAGCCGACACGGGCGCCCGCGCCATCGCCGTGGGCCGCTCACCGCACGGCCCCCTCACCCAGTTCGCGGAAGGCAGCTTCACCACCGCCCTCACCCACGCGGCCACCTGCACCGTCGTGCTCGTCGAACCCGACAACGCGCCACGGCACCTGACCTCGGCCACCCTGCCGGCGCTGCGCGACGGGGCGGCCTGACCACCACACACACCGACATGCGGCGGGCCCTCGCGACAAGAACCCGGAAGCGACCGGTACGCGAAGCCGAGGTCGGGTCGCCGGTTCGCCATCTCCCTGACGGTTCGTCATGAAGTAACCGTGTTCCGAGCCGCGGCCGTTCGGAGGTCGGGCTCAGAGGGGTGCCATCTCAAGTTCCCCGATGACCCGCAGGCCGACCTGTGCCGCGAGCCAAGGAGCTCGTTCGGCCTCGACCTGCTTCACGTGGACGTACAGCGTGTGGTCCGGCGCGGGCTCCTCGACGAAGCCGATGTCGAGGTCGCCTGCGTTCATGCACACCGTCACGTAGGCGCCTCTGCACCCCCCGTAGCCGAGGCCCGCCTCCGGAGCCTCGGGCCAGCCCCTGAAGTCCCAGCGGACCATGGCCGGGACGTCCCCGGCCGCGGCCACGAACTCCTCCACGGTGTCCGGGGCCATGCACCATCTGCGCAAGAGGATCGGGAGGCACTCCGCCGGAACGCCGCCATCCTTCACAGAGCCGTGTCGATCGGTTCCGTAGGCGAACCACTCGGCATCCGGCATCACCCCGCTCAGCCGCTCCAGCTCTCCGGGCGTGGAGACCCTTGCCTCGAAGTCGACTTCGAGTTCCGTGGTGTCGGCGAGTTCGAGCAGTCGTCCGGCGGCGCGCAGTGCCTCGGCAAGATCCGTCGTCCTCAGCACTGCCTGCGCATACGAGTTGGCCATGCCGAGCAGTCTGCCAAGTCGGGCACCCTGCCCGCCGATCATTGATGACCGGACTCCTGCGTCCGGAAGGCAGCGCCGGACCAGCGCCGACCTGTGCACATCATGTGAATGTGTGTGATCCGCGCAGTCGTGGGCAGACGCCGCCGTTATGAGCACCCTCCATCGGAGCACGGTAGACGAGGCCACGGAACAGAGCCCTGACATGCGGGCGGCGCCGCCGCTCGCGCCCGCGTCCGCGGAACGCGGCAGAGGCGGCGGGCGGGGATTCTCGTCGGCGCCGCGTGGTGGTGGGCGGGTCGCGGGGCTGGACGGACTGCGGACGGTCGCGGTGGTGCTGGTGATCGTCTACCACGTGGAGCCGGACCTGGTGCCGGGCGGCTCGGTGGGTGTGGACGTGTTCTTCACGATCAGCGGTTTCGTCATCACGCGGCTGCTGGTCGGCGAGTACGCCCGTACCGGTGGCATCGGGCTGTGGTCGTTCTACCGGCGCCGGTGGGTGCGCCTGATGCCGGCCCTGCTGGTGATGTGCGCGGTCACCGCCCTGCTGTCCGTGACGTTCGCGCTGCCGCTCTTTCGCGGGGCGTGGGTGGCCGCCGCCCTGGCCGCGGGGTCGGTGGTGAATCTCGTACGGGCCGGGAACGACGGGGCGTACTCCGATCTCACCGCACCCCTCAGCCACACCTGGTCCCTCGGCGTGGAGGAGCAGTTCTATCTCGCCTGGCCGCTGCTCCTGCTCGTACTGCTGCGGCACGCGACGGCACGCGCGGTGCTGGCCTGCGTCGCCGTGCTCTGCGTCCTGCCGGTGCTCTGGCGGACCGTGCTCTGGGACCCGACAGCGGCACACCGTATCTACAACGGCCCCGACACCCGCGCCGACCAACTCCTCATCGGCGCCCTGCTCGCCCTCGTCCTGGCCCGGCTGCGCCCCGACGACCCCCGCCTGGCCTCGCTGCGCCGCTGGGCGGGCCGACTCGTCTGGCCCGCGCTCGCGGTGCTCGGGCTGATCGCCTGGCAGATCCCGATCACCGAGGTGAGCGGGTGGAATCCCGTCTGGTACACGGTCGGTTTCCTGGCCGCCGCCCTGTTGACGGCCTGCGTGGTCGCCGCGCTGGCACTGTGCCCCGACGCGTGGCCCACCCGCCTGCTGTCGCTGTCCACGATGGTCTGGATCGGGCGCAACCTCAGTTACGGGATGTACCTGTGGCACTACCCCGTCATCCGGCTGCTGCACGACCTCGGTGTGCGCGGTGACGCCCTGCTCCAGACCGGCCTCGCGGCCACGTTCGCCGCGGCCCTCGCCTCGTACGCCCTCGTCGAACGGCCTCTGCTACGACGGGACCGGCCCCGCGTGCGCCGGGTGGAGCCGGTTGCCGCCACGGGACCGGGTTCGCCGGTCCGGTGACCGACGACCGGCTGCCCCCTGCACGCGTCGCCGGAACTACACCGGGTCCGCCGCCGCGGTGCTCGGCGCCTGCGTCCCCGTACCGCCGAACCGGATCCCCTTGGCCTCCTTGCCGACCGCGCTCAGCACGATCACCAGGACCAGGGCGGGAGTCACGGTCCACGCCATCGCCGTCGGATAGCCGTGGTGCTCGGCGATGGCCTCCTGGATCGGCAGGTTGAGGGCGGCGATCAGGTTGCCGAGTTGATAGGTGACGCCGGGATAGAAGCCCCGGATCGTGTCCGGGCTCATCTCGGTGAGGTGTGCGGGGATGACGCCCCAGGCTCCCTGTACGCACAGTTGCATCAGGAACGAGGACAGCATCAGCCAGCCCACGGCGGTGGACAGGACGAAGAAGGGCACCACGACCAGGCCCGCGGCCGCCGCGATCATGATCGTGCGGCGGCGCCCCAGCCGCTCGGAGTACGCCCCGAGGACCATGCCGCCGATGATGGCGCCGATGTTGTAGACCACGGCGATCGCGATCGCTGTGTCCGGGGACAGGCCAAGGCCCTTCTTCACGAAGGTCGGGTAGATGTCCTGGGTGCCGTGCGACATCCAGTTGAAGGCGGTCATCAGAGCGACCAGGTACACGAACCGCCGTAGGACAGCAGGGTTCTTGAACACCTGGTAGGCGGGCGTTCGGTTGAGTTTGACGCTCTTCTCCCACACCTCGCTCTCCTCGACCCGGGCGCGTACCCACAACGAGACCAGGGCCGGCACCAGGCTGAAGGCGAACAACCCCCGCCAGCCGAAGGCGGGTTCGATGACGAAGAACGCCACCGCGGCGAGCAGATAGCCGAGCGAGTAGCCGCTCTGCAGCAGGCCCGACCAGAAACCGCGCCGCTCGGCCGGGATCTTCTCCATGGCGAGTGCCGCGCCCAGGCCCCACTCGCCGCCCATGCCGATGCCGTACAGCAGGCGCAGGACGAGCAGCACGGTGTAGTTCGGTGCGAAGGCGCAGGCGAATCCGATGACCGAGTAGAAGGCCACGTCGACCATGAGCGGGGTGCGGCGTCCTTTGCGGTCCGCCCACAGGCCGAAGAGGAGGGCGCCGACCGGTCGCATCACCAGGGTGGCCGTGGTGAGGAAGGCCATGTCGGTGAGGGAGACATGGAAGTCGTCGGCGATCTCGCTGTAGACGAGGACGACGAGGAAGTAGTCGAAGGCGTCCATCGCCCAGCCCAAGTAGGCCGCGACGAAGGCGTTGCGCTGATCCTTGGTGAGTCCCGCGGCCTGTTCCCGGACGGTGTTCAGCATCCCGACCCTCCCATGGTCCGCAGGTCAGGCTAGGTCGGAGTGGTGGAGGGGACAACGCAAGGACCGGCAAAACACCCGCCACAATTAGCCAAAGGGAACGCCGTGACACGCTCGCGCAAAGCGAACGCGTCACGGCGTCACACGGGCGAGGTCAGTTGCCCCGCCGCTCGCTCACGAAACTGTGGTCGCCCGGGCCCAGGTTGGACACGGTGACCGTTCCGTCGGCCACGCTCACGTCACGGCTCGACGCCCGCCGCCCGTCCCACAGCGTCCGCCGGCCGACGCTCACGCGCAGGCCGCGCGCGTCACCGGGGAGGACGACCGAGCCCTGCGTGTGCCGGGGCACGCGGACCGTGAGGCGGAAGACACGGCTGCTGTTCTCCAACTCCACGCCCAACGGGCCATGCGGGGTGGGGAGTTGACCTGTCGCCCAGTCGACGTCACCGGGCTGCGGACGTACCTCCCAGGTGGCGTACCCGGGTGAAGTCGGGCGTGCGCCCAGCAGGTTGTGGGTCAGCGCCGGCAGGACACCGGTGGACCAGCCGTGGGCCATGCTGGTGTAGGCGTCCTCGTACAGCGAACCGCCCGGGCCGATGCCCTCCCAGTGGGTGATGCCGGGGTCGTTCTTGTCCATCCAGCCGTACATACGGCGGATCTGGTCCAGCGCGGACCCGGCCTGCCCGCTGAGGAAGCGGGCCTCGATCTCCGGGTACGAGGTGAAGGCGTAGACCCGCTGGGATGCCTGGTCGAAGATCGTGTCGTTGTCCATGAAGGCGTTCCCGTACGGCCGTTTCGTCGTCGCGTCGAGATGCGCGAGGGCCGAGGTGGCGCGGGCCGCGTCGGCGATGCCGGTGACGACGGCCAGGGAGTTGCCGTCCTGCGCGTGCCGTACCGCACCCGTCGAGGAGTCCAGGTAGGCGCCCGCATCGGCGTCCCACAGCAGGGAGTTGACGGCCTGGGCAACGTTGTCAGCTCGCGTGCTCCAGCGCGTGGCGTCGGCCTGCTGGCCCAGCAGGCGGGCCAACTCGGCGGCGTTCTGGAGGGCTTGGACGTAGAGCGCGTTGTAGTAGGTGACGCGACCCGTACGGCCGAGGAACGCGTAGTCGCCGTATCCGCCGGTGCCGTTGAGGCCCTTGCTCAGCAGGCCGGCGTCGTCCGTGACGCTCGGGTACCAGGTGTCCAGGACCTTCAGCAGGTTGGGGTAGTAGCGCGTCGCGTACTGGCGGTCGCCGGTGTAGAGGACGTAGTCCCAGCTGCACGTCACCCAGTACAGCGGGTAGTCGAAGAGCGGGAGGGTGTAGTTGCCGATGGACGCGGGCGGGATCCAGCCGTCGGCGCGCTGGTGGTCGGCGAGGTCCGCGAGGACGTTGCGGGCAGCGGCGGCCGCGTCGTCGTGGGTCAGGTAGAGGGTGCGCGCGGAGACGGCGAGGTCGCCGACGTACGGGTCGCGGTCGCGCTTGGCGCCGTCCTGGAGGACCAACTTCCCTTCCAGCGTGGCGCTCCACGCGTTGCGGGGGTCGACGTCGTCCTGGCGGAAGGTGTCGGTGACGAGTTCGTTGGTGTACGCGGCGCCGTACCAGTAACGATTCAACTCGTCGTCGGAGCACAGGAACCAGCCGCGGTAGGTGCTCGGTGTGCCCACGTACGCGGTGAACTGGAGGGCCACGGAGTCGATTTCGACCGTGCCCCAAGGTTGTGCGGCGGGGCTGTCCGAGGCGAGTGCGTCGAGGCTGATCTTGAGGTAGCGGAATCCGTGCAGGCCGTCCGCGAAGACTTTGTCGCCGGCCTGGAACCCTTTGTGGTCGGTCCAGTTGGCGCCCTTGGCGGGGACGGCGAACTGGTCCGTGCCCCCTCCGACACCGCCCGCCTGGTCGGCGCGGGTGAAGTCCGAGCGGTCGGTGAGGAATTGGCGGGTCTCGGAGAACGCCACCCGTACACCGGGCGAGTTGGCGGAAGCCGAGGTGAACTTGATCTGCGGATATCCGACCACGACCTTGCCGAAGTCCACGGTGATGGTCGGTATCGGGATCGGCTCGACCGGTGCGGGCCAGACCTCGTTGATCCGGGTGAAGTTGCCGTGCGAGGTGTCCTGCGCGTGGGCCACCGTGATGCGGACGCGGTCGGTGCTGACCGTCTCCGTGAACGGAACGGCCTTCTGCACCGCGTCGTTGGCGGTGACCGTGGCGGCGGTGTGCCAGTCGCCGTCGCTCCACACGTCGACGGTGTAGTCGGTCGGCACGCCGTCGCTGTTGGAGATCACCGTGATGCCCCGCAAGGACGTGACCTGCGGCGCGATGATGGTGAGGACGTCGGGGAAGACACCCAGCGTGTCGTCGTTCCAGAAGGTGTCCGGGTTTCCGTCGATCGCGTTGGTGGCGTCGTAGGTGCGCGGCTGCCCGTCGTTGCCGTTGTTGCCCGCGTGGGCCGAGGAGGCTTCGGCGGTGGTGCCGGCGGGCCAGGCCGGCGCCGCCGCGGGCTGCGGGCGCCGCAGGACGGATCTGGCTCCGCCGGGCTTGAGCAGCGCGCCGGGGTTCTGCACGTCTCCGGTCGACGTGGTGATCCGCACCGGGCGGACCGTGCGGGAGGACGGGCCTTGGACGTAGCGGTGCCAACTGCCGGAGCGGCGAGGTGAGTTGCCGGTGAGGGAAGCGGAGGCGTCCGCCGCAGGGAGTGCCTCCGCCGAAGGGAGTCCGGCGGAGAGGGACACCGCGGTGAGTCCGACGGTGCCGGCTGCCGCGAGAGCCACGCGACGGGAAATGCCTTTGTCCGGTGTGTTGTTCGACGCCATGCTGTCCCCTTGAGCGCAATGGATTGAATCGTTTCACTCGGCAGCTGCGTGGTGACGCTATCCCGAACAGCGGATACCCGTACAGCGTTGGGACAGAAGTAATCGGCGATGCGCACGGTCCAGACGAGGCGCCGTACAACGGCAGGACCACCAGACGGGACGCTGATCGGTCGCTGACAGGATCTTCATACGGGGACGGCACGTTGACGACATGTCCTCCTCCACCTCTTCCCTCCGCAACGGCGTCACCGTTCCCCTGCTGACCGTCGTCGCCTCGGGTGCGACCCTCGTGCTGCTCGGCGCCTGCGGTGGTGGCGGGGGCGGCATCCGTGACGAAGGTGTCGCCTCCATCGCGACCCCCTCCGCGCACGCGGCGACCACGGCCGACCCGGACGCCGGGCATGTACGGATCCGGCTCGACATGAGTCTGCCCACGTTCGACGAAGACCGGGTCCAGTGCCAGGTCAAGTCCTTCAGGAACGGCGGCTGACGGACGAGGACACTGCGGGGGCGAGCCCGAGTGAGACGCGGACCGTACGACTTTGGTCGTTCGTGGATGCGACGAACGGATGCTGTGCGCGCGGGCATCGGTGCATACCGTTGGCGCGTGAACGCGAAGACGATGGCCCTCGATGTCCGGAGCCGGCTGGGCGCGGCAGGTATGTGGTCCCGGCGGCAGATCGTCGGCGAGACGGTGCTGACCGTCGTCCTGGGCCTGTCCATGGCCATGACCCAGGTGAGCGAGGGCGCACTGCGGATGGTCGCCGTCGGGGTCGCCGCCGGGGTGATCTCTCTGCTGCGGCGCGCGTTCCCCGCCGGAGCCCTGCTCGCCACCGGTGCGGTCGCCGGCATGCTCGGTGGTTTCGGGTTCGTGCTGATCGTGGTGAGCTGGTCGGCCGGCGCGCGGATCGAGGCACCGCGCCGGGCCCTCGCGTTCTTCTCGGCCACCTACGTTCTCTACGTCGGGCTGTCCGTCCCCGGCGCGTCGCAGCCGCTGTCCGCCGTACAGACTCTGGTGTTCACCACGCTCGCGTTCCTGGCGACGGGTGTCGTGCCCGGCCTGGCCAGCCGCAACCGTGCCCAACGCCGCACGCTGCTGCGGGCGTTGCACGAGCACAACGCCCAACTCCTGCGCGAGCGCGAGATGATCGCGTCCCACTCACGTCTGCGCGAACGCCAGCGCATAGCGCAGGACATGCACGACAGCCTCGGCCACCAACTGGCGCTGATCGCCGTGCACACGGGCGCGTTGGAAGTCGACCGCGAACTCACGGGCGGGCAACGGGAGGTGGTCGGCGTCCTGCGGGAGGCGTCCGTGTCCGCGATGCACGAACTGCGCGAGGCGGTCGGCATCCTTCGTGACGGCACGCCCGATCAACTGCGCGACAACGAGGGTGAGTTGGAGCCCCAGGCCCGGGGCGTGGCGGGGATCGACGGCCTGGTGGAGGCAACCCGGGGCGCGGGGACGGTCGTAGCGCTGCGGCGTACGGGCCAGGCACGTCCGCTGGCTCCCGCGGCCGACCACGCGGCGTTCCGGATCGTGCAGGAGGCGCTGACCAACGCGCTGAAGCACGCGCAGGGCGCCGCGATCTCCGTCGAACTGCGTTACGAGCCGGACTCCTTGGTCGTCGAAGTGGCCAACGGGCCGGTACCCGCGCTGACTTCGGCCGTACGGCGGACCGTGGTGAGCGGCGGGCAGGGGCTGACGGGGCTGCAGGAACGGGCCCGGCTGGTCGGCGGCATGGTGCACGCGGGGCCAGCGGCGGACGGCGGGTTCCGCATCGCGGGCGTGCTGCCCTACGGTCCCGGGTCGCCGCGCGCGTCGGAGGGCGGCCGGTGGCCGGCGGACCCGGGGTCGGACGGAGCGACCTTCGTCGATGCGGCGAACGACTTCCGGGGGCAGAGCGAGGGGGCGGTGCCCGGCGACGGTGGTGCGGACATCGACTGGTCCGGTGCGCCGGACAGGCAGAAGGAGTTCGACATCGCCATGGGACGCAAGAAGAAGGGCGTCGTGATCGGATGCGGCGCCGCCCTGCTGACCTTCCTGGTTCTCGGAGTGGTCGCCGTCGTGCTGATCGTCAACCTGGTCGGGAAGGAGGGCGACAGGATCATGCTCGATCCGAAGGTCTACGAGTCGGTGAAGGTCGGGGACTCCGAGACGGCCGTACGGGACAAGCTGCCGCACGGGAAGGCGTACCTGGGCCCGGCCCTGGACGACCAGGCGCCCGCCAAGCCGCGGGGGGCGACCTGCTCGTCGTATCTCTCCAAGAAGGACTGGCCGGCCGAAGGAGGGCACATGCCCGCCTTCCGCTTCTGCTTCAAGGACGGCAGACTGATCGAGAAGCGGACCTTCGTGACCACGTCGTAGTCCCGGGCCGCCCGTCGCCCCCGTCGCACGTCCTGCAGGAGAATCGTGATCAGAGTCCTCGTCGCGGATGACGAACCCCTCATCCGGGCGGGCATCAGGATGATCCTCACCTCCGCCGACGACATCGATGTCGTGGCGGAGGCGGCCAACGGCCGTGAGGCGGTCGATCTGGTCCGCGCCCACGCCGTCGACGTGGCCCTGCTCGACATCCAGATGCCCGTGCTGGACGGCCTGTCGGCACTGGCGGAGCTGCGGCGGGCGGCACCGTCCGTACGTCCGTTGATCCTGACGACATTCGGCGAGCGGGAGAACGTCCTGCGGGCGCTGCGGCAGGGCGGCGCCGGGTTCCTGCTGAAGGACTCGGCGCCGGCCGAACTGATCCAGGCGGTACGGGCGGCCGCGGCCGGGGACGCTTATCTGTCACCGGCGGCCACCCGTCACGTGGTCGACCAGCTCGCCTCGGGCCGGGCGGCGGCGCGCGGCGAGGAGGCGCGCCGGCGTCTGGAGTCGCTCAGCATCCGGGAGTTGGAGGTGCTCGCGCTGCTCGGCGAGGGCCTGTCGAACGCCGACGCGGGCGAGCGGATCCATGTGAGCGAGGCGACGGTGAAGACGTACGTCAGCAGGATCCTGACGAAGCTGCGCTGCGAGAACCGGGTCCAGGCGGCCCTGTTGGCGCGGGACGCGGGGCTGGGACCGAGCTGATCCGCGGCTCGCTACCGCTTGCCGACGGTGTACGTCAGGTGGGTCACCCGGGACGATGTGTCCGTGCGGGTCTGGTCCAGCGCGAGGCGGTCGGGGTCCACGCGGTCGAACAGGCGGATGCCGGTGCCGAACAGCACGGGCGCGAGCGCGATCGAGAACTCGTCGATCAGGCCGCCGTCCAGGTACTGCTGGATCGTCTCGGCGCCGCCGGCGATGCGCACGTCGCGGTCTCCGGCGGCCTCGCGGGCCCGGTCGAGGGCGCTCTCGACGCCGTCGTCGACGAAGTGGAAGGTGGTGCCGCCCGGCCGCTCCCACGGGTCGCGCCGGGTGTGGGTGAGGACGAACACCGGGGTGTGGAACGGCGCTTCCTCCGGCCAGGCCAGTTCGCCTGCGTCGAACATGCGCCTGCCCATGACGCTCGCGCCGGTGCGCTCGAACGTCTCCCGCGCGATGTCGTTGTCGCGGCCCTCCTCGCCGCCCTCGCCCAGCTTCACGTTCTCCCGGAAGAACCGCAGCGGGAACACCCACGCCTGCAGCTCCGACCACTTCGCCATCCAGCGCTGGACCCTGGGGTCGTTCTGGCCGCCGGGTGAGAAGACGTCCTCGACGGGCACGGCGTCCGGCGCCATGAAGCCGTCCAGGGACATCGTCACGCTGAAGAACACCTTTCCGGCCATCAGCTCTCAGATCCCTTCAAGTCGGTCTCGTTCCGGGTGAGTTCGGCGACGTAGGACGCGAGGTTGCCCAGCGTCTGCTCACCGCCCTCGATCGCGTGGTACTTCTCCGCGGCCTCGTCGCGGAGTTCCTTGGTGGGGAAGACCGTGCGCATCACGATCCGGGTCCCGTCGCCGGCCGGCTCGAAGGTCAGGAGCGACTCGAAGGCGTTGGGGTCGTCGCGGGACTCGCCGTGCAGGAGCGCGATCCGCTCCGGCGGGACGATCTCCCGATAGGTGATCCACTCCTGGTAGTCGGTGCCGTCCGGCCCGTGCATCACGAAGTCCCAGGCCCCGCCGACGCGGAACTCGAAGGACCGCGTGGTGGTGGTGAAGCCTTCCGGTCCCCACCACCGCGACAGGTGCCGGACTCGTGTGAACGCCTCGAACACCAGCTCCCGCGGGGCGCCGATCAGCCGGGAGACCACGATCTCGCGGTCCGCGGTCAGGGGTGCGGCCTCGCCGCCGCTACTGGTCGTCGCCATGGTCTGGTCCCTCCTGCTTCTCCTGCTTCAGCTCCTGCACGTACTCGTCCAGCCGGTCGAAACTCCCGCTCCAGAACCGCTCGAAGCCGCCCACCCACTCGTGGACCGGCCGCAGTCCGCGGGCGTCCAGGTCGTACAGCCGCTGCTTGCCCGCCCCGCGGACCCGCACCAGCCCGACCTCGCGGAGGACCCGCAGGTGTTTGGACGTCTGCGGCTGGGTCATCCCCAGGTCCCGCGCCAGGTCGTTCACCGGCCGTTCGCCACCCCGCAGGAGCAGCAGGATCTCCCGCCGCTGCGGTTCGGCTATCGCGTTGAACGCGTCCGAGGTAGTCGCCGCTCGTGCCATGGCGTCATCGTATGCCCATATCGGAATGTGTCAACGCGCCACAGCACGGTGGTCACCGTAGAGAAAATGCACACTTGTGCATTTATTCTCAGCTGTATAACGTGCCGGGATGCACCTCGAACCACTCCAGGAATCCGGCACCCAGGACAGAAGGGTCCGCCGCTCCCGCACGGCCCTGATGGCGGCCGCGGTGCGCCTCGTGTCCGAGCGCGGCACCACGGACATCCCGGTCACCGATCTCGCCGAGGCGGCGGACGTCAGCCGGCGCCTCGTCTACCTGCAGTTCGGGGACCGCGACACCCTCCTCACGGAAGCCGCGATCGACCTGGTGAGACGGGAGCTGCTCCCCCGGGCCGGAGACGGCGGCGACACCTCCGAGGGGGTAGCGGCACTGGCCCAGCACTTCGCCGCGCACCGCGCCTTCTACCGCCCGATGCTGACCGGCTCCTGCGCCTTCGCCATGACCAGCACGCTCAACAAGCTGTTCGGCTCCCTCAACAGGCCCGCCGTCCGCGAGCTGTTCGGCGACCTGGACCGGCAGACGGCGGACGACCTCTCGGAGTTCATCGCGGGCGGAGCCGCCACGCTCGTCAACAACTGGGTGATCGACGGGACGGACCCCCTCGACCCCGAGGCACTGACGACCCGTCTGCTCCGCCTCGCGTCCACCCTCACCTCCAGCCACCAAGTCCCGACGGACGGACACCACCCCCGATGAACCTCCGCAGCCGTCTCGCCCAGCGCCTCCTGCACCTGCCCCCACCCTCGACCAGAGACCTCACCGTCGAGCACGACCTACGGGTCCCGATGCGCGACGGAGCCGTCCTCCTCGCCGACCGCTGGACCCCGGAATCCGGCCCCGCCGGCCTCCCGACCGCGCTCATCCGCGTCCCCTACGGCAGGGCGGGCATGATCGCCGCGCAGCTGGCCAGGCCGCTGGCCGAGCGGGGATTCCAGGTGCTGATCCAGAGCACCCGCGGCACCTTCGGCTCCGGCGGCGACTTCGACCCCCTGCGCCACGAACGCGAGGACGGCCTCGACACGCTGCGCTGGCTCGTCGAGCAACCCTGGTGCGGCGAGGCGGTCGTGCTCTACGGCGGCAGCTATCTGGGGTTCGCCCAGTGGTCGATGGCAGGCCAACTGCCGCCGCAGGTCAAGGCGTTGATCCCCTCTGTCTCCGAATCCGCCTTCACGCTGGAGTTCCTCCGTAAGGAGTCGTACGACCTGGAGGCGACCTTCGGCTGGGGCCTCCAGGTCGCGGGCCAGGAAAAGCGGGGAGCGATGCTCCGCCAAGCGCTGCGGATCCGGAAGGAACGTCGCGCCTGGTACACGCTCCCGCTGAACGAGGCCGACACCGCGGCCATCGGCCGCCGCTCCGACTACTTCCAGAACACCCTCGACCATGACGCCGACTCACCGTTCTGGTCCGTGCTCGACCACAGCTCCCGGGTCGCCGGCCTCACCGTGCCGGTCAGCACGGTCGGCGGCTGGTACGACATCTTCCTGCCCGGCCAACTCCGCGACTTCCAGGCGCTGCAGGACGCGGGACGAGAGGCCCGGCTCACCGTCGGACCGTGGGCGCACATCTCCATGGGCGTCGGCGTGACGGCGGCCGCCGAGGCCCTCGACTTCGGTCTGGCCCACGCCCGCGGCGAGAAGCCGTCCCACCGCGCCCCGGTGCGTCTGTTCGTGATGGGCGAGGAGACCTGGCGCGACTTCCCGTCCTGGCCGCCGCCGGGCTACACCCCGCAGCGCCTCCACCTCCACCCCGCAGGCGCCCTGGCCGCCGACCCGCCGGACGAGTCCGCCCCGGACACCTACCGCTACGACCCGGCCGACCCGACGCCTGCTGTCGGCGGCGTCCGTATGGCCGTGGGCGTCAAGTCGGGGCGCGTCGACAACACCGCTCTGGAAGCCCGCCCGGACGTCCTCACCTACTCAACTCCCGCCCTGGAGAAGGACGTCGAGGTCGTCGGAGAGGTGAGCGCCGAGATCTGGTTCCGCTCCAGCCTGCCGTACGCCGACGTGTTCGTCCGCCTCTGCGACGTGGACGGGAAGGGCCGCTCCACGAACGTCTGCGACGGTCTGATCAGCCTCACCAGCGCCGACGACACGACCTGCGCGAGGGTCCAACTCTGGCCGACCGCCTACCGTTTCCAGCGTGGCCACCGCATCCGCGTCCAGATCTCCAGCGGCGCCTTCCCCCGCTACAACCGCAACCTCGGCACCGGCGAACCCCGGGCGACCGCCACCACACTCCGCGCCGCCGACCAACAGGTGCTGCACACCCCGGCCCACCCCTCCGCGGTGATCCTGCCGATCGGAGGACCGAACTGACACAACCGTTCCGGGCATCCCTTACGACCTCAGGCCGATGTGGCTCACGGAGCCGGCGGGCTTCAATGGCCACCTCACCAGAAGGTGACCAACTCCCCGGACAGGAACGGAAGATGCCCGAACTACAGCCGCTCCGCGCCGAGCACGCCCCGGCGGTCCTCGCCTTCGAAGTGGCCAACCGCGCCTACTTCGCCGGCACGATCTCCGACCGCGGCGACGCCTACTTCGACGAGTTCACCGCCCGCTTCGACGCGTTGCTGGCCGAACAGGAGGCCGGCGTCTGCGCCTTCTACGTGCTCGTCGCCGAGGACGGCTCGGTCCTCGGCAGGTTCAACCTGGTGGACATCACCGAGGAGCACATGGCGGTACTCGGCTACCGGGTGGCGCAGCACGTAACCGGCCGGGGTGTGGCGACCTCGACCGTCGAGGAACTGTGCCGGCTGGCAGCCTCGCAGCACTCCCTGCGTACGATCCGGGCGGCCACCTCCCACGGGAACATCGCGTCCCAAAGGGTGCTGACCAAGGCCGGCTTCAGCCCGGACGGCCCCGCCCACCCCTCCGACCTCGGGGGCAAGCAGGGCACTTGGTACCAGCGCGACCTCTAGACGACCGCGGTCAGCCCGCGGCGAGGAGTTCGAGCGTGTCGATCACACGGTTCGAGAAACCCCACTCGTTGTCGTACCAGGCGACGACCTTCACATGGCGGCCGTCGACGCGGGTGAGGGCGGAGTCGAAGATCGACGAGGCCGGGTTGCCAGTGATGTCGGAGGAGACGAGCGCGTCTTCGGAGTACTCGAGGACGCCGGCAAGGGGCCCCTCGGCCGCGGTGCGGTAGGCGGCGAGCACGTCCTCGCGGGTCACATCCCGGGAGACGGTGGTGTTGAGCTCGACGATCGAGCCCACCGGTACGGGCACGCGGATCGAGTCGCCCGACAACTTGCCGTCCAGGTTGGGCAGTACATGGCCGATCGCCTTCGCGGCGCCCGTCGTGGTCGGCACGATGTTGACCGCGGCGGCACGGGCACGGCGGGCGTCGCGGTGCGGGCCGTCCTGGAGGTTCTGCTCCTGCGTGTAGGCGTGCACCGTGGTCATGAAGCCGTGCTCGATACCGGCGAGTTCGTCGAGGACCGCGGCGAGGGGTGCCAGCGCGTTGGTCGTGCAGGAGGCGTTCGACACGATCGTGTGCGTGGCCGGGTCGTAGGCGTCGTTGTTGACCCCGAACGCGAGCGTGACGTCCGCGCCGTCCGAGGGCGCGCTGACGAGTACCTTGCGCGCGCCCGCGTCGAGGTGGGCGCGGGCGGCCTTGGCGGAGGTGAAACGGCCGGTGGCCTCCAGCACGAGGTCCACTTCGAGCTCGGCCCAGGGCAGGTCGGCCGGTTCGCGCTCGGCCAGGACCTTGATGCGCCGGCCGTCGACGACAAGGGTGTCCCCGTCGACGGTCACGGGACGGCCGAGCCGCCCGGACGTCGTGTCGAAGGCGAGCAGCCGCGCCAGAGTGGCGGGCTCCGTAAGGTCGTTGACGGCGACGACCTCGAGGTCGGTGTCGCGTTCGAGCAGGGCGCGCAGCACATTGCGTCCGATGCGGCCGAATCCATTGATGGCAATGCGAGTCATGAGGTAAGTCCCTTCGGTTCCCCTCCAGGCTCGCGCGCGGCGACCGTCGCGGACAGTGGCGCGATCGCCATGGTCCAAAAGGATCCCGCCACACCCGCCACGCCCCTGGACTGGGCCGGGCTACTCCCCCTGCGCGAAGGTCCGCCGGTATTCGCTCGGCGTCGTACCGAGAAGCCGGTGGAAGTGCAGCCGGAGGTTCGCGCCGGTGCCGAGACCGACGTCGGCGGCGATCTGCTCGACGCTGCGCTCGGAGCGTTCGAGCAGCTCCCGGGCCATGTCGATACGGGCGCGCATGACCCACTGCATCGGCGTGTAGCCGGTCTCGTCGACGAAGCGTCGCGAGAAGGTGCGCGGCGACACCGCGGCCTGTCGCGCCAGCGTCTCCAGGGTGAGGGGTTCGCCGAGCCGGTGCAGTGCCCACTCGCGGGTCGCGGCGAACCGTTCACCGAGCGGCTCGGGCACGCTGCGCGGCACGTACTGCGCCTGACCGCCGCTGCGGTAGGGAGCCGCGACCAGGCGCCGAGCCGCGTGGTTGGACGCGGCCACTCCGAGGTCGCCGCGCAGGATGTGCAGGCACAGGTCGATGCCCGAGGCGGCGCCCGCCGACGTCAGCACGCTGCCCTCGTCGACGAACAGGACGTTCTCGTCGACCTGGACGAGCGGGTACTTCGCCGCGAGCGCCCGCGTGTAGTGCCAGTGCGTCGTGGCCCGCTTGCCGTCGAGCAACCCCGTGGCGGCGAGCGCGAAGGCACCGGTCGAGATCGCGGCGAGCCGCGCGCCCCGCCCGTGCGCGGCGATCAGCGCGTCGCGGACGGCCGTCGGCGGATCCTCGCGGTCCGGAAAGCGGTACCCGGGCAGGAAGACGATGTCGGCCCAGCTCAGCGCGTCGAGACCGTCGGCGACGTGGTACGACAGCCCGTCACCGCCGGTCACCAGCCCGGGCGCCGCACCGCACAGCCGCACCTCGTACGGCATGCTCGCCCGCGTGGTGAACACCTGCGCGGGGATGCCGACGTCGAGCGGCTTGGCGCCTTCGAGGACGAGGACGGCGACGCGACGCAGACGGGCGGTGGACACGGGGACAGCCTACGCAGGTGAACGAACGGCCCGCCGCAGGTCAGACCTTCCAGGAGCGCAACTGGTCGGCGACGGCGAGGACTCCGACACGGGTGTCGCGGATCTTGCGGACGAGGTCGGAGAGGGCGCCGTAGGGCGGGTCGATCCCCTCGCCGGACTGGCCCATGTACTGGGCGGCGACGAACGCGGCGTAGAGGCTGTTGCGGTGCGGCAGCGGCTCCAGGCGCACGATGGTGTGCATGAGCGCGGCCGCCCGCCACGCGGCGTCCGGGTCGGCCGCGGCGAGGGTCGGCAGCTTGGTCTTGTGCCGCGATACGGCGGCCACGAGCGCGGAGTAGTCGGAGACCGACATGTCCTCGCGGCCGAGGGCGGCCTCCTGAACGTCGAGCAGCCAGGAGACGTCGATGTACAGGTGCATCAGGCGGCCGCGGCCCCGTCACGCTCGGCGGGCGGCACCTCGTCGGGGAAGGCGTCGTCGAACTCCCCGCGCAGCCGCTCGGCCCACACGGAAGCTCCGGCGACGAACTGACCGCGCTGCATCTCGCGGACACCGAGGTCGTGCAGATACTGCTTGAGGCTCTTCCCCTCGGCCGCGGCGGCCGCGCGCACTCCCTCGAGTTCCTCTTCGGTGAAGGACACATTCAGTGATGGCATACCGCGATGGTACCTAGTTGGTGCCATCGGTGCGAGGGCCCCGCCCCGCATAGCGGTCACGCATGGCGTCACCGGCCGCGGGGCCGGCCGTGAAGACGTACGCGTCGCTGTCGTCGAGCCGGCGGCCGGTCCTGGCATCGACCACGACGGGCTCGACCTCCTGGCCGCTCCGCGCGTCGACCAGGATCATGCTGCGATCCTCCGGCGCGAGGCGGGAGTTGCCCCACGCGGCCAGGGCGACGACCACCGGCCGAAGGGAGTGTCCGAGGGCGGTCAGCACGTACTCGTGGCGGACGGGGTGGGTCTGGTACGGCCTGCGCTCCAGCAGCCCGTCCTCGACCAGGGTCCTCAGCCGGGTGGTGAGCATGCTGGAGGAGATGCCCAGGCTCTCCTGGAACTGGTCGAAGCGGCGGTAGCCGTCGAAGGCGTCGTGGAGGATCAGCAGCGTCCACCACTCGCCGACATGCCGCACCGTCGTGGACAGCGGGCACTCCCGGTCCTCCAGCCTGATCCGGCTTGCCACGGCGACCATCCCCTCAGTTACTGCTAAAGTCGAAGTCAGTAGCTTCTATTTTAGCAGTAACACCTGGGCCGATCCCACCGTCCGAACCCGCCACCACCGTAGGGACCGTCATGTACGACAACCGACTGCAGGACATCGCCCCGAACGCCCTGCCCCCGGCGATCATCCGCTACCTGAACGCACACCGCGCCCACGACACCACCTCCGCCGTCACCGCGTTCACCCACGACGCCGTGGTGATCGACGACGGGAACACCTACGAGGGCATCGCGGCGATCGAGCGGTGGCTGGGGCGAGCCGCGTCCGAATTCACGTACACCACCCGTCTCACCGGCGCCCAGCAGGCCGACGCCGCCCACTACGTCGCCACACACCACCTCGAAGGCAACTTCCCCGGCGGCACCGTCGACCTGCGCTACCGGTTCACACTCCGCGACGACCTCGTCGAACGCCTCGTCATCGAACCCTGAGCACGGCCGGAACAACAGGTTCGCCGATCGAGGAGCCACCTCCTAAGCTGCCGGAATGATCTCCAGCGACTACCTCTCCGAACTCTTCTCCCTGGACGGCCGGGTCGCCGTCGTCACAGGCGGCAGCTCCGGCATCGGACGGGCCGCCGCCGGAGCGCTCGCGCGGGCGGGGGCCCAAGTGGTCGTAGTGGCACGCAGGGAGAAGGAACTGACCGCCACGGTCGACGAGTTGGCGGCGGAGGGCTGCCGGGCGGCGTGGGTGAGCGGCGATCTGGGCACCCGGGACGGCGTCCGAGCCGCGGCGGAAGCGGCGGCCGAGGCCTTCGGCGAGCCGGACATCCTCGTGAACAGCGCCGGGATCAACCTGCGCCCGCCGATGGGCGAGTTGAGCGACGAGGTGTGGGACACCACGATGGCCCTGAACCTGGAGGCGCCCCACCTCCTGGGCCGGCGCTTCGGCCCCGGCATGGCCGAGCGGGGCTTCGGCCGCATCATCCACATCACCTCCCAGCAGGCACACCGAGCGTTCGCACGGAGCGGCGCCTACGGCGTCTCCAAGGGCGCGCTGGAGTCCCTGGCCCGCTCCCAGGCCGAGGCCTGGTCTCCGCACGGGGTCACCTGCAACACCCTGGTCCCGGGTTTCGTGATGACCCCGCTCAACGAACGGCTGTCGTCCGACCCGGAGATGGTGAGGGCCCTGGCCGCGCGCACCCTGATCGGCCGCAACGGCCTTGCCGAGGACTTCGCGGGCGCGGTGGTGTTCCTGGCGAGCCGCGCCTCCGCCTATGTCACCGGACAGTCGGTGTTCGTGGACGGCGGATTCTCCGCCCACTAGCCCAACACCGGCCGCGCCTGGGCACGTTGGAGCCCGCCGCTACGGCGTTCCGCTCCCCCGCCGCAGGAAGCGGATCACAGGATGCCCGGGGTCGTGGCCGACCTCGGCGCGGACACCGTAGACGTCCTTGATGAGGGCCGGGGTGAGGACCTCGGTCGGGGTCCCCTCGGCCACCGTGCGACCGGTATTGAGCACGAGCAGGCGGTCGCAGTACATCGCGGCGAGGTTGAGGTCGTGCAGGGCGATCACGGTGGTGACCGGGAGATCGGCGATCAGGTCGAGGAGGTCCAACTGGTGCTGGATGTCCAGGTGGTTGGTCGGCTCGTCTAGGAGCAGTTCGCGGGGTTCCTGGGCCAACGCACGGGCGATCTGGGCGCGTTGGCGTTCGCCGCCGGAGAGGGTGTGCCAGGACTGGGCGGCGCGGTCGGCCAGTCCGGTGCGGTCCAGGGCCTCGGTGACGGCGCGGGCGTCGGCGGCCGACGCCGGTGACCAGGCACGCCGGTGCGGGATACGCCCAAGGGCGACGACCTCGCGGACGGTCAACTCGGTCTGGGTGTGGGTGTGTTGTTCAACGGTGGCGATACGGCGGGCGGTCGCGCGGCGCCCGACCTCGGGGAGCGGCCGCCCGTCCAGCGTGACGACTCCGGTGGAGGTGGGCAGGACACCGGCCAGCAGACGCAACAGGGTTGATTTTCCTGACCCGTTGGGGCCGAGCAGGCCGACGGTCTCTCCGGGGCGCAGGACGAGGGTGACGCCGTCGACGATGAGTCGGCCGTCGGTGCGGCGGGCGACCCGGTCCGCGTGCAGGCCGGTGTCCGGGACGGGGGTGCTCATGTCTTCCTCCGGCCCCGATGCAGCACGACTACGAACGCCGGCACGCCGATCAGCGACGTCACCACCCCCACGGGTACCTCCTGGGGATCGACGACGGTACGGGCGAGGGTGTCCACCCACACCAGGAAGACCGCTCCGGTCAGCGCGGTGACCGGCAGCAGCCGTACATGCCCGGAACCGGTCAACGCCCGGGTCACGTGCGGCAGGACCAGGCCCACGAAGCCGATCGCCCCGGCGCAGCTGACCAGGACGGCCGTGAGCAGTGCCGTGGCGCAGAGCAGGATCAGCCGAGCGCGGGCGACGTTCACGCCGAGGCCTGCTGCCGCCTCCTCGCCGAAGGCGAACGCGTCCAACGTGGTGGCATGGCCCAGGCAGACGACCAGCACGAGCGCCAACGCGCCCGCGCACAGCAGCACTTGGCCCCAGTCCGCGCCGGAGAGCGAGCCGAGCAGCCAGAAGAGCACGCCCTTGGTTGTCTCGGCGTCCGCCGAGGTCAGCACCGTGAACGAGGTGAGCGCGGAGAAGAGTTGCATGGCCGCCACGCCGGACAGCACCACCCGGTCCATGCTCGCGCCGAGGCTGTGGCTGAGCAGTATCACCAGCCCGAAGGAGAGCAGCGCACCGACGAAGGCACCCGCCGACAACGACACGGCTCCGCCGCCCACCCCGAGCACGACGACGGCGACCGCCCCCGTGGACGCCCCGGAGGAGACACCGAGCACGAACGGATCCGCCAGCGGATTGCGCAGCAGGGACTGCATGACCGCGCCGCACAGCGCGAGCCCGGCGCCGCAGACGGCGGCGAGCAGCGTGCGGGGCATGCGCAGGTCCCAGACGATGCCGTCCCGCAACGGGGCGAGCGAACTCTCGCCGCCGCCGAGGTGGGCCGCGACCGACGCCCACACGTCGGCCGTGGAGATGTCAGCGGGTCCGATGGTCACCGCGAAGGCCACGGACACCAGCAGCGCGACCAGCCCGCCACCGGTCAACAGCAGGGTGCGGACGGTCACTTGGCGAGTCCGAAGTCGCGCAGGCCGGCGGCGACCTGCTCGATCCCTTCGACGGTGCGGATGGAGGGGTTCATCGCCTGGCCGCTGAGCAGGATGTACCGCTTCTTCTTGACGGCTGTGAGGTTGCGGGTGGCGGCGTTGGTCTCCAGGAAGTGGATCTTCGCCTCGGCGGTCTCGGCGGTCTGGGACTTGCGGGTCAGATCGCCGAGGACGATGACGTCGGGGTCGCGGTCGGCGACGGTCTCCCAGTTGATCTGGGGCCACTCGTCGTGGGTGTCGGAGAAGGCGTTCTCGGCGCCGACGGCGCGGGTGATGGCTCCGGGGGCGCCGCAGCAGCCGGCCAGGTAGGGCGACTGGGAGTTGGCGAACCAGTACATGAGGGAGGTGCCGGAGGCGTCAAGTCCCTTGGTGGCCTTGGTCACCCGCGCCTTCAACTGGGCCACGAGCCGGTCGCCGCGCGCCTTCACACCCATCGCGCGGGACAGGTCGCGTATCTCGCCGTAGACGCTGTCGAGGGTGAGCGGTGTGCCGCGCGAGCCGTCGCCGCCGCTGTCGTTGTCCTTGCCCGCGCAGTCGGACGGCGAGACGTACGTCGGCACGCCCAGCTTCTCGAACTGTTCGCGGGTCGCGACCCCGCCCTTGCCGAGCGTCGAGACGAAGGAGGCGGTGACGAAGTCCGGTTCGGCGTCGAGGACCTTCTCGAAGGAGGGCGCGTTGTCGGCGAGACGCGGCACCGTCGCGTTCGCCTTCGCCAGACCCTTGAGCACCGGGTCGGTCCAGGTCGCGGTACCGGCGATGCGGTCGGCGAGGCCGAGCGACAACAGGATCTCGGTGGTGCCCTGGTTGAGGGAGACGACCCGCTCGGGAGCCGACTTCAGCGTGACCTTGTGTCCGCAGTCCGTGAGGGTGAGGGGGAAACCCGCGGCGGACTTCTCCGTCTCCCCGTCGGCGCTGTCGCCGTCGGATCCCCCGCACGCGGTGAGCAACAGGGCGGGCGCGACGAGGAGGGCCGCGGTACGGCGGCGCAGCGGGACGGGGGCGGTACGGATCACGGGCATGCCTTGCCTGTCGGGGCTCGAACGCGGAGCCTGGCCTACGAACTCCCCCTCGCCGAGGGCGAGAAGGCGCCAGCAGGTCTTCGGACTCGGGTTCGTCCGGACGGGGCGCCTTCCCGGCGCGTCACGCCCGGCTCCTCCGGCCGGCCCGTGTCACCCCAGTGGCGTCTGATGCCCCGCCCGTCCCCCTCACCGCTGCGCGTCAGTTCCGGATTCCCACCGGATTCCCTGGCCTCGGTTGTGGCACGACTGGCCCACACAACGTATCAAGATCGGCCGTCGGCCCCCGCCCTGGGGCGGCAGGAAGGCCCTCCGGTTCCGTCCAACCTCTGTGCGGCACGCCCCGAACGGCGGATCGTGGAGGCCTCCACTCGCCCGCACGGAGGTCCAACGGCCATGCCCCAACCGATCGTTGTCGGTGTAGACGGTTCCACGGACAGCCGTATCGCCGCCGACTGGGCGGCAACGGAAGCCGAGTTGCGCGGACTCCCGCTGCGGATCGTGCACGTCTCGACCCTCCCTGACGACCAACTCCTCACCACCTGGCCGTACTTCCGCGAGCCCTCTCCCGACGCCCTCCTCACGTCACTCACGAAGGACCGCCCCGAACTCCGGGCCGAGGTCGTCACCCTCACCGGAGAGGTCGTACCGGCGCTGCTCTCCCTGACCGCCGAGGCCGACCGCACGGTCCTCGGCCTGCGCGGTACGGGCGGTTTCGCGGGCCTGGCCCTCGGTTCCGTGGCGCACGGGATCGCCGAGCACTCCGAGGGGCCGGTGGTGCTGGTGCCGAGCGGGTTCTTCCACAGCCGCCGCGGGCGGTCACCGTACGGCGTGACACTGGGCGTCGACGGCGGTGAACTGCCCGGCGCCGTCGTCGACTTCGCCTTCGACGCCGCCCGCCGGCGCGACACCGGCCTGCACGTCGTACACGCCTGGCGACTGCCCTCGCCCGCCGAGCACTGGATGCCGTACGCGCCGCCGGAGAAGGACCGGGGGCGCTGGGAGGACCAGGAGACGCAACGCTTCTCGGACGCGTTGCGGCCTTGGCGGGAGAAGTATCCGCACGTGGGTGTCTACGAGGATCTCCGCCTCCAGAGCCCGGCGGCCGCCCTGGTCCAGGCGTCGGTCTCTGCGTCGGCCGAACTACTGGTGACCGGCCGCGCGGGCCGGACACTCGGCCCCACCCTGCACGCCGTACTGGAACACACCGCGTGCCCGGTGGCCGTGGTCCCGCACCACCTGTGAGGACAGCTCCGCCCGTTACACTCGCGGGCCTGAACTCACCTCGTGACAAAGGCCGTTGGGCAACAGGAGAACCGAAGTGACGGACGCAGGATCCAGCGCGGACGACGTGGACACCGGCAAACCCCAGTCGGCCCGCATGTACGACTACTTCCTCGGCGGCAAGGACAACTACCCCGTCGACTGGGAAGCCGCCGAGAAGGTCATCTCCTTGTTCCCCGCCGTCAGGCAGATGGCGCGGGTGAACCGCGACTTCATGCACCGGGCCTCACGGCTGCTGGCGGAGCGGGGAATCAGCCAGTTCCTGGACATCGGCACCGGAATACCCACCCGGCCGAATCTGCACCAGGTGGTCCAGGCGATCAACCCCCGCGCCCGCGTGGTCTACGCGGACAACGACCCGATCGTCCTCAGGCACGCCGAGGCGCTTCTCCACAGCACACCGGAGGGCAGCACCACCTACGTCCAGGCCGACGTGCGCGAGCCGGGAAAGATCCTCGCGGCGGCGAGGGAGCAGCTGGACTTCGAGCAGCCGATCGCCGTGTCCCTGGTGGCCCTGCTGCACCTGGTGGCGGACGAGGACGATCCCCGTCGCATCGTGGGTGAACTGCTCGACTCCCTGACGTCCGGGAGCTACCTGGCCCTGTCCCACGCGACGGGAGACTTCGATCCGGAGACCTGGGCGCGCGTCGTCGAGGTCTACCGCAAGGGCGGCTCACCCGCCCAAGTGCGCTCACGCGCCGAATTCACCAGGTTCTTCGAGGGACTTGAGCTGGTCGCCCCCGGCATCGAACTCGCCGCGGCCTGGCACCCCGAGCCCGGAGCACAACCCGGCGAAGCCGACCGGATCCCGCTGTACGTCGGAGTCGCCCGCAAGCCGTGAAGCCCACCTCATGGACCGAGCGCGGTGATCGCATCGATCACCGCGCTCGCCGTGGAGGACGGAGAAGGACCAGTTATGCCGCGACGGGGTCCGGTTCCTGTGACGGTGTGGTGGCGTCGGGGCGCGCGGGGTTGAGGAGGCGTTCGGCGAGGGGGGCGAAGATCAGGCCGAGTGCCGTCCAGAGGATGAGCTGGGCCGCGACCGAGTAGAAGCGGAAGTTGAAGAGCACGTCGGCCGGGAAGCCCGGGTAGACGATGGTGCCCTTGTCATCCTTCAGCGGGAGCGGTGTCTCGGTGGCCTGGTTGCCGAAGTTGGCCTTGTTGTACGAGAGATGGCCCAGCTGCGGCAGGAGCAGCATGACGATCCCGATCGCGACGACGAACGCGGCGCCGGCGAGGAGGGTCGCGTTCCAGTTGCCGAAGCGCGCCTGGAGGTGCTTGCCGAGGTAGACGGCTCCCGCGAGGAAGGCGACGGAGCACACGACCATGATCAGGTACAGGGCGCTGCGCTGCTGGATGGTCTCCTCGTGACCGATCGCGGGCGGGTTCGCCGGGTACTTCAGGAACGGCACCAGGTACATGCCGAGGAAGCCCCCGCCGGCGACGAGCAGAGCCAGGTTGCGTGCCCGCAGCCCGCCGGTGCGGCCGAGGCAGACGGCGTAGGCGACGGCGAACAGGGCGCCCATCGCCATCCCGAAGAAGATCATGCCGACGCCGATACCGACGTTGGCCTGGATGGTGCGGCTGAAGAGTTCGTGTTCGTGGCCCTCGACGGGCAGGCCGGCCGCCTTGTCCAGGGCGTTCTGGGCGGCGTCACGGCCGCTCTCGTAGTCGATGGCCTTGGCGATCTGCGGCTCGGCGAAGATGCGCGCGAACACGAAGGCGAGCAGGCCCGCGACTGCGCCGGCGAGTATGCCGCGCAGTATGAGCTTCTTTTCCATGTCGAGTTGTCCGTACGTCCGGGTGCCGGCGGAGGGTCAGTGGCAGGGGAAGCCGAGGAAGTGGCGGGCGTCGTGGACGAACTCGTGGACGTGCATGTCGTTGCCGAACACCGACACGGCGCCCTGGTCGACACCGACGAAGTAATAGACGGCCAGCGCGATCAGCGCGGTGCCGACCAGCCAGACGATCGACTTCGAGACCGGCAGGACAACCGGCGTGGACACCGGACGGGTGGTGGAAATGCTGCTGCTCAAGGTGAGCCCTCCTTCGGGATCGTGCGTCCCTTGCGTGTACGGGCGAGTGAAGGTTCAGTGTCTGACTCGCCCTCCACCTTCCGGCGGCGGGCTCACAGTGGCGCGACCGTGCTGGAATTCCACCAGCTTCCTTATGCCATCACTACAGGGGGAGAGTACGGCGCGTCTCTCCAGGGCGTCAATCAGGCCCGTTGCCCGTACTGCTCCTGACAGGACCGTCCCCACGCGGGGAGTTGCCTGGCAGCGCCTCTCTCGTCACCGCTTCGACGTGAGCCTCAGGTCGACCTCCTGTTCCTGGTCTCCGGACGCCGTGCCCCGCTCGTCCACGGCGAACGTGACGCTCAGCGCCTCACGCAGCTGGCCGACGGCGACGTAGCCGCCCTGGAGCGTGGCGGAGACCGAGCCCTCCAGGGGGACGGGGTCGGTCGGGATCCATTCCTGCGTCGGCTCGAACTCGGCGGTCCATACGGCGGCGCGGTCGCCCGGCTGTTCCTGGGGCACATCGTCGGCGGGCCGGTCGGTGGGGAACGCGGTCCGCAGCACGCCGAAGACGGTGGCGGCGTCCTCCTTGGACGCTCCGGTGAGGGACACGGTGGCCATCGGGGTCACTCTCCTTGGGGTCATCGAGCAGGGCGACGGTCGGCCGGCTTCAGTAGCCGAGCGCCTTCGCCAGTTGCTGCTTGTTCATCGACGAACGGCCGTCCACACCGCGCTTCTTGGCCTCCGCGTAGAGCTGGTCCCTCGTCGGTCCCCGCGCTCCGCTGTGGGAGCGCTCGCCGCCGCGCTGCGGGGCGGACTTCGGGTCGCGGGTGGACGTCCTGCTCGCGGTCGCGGACTCGCCGGCGCGGGCGCGCTCCTTGTTCACGGTGCGGGCGGCGATCTCCTTCGCCCTGCCCTCGGAGACACCCCGCTTCTCGGCACCTTCCTTGATGTGCTCGTACTGACGCTCGCGCTTCGCGCTGGAACCTCGCGGCACGGCGCTCACCTTCCTTTCCTCACGGATGCGGCTCGGCTCGGCCGTACCCGACCCGTTTTCCGGCGATGTCCCAGGTACCCGCCGCCCGGCGCTTCTCACGTGGCCCCCGCGACGCGCTGCTCCCATCAGATGTGCGGCCCGTGCGCGGTGCGAGCAGACGGCCACCGAACGGATGAGCCCGCGGGCCCCGCGCAGGCCACAGGCGGCGGGCCGGGGTCACACGGGTGGCGTACTCGCGTGGCGTGGTGGCGGGCGGCCGCCTAGTAATGGACTGGATCAGCTTGTTCATCGCGCATCGGGGGGCGATAAGCAGCATCACCCTCTTCATGGAGCCGAGCATGACCATCCGCTCTTTCTCGCCCAGCCCGGACCAACCCGACATACCTCACGGCACCGCGGGCCACGCGCTCACGCCCTCCGACGGAGGGCCGGCCGACGGAACGCCGCCGACGTCACGTCCGACGCAAGAGGGTCCCGCCCAGACCGGCCCCGAGGGCGAGAACGTCGATCCGATGCACCGCCTGGTGCATGCCGCCGTCGCCGACCGGCCGCTCGACGAGGTCCTCCAGCTCATCACCTTGCTGGAGCAGTCACCGAAGTACGCGCAGGCCACCGTCGACGCCCTGCGGGCGGTCGGTGAGGACCGGTCGGTGGAGGACGTCACACGTCTCGTGACGCTGCTGACCCAGCCGCCGCGCAGTCCCGACTGCGCCGACGAGGCGATCCGCGCGGCCGCCGAGAACCGGCCCGTGGAGGACGTCACCCGGCTGATGGCCCTGCTGCAGCGGGCTCCGCTGGAGCCGCACTGCGGCGAGGAGGCGGTACGGGCCGCGGCCGGCCGGCCCGTCGAGGACCTCGTCCAGTTGATCGGCCGCCTGGCCGAGGAACAGGACGCGTCCGCCCGGGCCCCGGGACCGGCGGCCGACAGGTCTACGGCTCCGCTGTACGAGGCGTCCGGACGGACCCCGGCGGACACGCACGAGCCGGAACCCGCGGGTGACCGCCCGGCCGCTCGGCAGCGCCGCGCACGACGTCCGCGTACGGCGCCCCGCCGCGGCGCTCCCCCGGTCTGGCCGAGGCTGATCGCGTCGGCGGCGCTCATCCTGTGCGGGCTGTCGTACTTCCCGCTGCACCGTGACGGAGCCTCCGCCACCGCCTATGGGTTCGCGCTCGGTGTCTCGATCCTCTGCGTCCTGCTGGCACCGGCGCTGGTCCTCCACGGCGGCCTGTTCGTGCTCGCGGTGTCCGTGGTGGTGCCGGCCGCGCTGGCCGCCCTCCAGTTGTTCGACGGGCGGTTCCACTCCTCACGCCTCTCGCAGGCGTTGCGGATCACGGCCGCGCCGCCCTGGTTCGCGGGGCTGATCGCCGTACTCGCCGCACTGGCGGCGCTCACGGCACTGCTCGCGCTCCTCGCCACGCGGAGGTTCGGCCGGCAGCTGGACCTTCCCGGTCCTCCCGATCACCGGGCGCTGGCCGACGCGAACCAGACGCCTCAGTAGGGTCGGCCCCGCTCAATTCGCGGTGGCGTCGGAGGTGTTCTCGACGTCACCGCTCGCGGACGGCACGCTCGACGCCGAGGCCACGGGGCTGGAGGCGGCGCTGTGGCTCGGCTTGGCACTGGGGCCGGCGCTGTTCTCCGGCTCCGCGCTCGCGGACGGCGAGGCGGTGCCGCCCGAGTACGACCCCGAACCGCTGGACGTGAGCGGCGTGGGTGTCGGGCTGTGTGCCGGAGCGCTCTTCCCGGCCGAACCGCCGCCCAGCGACGTTCCGTTGCCGGACTCGTTCCTGACCGCGGCCGCTATCGGCTTGCCCATGATGAGTTCGCCCGCGGTCACGGTGACCATCGCCAGGGCGAACACCAGACCTGTGGCGAGGGCGTACCTCTTCCAGCCGATGGACTTCCAGAAGGATCCGGAAGTGGTCCGGTAGGTGGTCACCGACCCGTCGTCGGCGGAGGCGCCGGCGGGATCGTCGGAGGGTTCGTCCGCCGTTGTCGCCGCACCGGTCGAGGTACCGTCCCGTAAGGCGAACGCCGCCCGGGCGTCCGCGCGTTGTACGGCCCGTTCCTCACTCGGTGTCAGCGCCATCGCGACCGACGGCACCCTTCTGCGGATCCCCTCCCCCGTCCGTCGGAAGGCGTGCTGGAAGACCGCGGCGCCGGTGGTGGCGCTGGCGCTGACCACGGCGGCGCCGATGATCGTCCCGGCCACCCCCAACAGGGACGCGATCACCGCGCCCACCACGGTGGCGAGCGCACTCGCCACCACCTGCACAGCGGTCAGATCGAGCACCTTGCGCTTCGGCTCCTGCTTCTTCTCATCCTTTTTGTGACTCTCCATCAATGTCCTTCAATATCCTTTGACAGTTCCGGAGCACGACAGCCATCGAAGAGGCATGTGCAAGGTGTCGACTGCCCTGTCGGCGGTGTTTCACCTCAACTGGAAGCAACAGGGCTGGACTTCGCCGGTGCCGTCAGTCCGACGACTGCCCCGTGAGCGCCTCGGTGAACGGTGTGACCGGGCGCTCCACGGCGTCTCCGTCCACGACGATGTCCACCGCCTCGTTGTAGAAGGCGAGCAGATCCTTTACGGCGCCGACCGCGGGCAGCGGCTCCGGATAGCTCCAGACGATGTTCGGCGGGACACCGGGAACGCCACTCTCGCCGCGCCACGACCAGTACGTGGCGGTGCCCTTGTAGGGGCACCCGGTGCTGTGGTCGGTCGGTTCGAACAGGTCGAGACGGACGTCTTCGCGCGGGATGTAGTACCGGGTCGGCAGGCCGGTCTCGAAGAGCAGGACCGGGCGGTGGGTGTCGGCGACGACCGTGCCGTCGATCTCGACCCGGACGTGGCGGCTGCTGGGGATGGCGTCGACCCGCTTGTGCGGGTCGCGGGGGTGGATGAAGATCTCTTCCTCCTCCTCGTACCAGTGGTCCAGGCCCCGGCCGACCCGCCGGAACCACTCGAAGGCGATGTGCCCGGCGAGGTCGTCGGCGGGGTAGGTCCAGGCCGCGTTCTCCACCAACTGGCCAGCGATCTCAAGGTCGTAGAAGATCCGCGATCCGGTGTGCGTGCCGGTCGGCGGGTTCTTCGCCGGGCGGAGCAGGTCCTCGCGGACCTCGTCGTGCGGGAAGGCGTACGTCGGTACCGGTACGGACGGCTCCCATACGAGGACGGGGTGCCTGCTGTCCACGACGGTGGTGTCGCCCTTGCGGCCGCGTACCCAGCGTTGGCTCGGCTCCCAGAGGAGGCCTTCGGGGGTGGTCCTGACGTCTCGTGCGGTGGGGAAGGTGCTCATACCGTTGCTCCCTGATCCGTTGGTGGTGCGACCGGCCACTGCTTGCCAGTTTCCGGTGGTGGAGGGTTCACTGGTCGGGTGCCGACCTTCGCCACCACGCTGACGGGCTTCTGGCCCTCGCGTCGTGTCCACGTCTTCGACGTGTTCTGTTGCCGTGCGTTGTCGTCCCCGACTCCCGCACCGCACCTCTGAGAACACCCGAGACGAGAACCGAGGTCCACCATGTCCGTGACCGATGAACTGCTGGCCAACAACGCCAGTTACGCCGAGACCTTCGACGGCCCGCTGCCCCTTCCGCCCGCCAGGCACCTCGCCGTCGTGGCCTGCATGGACGCCCGGCTCAACGTGTACGCGATCCTCGGCCTGAACGAGGGCGAGGCCCACGTCATCCGCAACGCGGGCGGTGTCGTCACGCAGGACGAGATCCGCTCGCTCGCGATCAGCCAACGGCTCCTGGGCACCGAGGAGATCATCCTCATCCACCACACGGACTGCGGCATGCTGACCTTCACGGACGACGGCTTCAAGGCCGCGGTCGAGAAGGACACCGGTATCCGCCCGTCCTGGGCGGCGGAGGCCTTCACCGATCTGGACGCCGACGTACGGCAGTCGATCGCCCGCATCAAGGCCGACCCCTTCATCGTGCACAAGGACCACATCAGGGGCTTCGTCTTCGACGTGGCGACCGGGAAGCTCAACGAGGTCGGCTGAGAACCACCCCGGCCGGTCTGATCGAAAACGATCGATGGGGAAACAAGGCGTCCCTTTCGTCGCTGAATTGGATAGACCCGCGACAGAATTGGGCGCCCCCTGACCGCGATGTTCAGTACGCACAATGACTTTGCATGGAGGGCCGGGACAGCTCAACTGCCCGGCCCCGCGCGGTAGTTTCCATTCGGGCCCACAGAGGACCCGCCCGGGAAAGTGCTCATATACATCCCCGGGGACGAAGCAGATCGACAAGGAAACAACCACATGGACGAGCCGATTCGTCGAGGGCGTGGCTTTTTCTCTTTCCGCACCCGAAATCGCGGCATTGCGTACCTGGATCGACTCCCCGTCATCGGCGGTTGATCCGGTGATCGCGGACCTCGGTTTCGCGGCCTTCGCCGAACGGAACCGCCCCCGCTACACGCTCTACGCCAGGGCTCGGCTGTCCGCCGTCGCCCGTTCCACGGCTGTCGTGGAGGCCACGCTGGTGTCCACCCACGAACGCTGGCAGTGGCTGATGTGGCAGCCCTGCCCCGCGGCCGAGGTCTGGGAAGAGCTCCGCCGTCAGGTAGAACGGCGGGGCGAGCGTGCGGCAATTCAGGACCCGGTCCTGGCCATGCTCTATCAGCGGCTCCCCAACGCCTGCGCGGACAGCGTGGTGTTGTGCCGCCGACTGGGCTTCTCCCTGGCCGAGGCGGCCGAGTTGATGGGCGTCGAGCCGTCCGCGGTCGAGGCGGCTCTCGCCGCAGCGCGGCGGACGTTCCCCCAACTCATCGGTACGGAGGCGCCCTTGAGGCATCCCTGACCCTGCCGGCATCCCTCCCGGCGTACGCGGTCTCCTCGCGGACGCTCCTATCCGCCACCTTCCGCCAACCCGCGCCACGGTTCACCCGAACCAGCGGTGGTGCCGCCGTATGCCGCCCTCCTAGGATGGGCAACTCCACTTCGGATGGGGCGGATTCGGCGAGGGGACGGGCCGTTGGTGGAGCACAATCATGTCGATCTGTCGTTGCCCAGCGCGGCGCGGATGTACGACTGGCTGCTGGGTGGCAGCAACAACTTCGAAGCAGACCGGAATGCCTGCGAGTTATTGCTGGAGGTGGCACCCACCTCGCGTGAGATCGCGCTGAACAACCGGTGGTTCCTCCAGCGCGTGGTCAGAGTGCTGGCCGAGCAGCACGGGATAAGGCAGTTCATCGATTTCGGCTCGGGCCTTCCCACGCAGCGCAATGTGCACCAGATCGCGCAGGAGGTCGATCCCGAGTCCCACGTCGTCTATATCGACAACGATCCCGTGGTCCTGTCGCTGGGCCAGTCCCTGCTGAACGAGAACGACAACACGGCGATCCTGTCGGCCGACATGACCGACACCGACACCATCTTCGGCCACCCGGACTTCACCCGGCTCATCGACTTCACCGAGCCGGCGGCCGCCCTGTTCATCTCCGTACTGCACTGCCTGCCGGACAGCGCCGGCCCAAAGGCCTTTGTGGAGAGGGTCGTAGACCAGCTCGTCCCGGGCAGCTTCGTCGTCCTGTGCCAGCTCGTGAGCGACGACGCCAAGGTCCGCGACGACGTCACCGAGCTCATGCGGGTCCAGACCGGGGGCAATTGGGGCAGGGTCCGGGAGAAGGCGGACGTGGACGAGATCTTCGAGAGGCTCGTCGTGGAGGACCCGGGACTCGTCGACGTGACCGACTGGCGGCCCGACTCCGAGCTCCAGCAGCGCCGGCGCAGCATCGAGTGGACGGAGTACGGCGGGCTGGGGAAAGTGCCGCCCCGGCGATAGGCCTGGCCCAACTCACGGACAGCGACTAGGAGTACCGCGCGACGGCCTCGTCCAGCATGCGCCGGCTTTCCATGGGCGAGGCACACGCCTCGCCCTGGATGCGCAGCAGGAGCTGGAGGTGCCGCTCGAAGTCGTTCTCCTTCGTCGGCCAGGGCTTCGCCCGCTCCTCGGCGCTCAGCGCGGGCTTGTTGTAGTAGTCGGCCTTGCGGTAGCCCTCGACGTAGACGAGGTCGGGCAGGCCGCCGCGGCCGAACTGGAGGTGGGCCATGCCGCCCGCCATCGACGCCTCGTTGCCCGCGATCATCCGGTCGAGGAGCACGAACCGGACGGTGATGTGCGGGAGTCGGGCCATCTCCCGGAGGTGGAGCATCTGGTCACGCATCACCTGGTCCGAGCCGGCCCGCCGCAGCAGGACGGACTCGTCCATGAGGAACACGCAGCGCGGCGGCTCGGCCTGGCCGAACACCCGCTCCTGCCGCTCCCGGCGCATGGCGACCCTGAGCTCCATCTCGGGGCCGTCCCACTCCGTGAGGTGCAGACCCGTGCGCAGGATGCAGCTCGCGTACTCCGGTGTCTGCAGCAGGCCCGACACCAGGCGTACGTCGTACGTGGTGAGCCCGATGGCGACGGATTCGAGGCCGAGGAGCCGCCGCAGGTAGTCGGGGGTGCAGTCGTCGAATCTGCTCTGGAACCATTCCGGTTCCTGGGCGCGGGACAACAACATCGACAATTTGTTCCGTGCCGGCCCGTCGAGTTCCAGATATGTCATCACCGCTTCGACCGTGCGCCGCTCGGGCGTGAAATCGGCATTCTCCAGGCGGCTGATGGTCGAGTTCGAAACGTGGGTGGCCTTCGCCAGTTCTTTCTGCGTCAGACCGGCCTCGTCGCGCACATCCCTGACGGCGAGGCCGAGCATGATGGTGGCCGCCGTCTTTGTCGTGTCCGGCCCGGCCGTATGCCGGGCCAGACGATTGATCGGAATCGGATCCGGGGACACGCCTTCTCCTCACAAGGGGCAGTCACCTTCACATGATGACACGCCCGGGCCGGAGGAGTTGCCCGAACTTATGTACTCCGACGCCTAGTTGAGAGTACCGAGACCGTCGAACTCCCCTTTCTTCGCCCCGTCGAGGAATGCGCTCATCTCCTCGGCGGTAAAGATCAGCGCGGGTCCGCCGGGATCGGTCGAGTTTCGTACGGCCACTCCGCCGCGGGGCAGCGCGGCCAGCTCGACGCACATGCCGTTCGCTTCGGACATGCGGCTCTTCACCCATGTTCCCGGGATGTGGTTGGCGGACATTCCGTTCGTGAAGTTCTGCATCAGAGACGAACCCTCTCCGTTCGACAAAACCACGCATGAAATCCCGTCATGCAATTTCATGGCTCGACGTGAAGGAAATGCTAGCGGCTGGAAATCGAACAATGCCGTCCCACGTACGGGTGGACGGTGGTCCGCCGGGTGGTACGGGGAGCGGAGGAGCGCGCGGTGGTCCGCTCCTGGTCCGGCCCGACATGAAGCTGTCACACATGGGCCGGAATCCCCCGCCGGGCGGCCGGGGTTGGCACTGGTACGACCCCGCTTCGAGGCCGGGCCCCGCACGACGAAGGAGCGACGACCATGACCGTTGACCTGACCACGACCGACCTCCAGGCCTTCACCCAGGACTGGCTGGAGTGGTACCGCGGGCAGGAGGAACGACTCGCCGCTCCGCACGGATTCCTGGCGATCACCGGGCTGCACTGGCTCGACGACCGGCCGCAGCGCTTCCCGGACGCGCCCGGCGCCTGGTGGACCGACGCCGACGGGGTCGCCGTAGCCCTCGGCGAGGGTGAGGAACTCGTCGTGGACGGAACGCCGGTGCGGGGTGAGCACCGCTTCGGTGTGCTGCCCGAGCGGGGCGGGGTGAACGCGGTCTGGGGAGATGCCGTGATCGAGGTGGCCAAGCGGGGCGGCAACGACATCGTGCGGCCCCGGCATCCGGACGCGCCGCTGCGCACCGGCTTCGCCGGTACGCCCGCCTACGCGCCGGATCCCCGCTGGGTGGTCCGGGGACGGTACACGACCTTCGAGACGCCGCGTCCGACGACCGTGGGCGCGGCGGTCGAGGGGCTGGAGCACGTGTACGACGCGCCGGGCCGGGTCGAGTTCGAGCTGGACGGGCAGTCGCTGGCCCTGACCGCGTTCCCCGGACGGGGGCCGGGCGGACTGCTGGTCCTCTTCACCGACGCCACCTCCGGGGTGACCACGTACGCCGCGAACCGGGCCCTCGCGCTGGCCCCGCCCGACGCCGACGGCACGGTCGTCCTGGACTTCAACCGCGCGACGAACCTGCCCTGCGCCTACACCGATCTGGCCACCTGCCCGTTGCCGCCGGCGGAGAACCGGCTGCAAGTGTCCATCGAGGCCGGGCAGAAGACACCCCGTGAGCGGGGAGGAGTGGCCTGACCGTCGCCCCGGCCGCAGCCACGGCACCGCCAGGCCGCAGCCGGGCTCGCTGAGCCCGGCTGCTCGCCGACGCACGGTACGACCATCCGTCTCCCCCTTCGACAACCATGCGCACCCCTCAGTCGTCCCCATTGATGACGCGCTGGTTCCCGCGCGGCCGCACCCCCCACCGACACTGCGCACGGACGACGCGCGGGAAAGAGGCCGCATGCTCCGTATCCACTTCACCTCTGAGGACCTGCAGAGCATCCGGGTGGCCCGCCAGCCCCACGCTCTCTGGGAACTCGTGTGCGGTGTCTGCCGGTTGGACGCGCGGCAAGGGGCGCTGGAGTTCGGGCACTGGCGCCGGTCGGTGCGCGAGGGGCTCGCGAAGGATCCGCGGGCCAGGCGGGCCCTGTTGCCCTTACAGACGTTGATTCCTCCGGTGGGGTACATCCCCGACTTCCTCACGCCGTCGGTCACGGGCGGCGGGCTGGCCGTCGGCCTCGACCAGGTGCGGGCCACCTCCCGCACTCGACTGACCAGTGAGCTGTCCCGGCTCGCCGAGTCGCGTCCGCTGCCGTCCTGGGTGTCCACCCTCGACAGACCGGGCGCCAAGGCCCTGGGGACGTTGGCGCGGGCCCTGGAGCTGTCCTGCAAGACGCTGCTCGAACCGTACTGGCCCCGCATCCAGACGGCCGTCGGCGACGACGTCGAGCTGCGGACGCGCGCGCTCCTCGACGGCGGCACCTCCGCGCTGCTCAACGCGCTGCGCCCGCACGCCCGTTGGCACGCTCCGGTCCTCGAGGTGGACTATCCCGTCGACCGCGAGCTGCACCTTGAGGGGCGTGGTCTGCTGCTCATCCCGTCGTACTTCTGCTGGCGCAGGCCGACCGCCCTGGCGGACCCCACGCTCGGGCCGGTGCTCGTCTACCCGGTCGCCAAACAGCCTCTGGAGATCGTCCGGGCGAGCAGGGACGGGCTGGAGCGGCTGCTGGGCCGCACCCGGACGGTCGTCCTGGCGGATCTGGCCAGCCACGGAGCGCGTACGACGTCCGAGGTGGCGACGGCGGCCAACATCGCGCTGCCCAGCGCCAGTTACCAGCTCGGCGTGCTGCGCGACGGAGGCCTGATCGCCAGCCACCGCCAGGGCCAGTTCGTACGGCACTCCGCAACTCCGCTGGGCCTGCGCCTGCTTGACGAGCGGTGACCGGGCAAACCTTCCCGGTGCCGATTAGAGGTCGTTTCATTCTGCTGTTTCATCCATGGATGCGGCTTTGGTGTACTGATGTCGGGTCTCGCCAGGAGATGGTGTTCTCTGCAGTGAGGCGGCGGGCCATCAGGTCGGTCATGGCGACGTGGATCATGGCTTCGGAGCGGTGCGGGTGGGTTTCGTAGTCACGGGCCAGGCGGCGGTGCAGCATTAGCCAGCCGTAGGTCCGCTCGACGGTCCAGCGTTTCGGGATCGGGGTGAATCCCCTGGTCCCGGGGGCGCGTTGGACGATTTCGAGGTCGATGCCGAGGGTGGCGGCGTGCTCGACGAAGTGCTTGCGGTAGCCGCCGTCGACCCAGACCTTGCGCAGGCCGGGATGGTCGGCGGCGGCCTGTTCCAGGAGGGTGCGTCCGGCTGTGGAGTCCTGGACGCCCGCTGCCGTGACCAGGACTGCCAGCAGCAGGCCGAGGGTGTCGGTGATGATGCTGCGCTTGCGGCCTACGATCTTCTTGCCCGCGTCGATGCCCTGACTTTTCGCGGGGACACTCGTGGAGGTCTTGACGCTCTGCGCGTCGATCACGCCGGCGGACGGGGCGGCACTGCGGCCTTCCTGCTGTCGTACCAACTCCCGCAGCAGACCGTTGAGCTGGGCGAAGACACCGTCCTTCTGCCACTTGGCGAAGTAGCCGTAGACCGACTGCCAGGGCGGGAAGTCGTGCGGGAGGTAGGCCCACTGGCAGCCGGTGCGGTCCACGTACAGGATCGCGTTCATGATCTCGCGCAGGTCATGCCGTGGCGGCCGGCCGAAGTCCAGGGCCCGGCCGCGGCGCTCGAAGCGCCAGGCGGAGAGCACCGGCTCGATCAACTCCCAGCGGGCATCGGACAGGTCACTCGGATACGCACGGCGGTCCGTCATGACCTGGGCATACCGCCACTCGGGGGCGTGCGCCCAGGCGTGCATCCTGCCGCGTCGAAGCACGGGACAGACCCGGGCGCCGTGGAATGAGACAGGCATAAACAGACCTCCACCCCATCCGCCACGCCGCCAGCCTCGTCAGGAAGAACAGCCTCCACAGACTCACCAGCAACACACTGAGAGGCAGGACAAACCAACCCAGAACGCCGCACTCAAGGTGAAAATGACCTCTTAGAGGGGTTTCTAATTCATTGCCGCCATGCGCCCCTCGCCGCCATCGTTTGTGACGGTCGCCGTGGGGGTCACGGCGGCGCCGGCCGGGACGGCCCGGGCGCGGTGGCCACCGGACACAGGGGGACGGTGGGCACCGCGTCCGCGATGTCAGGGGGTCAGGCCGTGGCGGTGCGGTGGGTGAGGGGTGCGCGCAGGTTCAGGTGCTCGCGCAGGGTCGTACCGGTGTAGTCCGTGCGGTAGACACCGCGTTCCTGGAGTGCGGGGACGAGGTGGTCGACGATGTCGTCGAGGCCGTCGGGGATCAGATACGGCGTGACGTTGAAGCCGTCGACGGCGCCGTGCCGGACGAAGTGGGCGAACTTGTCGGCCAGGCCCTCCGGGGTGCCGACGTGGCCGCGCTGGGGGCCGAGCGCGATGACGGTCTCGCGCAGGGACCAGCGGTTGGCGTCGGCCTTCTCCCGCCATTCGGCGACCACTTGGCGGGGATCGGCGATGCGCCGTGCGCCGAAGGAACCGTCGTTCTCGGCGACGACCGGGTCCTCCTTGGGCAACGGCCCGTCGGCGTCGCGGCCGAAGAGGTCGATGCCCCACAGGAGTCCGGCGATGCCCAACGCGGTCGCGGGCGTGACCTGTTGGAGACGGATCCAGCGCTTCTTCTCCAGGGCCTCCTCCTCCGTGGCGCCGATGATGATCTCGGTACCGGGGAGGATGCGCAGGTCGTCGTCGGGTCGGCCGACGGCCCTCAGCCGGCGCCGCAGATCGTCGGCGAAGGCGAGCGCGTCGTCGAAGTCGTTGCCGTGCGCGGAGAAGATGACGTCGGCGTTGCGGGCCGCGAAGTCCCGGCCCTCGCCGGAGTCCCCGGCCTGGAAGATCACCGGGTGTCCCTGGGCGCTGCGCGGCAGGGTGGGTGCGAGGTCGACGTCGAACTGCGGTCCCTGGTGGCGGACTTGGCGTACGGCGCCGGGTGCCGCCCAGGCCGGGGCGTCGGCCGAGCCGGCCACGGCCTTGTCCGCCCAGCTGTCCCAGAGCGCTCGGGCGACGGTGAGGAACTCCTCGGCGCGGCGGTAGCGGTCGGCGTGGTCGAGGTAGCCGCCGCGACGGAAGTTGGCGCCGGTCCAGGCGTTGTCGGTGGTCACCACGTTCCAGCCGGCCCGCCCCTCGGAGAGCAGGTCGAGGCCGGACAGACGACGGGCGAGGTCGGCGGCTTCGTTGAAGGTGGTGTTGGACGTGCTGACGAGACCGATCCGGTCCGTCACCGCTGCCAGCGCGGCGAGTTGGGTGATGGCGTCGGGCCGTCCGGCGACGTCGAGGTCGTGGATCCGACCGTCGACCTCGCGCAGCCGCAGCCCCTCCCCCAGGAAGAACGCGTCGAACAGGCCCCGCTCGGCGGTCTGCGCGACGCGCCGGAAGTTGGCGGGGTCGATCTGGGAGCCGCTGGCCGGGTCCGACCAGACGGTCCAGTGGTTGACGCCCTGGAAGAAGACGCCGAAGTGGAGCTGGGCGTCGGGGCGGGGGACGTCGAGGGGGTCGGTGCGGGTCATCGGACGTCCTCCTGCGCGGCTGCCGCGACGGCGTAGCGGTTGGCGGGCCGGTCCAGGCCCAGGTGGGTGCGCAGGGACGCGCCGGCCAACGGGCGTACGGCGTCCCGTCGTTCGAAGAGATGGGGCAGGACGAGCCGGGACACTTCCGGGAGATCCTCGTCCAACACCAGCGGGTGCAGGCGCACTCCGTCCACCACGCCCCTCAACTCCCGCAGCAGCACGGCGAGTCCGGCGGCGGAGCCGATGTGGCGCAGGCGTCCCCGGTCGCTCCAAGACCCGTGCCGCTCAAGATCCTCGACGCGTTCCTCGGCCGTGGCGTGGGCGGTGTCGAGGGCGACTTCGACCTCGGCGAAGGTGCGCGGTGTTCCGGCGGCGGACGCGCTCGCGGTGACGGCGGTGAGGTCACGGCCCTCGACGAAGGCCACGTCGAGTTGGTCGGCGGGGACGCGCTCCGGGCTGCCGAGCACGACGAGTTGGCCCTGTGGTGGACGTGGCACGATCGCCGGGCCCTTCACCGTGTAGGTGTCGCCGGTGAAGTCGACGTAGTGCAGCCGGTCGCGGTCGAGGTAGCGGCTGGTGGCGACGGAGCGGATGACCGCGTCGTCCTCCCAGGAGTCCCACAGCTCGCGGACCACCTCGACCCCGTCACGCGACTCACGGGCGCGGGCCACGGTCCCGTCGACGAGCGGGCGCCCCCACACTGAGGCCGCCTCGGGCCGCGCCTCCTCGCTCACCACCCACCCGGCGCGTCCGATGGAGATGTGGTCCAGGGACGCCAACTGGCTTGATACGTGGAAGGGTTCGGCGTAGGTGAGCGGCACGACCGGCGCGATGCCGACGACACTCGTCGACGCGGCGATGAACGCGGCCCGCTCCACCGCGCCGATCCGGCCGACCACGTCGGGGCCGGTACCGGGCGGGAGCGCGCCGTCGTCCAGGGTGAGCAGGGTGAACCCGGCGTTCTCCGCGGCGGCGGCGACACGGGCCACCCGGCGCGGGCTCAACAGCTGGTCGGGAGAGTGGGCGGCGCGGCGCCAGGCCGCGGGATGGGCGCCGTCGCCGTCGATTTCGAGGGCGAGCCGCAGGGCGGGGCCGGACATGGGAGTTCCTTCCGAGAACACGTCGAGACGGTCGGCCCGAGGAGGCCGACAGGGGTCAGGGGCGTGCGGAAGGACAGACGGCGGAGGCGGTACGGCAGTAGTCGACGTGCCGCCGGATGATCAGCCACGCGCCCGGGACGGCACCGTGGGGTACGGCGTCGCGTACGCGCATCGGGGCCTCCACCCGTCCGGGAACGATCGCCTCAACCTTGGGCGTCGGGCCGGGAAGATGTCAAGAACATTAGATGTACGCGCATGCAGCAGTGCCGAGACGGAAAAGCGCTGGCAGCGACGACAACCGTGCTGCTACCTTGCCGTTGGCCGTGACACCGCATGAGGAGGTGAGACCCATGAACGCAGTATCCAGGTGGGTGCTCCCCCTCTTCTCCACGGTTGGGCCAGCGGCATAGGTGTCGCCGGGAGCGCCTCACACCAAGGCGATCCCGAAAGGCAACACCATGGAACTCTCCCAGCATTCACTGCACTTCACCGCTGAGACATCGTCGAACGGTGTCCTCGTCCGCGACTTCGCCGTCGGCGAGGTCACCGGCGCGCTCTGGTCGCCTGCGGCCGCCGCCTCTGTACGCGCTCCCTTGGTCCTGATGGGCCACGGCGGCGGCAACCACAGCAAGGCACCGGCCATGGCGGGCCGTGCGGAGCGCCTCGTGAACGGCGGCGGCTTCCACGTCGCCACCATCGACGCCCCCGGCCACGGCGACCGACCGCGCACACCGCACGACGAGCGCGAAATCGCCCTGATGCAACGGAAGATGGCGGCGGGCGAACCGGTCGGCGAGATCGTCGTCCGCTACAACGCCCACCTCGCGGAGCGTGCCGTACCGGAGTGGCTGGCGACCCTGGACGCCCTCCAGGAACTCCCGGAGATCGGCGCCGGAGGACCCGTCGGCTACTACGGCCTCAACATGGGCACCGCGATCGGGGTACCGCTGACGGCGGCTGAACCCCGCATCACCGCCGCGGTGTTGGGCCTCTTCTGGTACGACGAGTCCCTCGCCGAGTCGGCGCGGCGGATCACGGTACCGATCGAGTTCGCGCTCCAGTGGGACGACGAGCACATCCCGCGCCCGACGGGTCTCGCGTTGTTCGACGCCTTCGCCTCGAAGGAGAAGTCGTTGCACGTCAACTCGGGCGGCCACAAGGAGCTGCCCAGGTTCGAGGCGGACAGCGCGGTCCGTTTCTTCGCCCGGCACCTGACCGTCAACGGCCTTACGGTGTAACGCCTCAACGCGGCTGCGGCCCGGCGCCCTCTCCGAAGTCCATGCCCGTCATGAGTTCGGAGAAGGCGCCGGCCGCGGCAGCGGACGTGAAGAGCCGGTCGAGCCGGGCGCGGGCCAAACTACGGTGAAAGGGACCGGAGTTGGTGGCATCACCGGCGTCGTGCAGCATCCGCGTCATCCAGTGCGAGAACTCCTGGTCGCTCCAGACGCGGCGCAGACACCGCTCCGAGTAGGTGCGCAGCGCGGTGTCGTCCTGGTCGCGGACGGCGTCCCGTACGGCCCGGGCGAAGAGGTCGGCGTCGTAGAGAGCGAGGTTCATCCCCTTGCCGCCCATCGGCGAGACGATGTGTGCCGCGTCGCCGACGAGGAAGAGACGGCCGTACTGCATCGGGTCGTGGACCAGGCTGCGGAGCCGGAAGATCTCGCGGTCGGTGATCGGGCCGGAGACGAGGGCCGGGTCGCCGAGCCGGGTGCGCAGCGCGTCCCAGACACGGGTGTCGGACCACGCGTCGGGACGGTCGTCCGGCGGGCACTGGAGGTAGTAGCGGCTGGCGTACGGGCCGCGCGGGAAGTGCGCGGCGAAGCCCTGCGGGCTGACGGCCAGGAGCGGGTGGGCGGGCGGCGGCGCGTCGGCCATGACCGTCAGCCAGCCGATCCCGTGATCGAAGGCGTACGGCGTGAGCGCTCCGTCGGGGACCGCGCCGCGGCTGACGCCGTGGTCGCCGTCGCAGCCCGCGACGAAGGAGCAGGTGATCGTACGGAGACCGCCGTCCGCCGTGCGGTAGCGGACGGTGGGATGGTCCCCGGTGAGGTCGTGCAGGGAGACGTCGGCGGCCTCGAAGCGCAGGTCTCCGCCGTCCTCCAGGTACGCGGCGGTGAGCTTCTGGACCAGCATCTGCTGGGGGCAGAGGCGGGCCGTAGGACCCTCGGAGCCGTCGTAGTCGTTCACGAGATGCGTCTCGCCGTCGACCCGGAGCTCCAGGATGCCGTCGTGCGGGACGCCGCCCAGGACGCGGTCGGCCAGGCCCCAGGAGTCGAACATGCGCACGGCGCGGGTCTCGACGATGCCGGCCCGCTGGCGCTGTGCCACGTACTCGCGGGTCCGCCGTTCCAGGACGACGCAGTCGATCCCGCCGCGCCGCAACAGGTTCGCGACAGTGAGTCCGGCCGGGCCCGCGCCGATCACCACCACGGTCGTCGATTCCGGCGGCTCGCTCAACTCCCGCACGCTGTCCGTCACTTGACCCACCTCCGGAATCACCCTACCGACGCGACCGACCGCCGGGTCACTTCACCTCGATCGTCACCTTCCAGGTCTCGACGAGCAGGGGGCAGAGGCTGCCGGGGTCGGGGACGCAGCGGCGTTGCGCGGTGACGGTGGCGGCGCCGGCGGATGCCGCGTGGAAGACGGCGGTGGCGTCTCCCGACGGGTACGTGGCGTCCGAAGCATGCCCGAGCACCGCGGAGTTGCCGGACTCCGGCGCGGTCCAGGTGTAGGTGAATCCGCGCCCACGGGTGTGGGTGAGCCGGATCTCGACATCACCGCCCGAACTCGCGGGCACCGTCCGGCCGTTGTCCGTGTTGGTGAGGACGACGCGTCCGGCCAGGTGTGCGCGCGGCGCCCGCCCCTGGGCGGTGGCCGATCCCGCGACGGTCACGAGGACCAGTCCCGCGGCTCCAAAAGCCGTGGACCACTTCGTTGCTCCCATGATTTCCTCTCCTCGCACCCGCCGGGTGGGCGGTCTCCGGAAGCGGCGAGCGTGCCGCCCAGCGGCACAACGTGGTGGAGGAGGGCGGGTCACAGACAACCACCCGTTCGTGCGGACCTGTGCCAAGACAATGCGTGTGTTATGAATCTTCACGCCTGACCGATATGACAAGACCACAGACAACCGTTCGACCGGCCCCACGGGTGAGGACCGGTCGGGGTCGCCGATGCCGGGGTCCGCTCCCCGGGCTGCGGTGATCTTCCTTCCCAGGAGGACCTCCCGCATGTTTCGACGTATAGGCACCGGGGTCGTCAGACATCCCGTCTGGACCATCGTGGCCTGGCTGATCGCCGCGGTGGCGATCGTCGCCACCGCGCCCGGCCTGCCCTCCAACAGTGACGAGAGCAGTTTCCTGCCCAAGAGTTACGAGTCCATCAAAGCGGCGGATCTGCAGGTGAAGGCGTTCCCCAGCGCCTTCACGCCGTCCGCGATCGCGCTGTACCAGCGCACCGACGGCGGCAAGCTGACCGCCGCCGACAAGAAGGATGTCTCCCGGATCACGACCGAGCTGGGCAAGAAGCACATCGACCAGGTGCAGAAGGTGGTCCCCGGCCCGCCGTCCAAGGACGGCAGGTACACCATGACCCTGGTTCAGATGGACAGCAAGAAGGCCGGTCAGCCGGTGCAGGCGGACGCCGCGAAGGTGTTGCGCGACGACGTCAAGCAGCTGGCCAAGGGCACGGACCTCGATGTGAAGCTGGGCGGTTCCGCCGCGCAGGCCCTCGACCAGCAGGACTCCTCGAAGCGCGGCGAGGCGCTGATCGGCATCGGGACCTTCCTCATCATCCTGGTGACCCTGCTGATCATCTTCCGGGCGCCGATCCTCGCGTTCCTTCCCCTGGTCCTGATCGGTGTGGTGGCGTCCATCGCCAACGGCCTGATCGCGTACGCCACAAAGCTGTTCGGTCTCCAGGCCAACAGTTCCGTCTCGTCGATCCTGATCGTCGTGCTGTTCGGCGTGGGCACGGACTACTTCCTGTTCCTGATGTTCCGGTACCGGGAACGGCTGCGGGCGGGTGACGAGCCGAAGCAGGCCATGGTCAACGCGGTCGCCCGGGTCGGCGAGGCCATCGCCTCGGCCGCCGGCGCGGTCATCATCGCGTTCCTCGCACTGGTGCTGTCCACGCTGGGCTTCCTCAAGCAGATGGGTCCGGCGCTGGCCATCTCGGTCACCGTCACCCTGATCGCGGGCCTGACCCTGATCCCGGCCGTGGTGTCGCTGATCGGGCCGAAGGTCTTCTGGCCCTCCAAGTCCTGGCAACAGGAGCCGCAGAACGCCCGGTTCGCCGCCCTCGGCCGCGGTGTGCAGCGCCGCCCCGCGCTGACGGCCGCGCTCTCCGGGCTCGTCCTCGTCGCGCTGTCGCTGGGCACCCTCGGCTACAAGGCCACCTTCGACCTGGCCTCGGGTTCCATGCCCAAGACCAAGGAGTCGATGGTCGTCCAGGACGAGATGCAGAAGGCGTACTCGGCGGGCGCCGCGGCCCCCACCGACGTCTACCTCTCCAGCACCGACGGCAAGCCGCTCGACAGGTCCGCCTTCACCGCCTACGCGGAGAAGCTCGGTGCCGTCGACGGTGTCGCGAACGCCCGGATGAGCCAGGTCAACAAGGACGGCACCACGGCGGACTTCACCGTCACGCTGAAGTACGAGGCGTCCACGGAGAAGGCGATCGACGCCGTGGGCCGGGTGCGGGACGTCGCGCACTCCTCGGCGCCCGACGGCACCGAGGCGCTGGTCGGCGGCATGTCCTCGATCTACAAGGACATCAACGCGGCGGTCAACCACGACTACCGGACCGTGTTCCCCGTCGCCGCCCTGCTGATCATGCTGATCCTGGGACTGCTCCTGCGCAGTGTGGTCGCACCGTGGTACCTCATCGCCTCGGTGGGACTCGGCTTCGGCGCGACTCTCGGCGCGACCGTCTGGATCTTCCAGGACGCTCAGGGACACCCGGGGCTGATGTTCATGCTCCCGGTGATCATGTATCTCTTCGTGGTCGCCATCGGCACGGACTACAACATCCTCATGATCGCCCGGCTCCGCGAGGAGGCCCGCGAGGGCCGCGATCCGCGCGAGGCGGCGAGCATGGCGCTACGGCACGCGGGACCGACCGTGGCCGCGGCCGGTTTCATCCTCGCGGCGACCTTCGCCACGATGATGCTGGCCGGCAACGCGTTGCTCACGGAGATGGGTTTCGCGGTCTCCTTCGGCATCGCCGTCGCCGCCTTCGTCATGGCGATGTTCTTCACGCCGAGCCTCACCGCCCTGATCGGCCACGCCGCCTGGTGGCCGGGCCACGCCGACCGCGCCCAGGAAACCCCGGGCAGCACCGGTTCCGACACCTCCGGGCCGGCCTCCGGCACAGGGGACCAGGACTCGGTCAGCCACGGTCAGGCAGGCCGTCGCAACTAGCAACTAGCAACTAGCAATGATGCGGGACCTGTTCGCCGATCTCTACGACCGGCCGGCAGGCCCCGCACCCACATCAGCCGTCAGCGTGTGGGCGCTCACGACACCCTGGCCGTACATCAGGGCGGTGGCGAGCGTGCGTCTCGGCCCGGTCCCCGAACCCGCCTGAACTTCCGGACGGGGCAAGGCACATCGCGCGGGCAGGTATCCGTTTCGGACCCTACGGACGGGGCACAAGCGTGCGCAGTCCAGTGCTTCGGCAAGCAGGCACGCTTTCTTCCCGTGCGAGGAGTGTCATCGTGCCCTTTCCCTCTTGTCGCGACCGCGTGTCGACGAGTCCGGGTTCCGCCGAGAACGTGGAGGCCTGACGTGATCGTGCCGAACCCGGCAGTACTGCAACAGGCGGTCGACCGTTATCTGGCGCTCGCGGCCGACGCGGACATGGCCGTCGCCGTCCCCCTCCAGAACGCCGCTTACACCCTGTGCGTGCTGACCGGCACCCGCACGGTGGAGGAGGCCATGGCGGCCGTACGCCTCCTGGACTCCCCCGGTGCCTCACACGGGCGGCGGACGTTCAGCGCCTCCTCGGGCGAAAGCGCGCCCGGGGAAAGGGAGTTGGTGTCGTGACGGAGCGCACGGGCGGTGTTCCGCTGCGGGTCGGCACGACCGGGTTCGTGGCGCTGGCGGACGACGAAGGAGCCATCGTCGCGGCGGAGTTGGTGTACCGGCCGGACGACTGTCTGGCGGTGCGCCTGGTGCTGCTCGGGCCCGACGGTATGGAGGTCACCTGGACCTTCGCCTGGGAACTGCTCGCGCTGGGGCTGATGTTCCCGGCGGGCGACGGGGACATCACCGTACGACCCGCGCCGGGGCCGCTCGCGGGCGTCGAGGTGATCCTCGTGTCACCGTCCGGCGCGCGCGTGTGGCTGCCCGCGGAGAAGGCAGCGAACTTTGTACGGAGGGTGCGGAAAAGAGTCGGTCGCGACGTCAGCGGTATAGCCCCGGCGCTCGACCTCGAACTGGCCGCGATCACGAGCGGGGCGTAGGAGGCGCCCCGCTCGTGACGGCCTACGCGCTCGGGTCCCAGGCCAGGAGCAGGTCGAAGAGACGCGGGTCGCCGTCCGCCTTCAGGGAGTTGACCGGGATCCGGGCGTACAGGGCCAGGACCAGCTCACCGGCCGTGCCCTGGAGGGTGGCGCCGGCCGCGTCCTGTCCGGTCCCGGTGGCAGGCACGGGGAGTTCGGTGGCCCGGGCGCCGTCGGCGGAGAGCGCGAGGCGCCAGGAACGGCCCTCCGTGGCGTGGTACTCGACGGCGGCGGGCTCGTGCGGCCAGGGGTCCGTGCCGGCGCAGCAGGTGGACAGGAACTCGTCGACGCCGTCGAGTGCCGCCTCGTCCGGCAGCGGCCGCGGGGCACCGAGGGTGATCTGGGCGTCGTAGGCGTGCACCATGGCCTCCTGGACCTGGTGCCGGGCCACGGCGCCGGAGGTCTGCGGGGACTGCGAATCGCCCCACCAGGTCCAGCAGCCGCGATCCGGGCCGAACTCCCGCAGCGAACCCAGGAGTTGCTCCGTGGACTCGGCCGACCAGGCCAGCAGCGCGGCGCGCTCCTGGGGCGCCTCCGAGACAGTCACGTCGGGGCGGGCGTCGGCGGGCCCGGCGGCGACGATTGCGGCCCAGCTGCGCTGTACCCCGCCCAAGTGCTCCACGAGGTCGCGCAGCGTCCACTCCGGGCAGGTCGGCACCTGTGCGTCGAGGCTCGGCGCGGAGGCGACGGCGGCCCGGAACGCGACCGACCGTTCGTCGATCAGCCGCAGCAGGACGGGGAACTCCAGGATCTCTGTCACCCGGAGTGCCTATCACCGAGTCCTGACAACCCGCCAGCGGATTTCACGGCAGCCCCGACACTCAGCACGCTCTCCCCACCAACCGTCAGCTTTCCAGGGCCTGTTGGACCGTCGGGTGGCAGCCGATGAATCCGTCGATGCCGACGAGCTGGATGATGCGCAGCACGGGTGGGGCGGCCCCGGCGAGCCGCAGCCAACCGCCCGCTTCGGCGAGAGTGGTCTGCACGGCGATGAGAATGTTGATGCCGCTGGAGTCCATGAAGGAGACCTCGCGCAGGTCGATGACAACGCGCGGTGCGGCGCCCTCCGGCAGCTCCAGCACCTCCCTCAGTGAGCCGCCCGTCTCCTGGTCGATCTCTCCGGCAACAGCCACGACCAAGGTGCCGTCGACGACGTCGGTCCTGACCGACAACCGCCCCGGCTGCCCCGCGTGTTCGGTGTCCACCATCTGTCCTCATACACAAGTCGGTGAGCGCTACGGATCAGGAATTTCATCCGAAGTGCTGCCCCGCATCGTACGGTTGATGCTTGTGTCCGGTGGAGCTCTCCGCTGGACCCGGCGGAGATCGACGGAGTGCGCGTTGCTTCACGGGGTATGCGCCGGGCACGCGGAAGGCGGTGAAACGATCCGGATGGAACCAGATTCATCGGAGGACGACGACGCGGCGCCGCAGGCCCGGGCCCTGCGGTCGACCGTGGCGCTGGACGGGGACGGCTCCTGCATCGCCGAAGCCCGTCGGCTGGCCGCCGCGTTCCTCACCCGGGCCCAGACCGAATACGGGCTGCCGGTGTCGGCCCGTGCCATGGATCTCACACAGCTGGTCGTCAGCGAGTTGGTCACCAACGCCCGTAAGTACGCGCCCGGACCGGTGCTGATGGATCTGCGGATCGTCGATTCCCTGGTCGAGGTGGAGGTGTGGGACTCCGACCCGGTGCTCCCGGTCGCCCGTGCCGCCGACGCCCAACGGGTGGGGCAGCACGGCCTGGAGATCGTACGGGCCGTGGCGTGGGGCTTCGAGGCACAGCGCGAACCCGTCGGCAAGCGCATCACCGCCCGTATCCCTCTGACGGACGCCCCGGACGGCGCGGCGGGTGGGGCACAAGTGCCGTAAGTACCCCTTCGCACCGCCCAGTTGAGGCGGCTACGGCGTCGGCGGCACGCGGTAGACGGAGACGTGGTCGCGCGACTCGGCGGTGAACTCGCCGCCGGACCAGTCCTCATGCCTGCTCTCCAGCTCGAACCCGGCCAGCTGGGCCATGAGATCGAGTTCGGCCGGCCAGATGTAACGGTGCGGGCTGCGGTACAGCCGCGCCTGCTCGGTCCCGTCGATCCGGAAGTGGTGCGACACGGCGTGCTGCCGCAGGACGTCGTAGGTGTCCAGGCCGATGTAGTCGGAGTCGGTCCGCCAGACTGTGGCCTGCCGCCCCGGCGGAAGTGTGCGCAACTCCGGTACCCAGAGCTCGATCACGAACCGTCCGCCGGGCGTGAGATGCCGGGCGGCGTTGCGGAAGCACTCGACCTGCTCGGCCTGGGTGAGCAGGTTCGAGATCGTGTTGTAGACGAGATAGACGAGGCTGTACGTCCCGGGCGCGACGGTGGTCGCCATGTCCCCGATGACGACCGGGATCGTCGCCTCGTCGGCCTTGGCGCGCAGTCGCTCCACCATCGGCTCCGACAACTCGATCCCGGTGACCGGCACTCCACGCTCGGCGAGCGGCACGGCGACCCGCCCGGTCCCGATGGCGAACTCCAGCGCGGCCCCGTCGCCGGCGAGATGCGCGAGGCGGTCCACGACCGGCCCCAGCGTGCCGGGCGCGAACATGCCGGTACCGGGCGTGTCATAGCGCTGGGCGGCGTCGGCGTCCCAAAGCGTCTCCTGTCCCATTCCGACAACGCTGGCTGCCGACCGAGGCGTTGTCCAACGAATTTCCCCACCGCGGGTCAACTCGGGTGCCTGGGTGGCACCCCGGGTGCCCGTCCGCAACTACCTTGCTTGCCCCGCGAGTTGAGGGGCGCCCCCGTCGGCACCCGCAGCAATACCCCCTTGCATACTGACGCCCATGCGGACAACGGAGGACACACTCAAACGCGCGTGGCAGACCATAGCGGCGGGCTCCGACCTGCTCGACGACGCCATGTTCCCGCCCACCGGCACATCGCGGGACCAGTACATGCAGCGGGTGAGCCACGCCGGTGACCTCTTCCTCGTGGTGGACGAGGACGGCACCGTGCGCGGTCACCGCGGCTTGGGCCGGGAGGACTTCGCCACCCGGAACCATGACCAGGTGCTGTACTTCGTCGCGGAGCAGGCGGTCCATGATCTCGCCGAACACATCGTGGCCCACTCCCCCGGCCGCGGGCCCGCCGTCAATCTGGTCAGCGGCCAGGCCGATTTGCTGGACCGGATCAACCCCGCGTGGGGAAGCAGGTACCGCGACGGCGGGATGAACGACCTGGACGGTACGCGGACGGACGGGCCGTGCGGACGTGACCCGCTGGAGCGCTTCGCCTGGGTCGCCCGCGAATGGCGCGACCAGGACCCCTACACCGTCCTCACCTTCTTCCGCGGCGAGAACGTCAGCGCCGAACAGATCGCCCTGCTCCACGGAGCCGACCCGGATCAAGTCGCCACCGGGACACGCCTGTTGGACCTGCGCGACAGGGACGACCCCGGCCGCGACCACTGGGAGACCGCCTGGGAGACCGTCTGCTTCGGGGAGGCGGGCGGATGGGCGTTCCTGCTGTACAACGACACACCGGACGGCGTTCAGGCCGACAGCGCGGCTCTCGCCCGACTCGGAGTCACGGAGACCGTGCAGTTGACCGCCACCTCCGCGAAGGCCATCTACACCTTCGACTACGTACGCGACGGCCGCCGCGTCGACGACGACCGGGGCGTGCTGGAGTTGATCTGGTACAAGCGGGGCCGAGCCCCCTACTACCGGGGCGGCCAACTCGACTTCCTCAACCGGGCGTTGCGCCACGCCGAACTGGACCATCCCGAGCTGTTCCACGACTTCGAGCTGTACTTCCACGCCCTGGAGGTCTCACTCGGCCTGCAACTCCCCCGGCAGGGCATCAAGGAGGGAACGGTCCGGGCCGCGCAGTGGGCACGCGACGACGCGGACCGGGGTTGACGCTCAGGCTGTCACCGTCTCCACGTGGTGCACGAACTCGCCGATGTGGTCGGCGAGTTCGGGCCACAGCTCCTGCGGAAGGCTGTGGCCCATTCCCTCCAGGATCACCAGGTCGGCGCCGGGGACGGCGGCGGCCGTGGCGCGACCGCCGCTGACGTCGCACACGATGTCGTCGGCGCCGTGCACCACCAGCGTGGGCACCCGCAGCGACCGCAGCCGTTCGGTACGGTCGCCCGTGGCCACCACCGCGAGGCCCTGACGCTGGATGCCGAGGGCGTCGTAGCCCCGGTCGAAGACGCGCCCGGCCCGCTCGGCCGCGGCGGTCGCGTCGAACGGGAAGCCCGGGGACGCGGCGAGCCTCAGGGCGCGCACCTGCCACTGGACGAACGCCTCCCGGTCCTGCGGCGGTGCTCCCAGTCCGGCGAAGACGGAGAAGTCGGCCTCCCCGACGCCGGGCTCGCCGGTCGTGGACATCATCGAGGTGAGCGAGCGGGTCCGCTCCGGGTACTCGATCGCGATCATCTGGGCGATCATCCCGCCCATCGAAGAGCCGACGAGGTGCGCCCCGGTGAGGCCGAGGGCGTCGAGCAGGCCCACGGTGTCGGCCGCCAGGTCGGAGAGCGTGTAGGACGCCGTGGAGAGGTCGCCGGCCAGGGCGGCCGCGAAGTCCGGTACGGGTGCCTCGGGGAAGTGGGTCGAGCGGCCGGCGTCGCGGGTGTCGAAGCGGATCACGTGCAGACCCCGGTCGGTCAGTGCCTGGCAGAATCCCTCCGGCCAATTGATCAGCTGGGCGCCCGCTCCCATGATCAGCAGGACCGGCGGCGCCCCGGGGTCACCGAAACGTTCGTAGGCGATCTCGATTCCGGACGGGCCGACGTTCCGTGCTGTCAGTTCTGGCATGGCCGAAACGGTAGCCATCGCACGGGCGCGAGAGATCGAACCACGGTCTGACGTTTTTCGCCCCACCCCCGGGTTACGGTGGAAGCGGCCGGGAATGCGCTCGACACGCGGAAGTGCCTGGCCTCCCCTAAAGTGTTGTGGTCGACGTGCTCATTCCGGTCGCCTCTCGCCGCTGACCCTTCGCCGTCGTCGAATCTCCGTATGACGTACTCAAATGACGCACTCAATCAGTTCGATCATTTCGAGAGGAACACACCATGCCTTTCGCCACCAGTTCGGACGGCACGCAGATCTTCTACAAGGACTGGGGATCGGGTCAGCCGGTCGTCTTCTCCCACGGCTGGCCGCTGACCGCCGACGCGTGGGATCCCCAGCTGAAGGTGATGGCCGACAACGGCTTCCGTGCCGTGGCCCACGACCGGCGTGGAGGGGGGCGTTCCGGTCAGCCCTGGGACGGCAACAACCTCGACACGTACGCCGACGATCTCGCGTCGGTCATCGAAGCCCTGGATCTCCGTGACGTGATCCTGGTCGGGCACTCGACCGGCGGCGGCGAGGTCACCCGCTACCTCGGCCGGCACGGCTCAGGCCGGGTCGCCAAGGCCGTCCTGCTCGGCGCGATCCCGCCGCTCATGCTCAAGACGGACGCGAACCCGGAAGGGCTGCCGATCGACGTCTTCGACGACATCCGCAAGGGCGTGGAGACGGACCGCTCACAGTTCTACAAAGATCTCAGTGCCGCGTTCTACGGCGCCAACCGGGACGACTCGACCGTCACCCAGGGAACCCGTGACGAGTTCTGGCTCTGGAGCATGACCGTGGGGATCAAGGGCGCTTATGACTGCGTCAAGGCATTCTCCGAGACCGATCTCACCGAGGACCTCAAGAAGATCGACGTCCCGACATTGATCGTGCACGGCGACGACGACCAGATCGTTCCGATCGTGGCCTCCGGCGACAAATCGTCGAAGCTCGTCAAGGACGCGATCTACAAAGTCTACCCGGGCGCTCCGCACGGCCTGGCGATGGTGCCGAAATTCGCCGAGCGGTTCAACGCCGATCTCCTGGAATTCGCCCGGAGTTGATCGCACGGTCCTGGTGCCGGGTCGGCCCGGCGGAGTTTGAGTCCGTGCCCGGCGGGGACCCGAACGGTTGGCTCAAGGGACCGCACATTCCACACAGAGAGAGAAGTTGAAGCGCCGTGACCGCGCGCACCGCGAAGAAGGAAGACCTGCAACTGCCGCCCGAGACCGGTTGGGCGAAGGCCCGTCGCCGCAGCGGGAAGGCCGTACGCACCTGTATCCCGCCCGTCGACGACAACAGCGTGACACCGCCTCCGCAGACACTCACCGAGGGCAACATCGTCAGAGGAGACGACTGACGAGTCGGAGATACAGGGGCCGGACAACGGGCCGGAGGCCGAGGCTTCCGGCCCGCGGCATGTCGTGGCGGCGACTTCCGGGGTACCCGTAGGCCCGTACCGGACGGACATCCCCCACCGGAAGGACCCCGCCCATGACCACCAAGGTCTCCGACCACCTCCTTGAGCGCTTGCGCGAGTGGGACGTCACCCATGTCTTCGCCTACCCGGGCGACGGCATCAACGGCCTCCTCGCCGCCTGGGGCCGCGCGGAGGACAACCCCCGCTTCATCCAGGCACGGCACGAGGAGATGTCCGCTCTGGAGGCCGTCGGCTACGCCAAGTTCTCCGGCAAGGTCGGTGTCTGCGTGGCCACTTCCGGGCCCGGCGCCATCCATCTCCTCAACGGCCTCTACGACGCGAAGCTCGACCACGTCCCCGTCGTCGCGATCGTCGGGCAGACCAACCGCAGTGCCATGGGCGGCAGTTACCAGCAGGAGGTCGATCTGCTGAGCCTGTACAAGGACGTGGCCTCCGACTTCTGCGAGATGGTCACCGTCCCGGAGCAACTGCCCAACGTCATCGACCGCGCCATGCGCACCGCCATGGCGCGCCGCTCGGTGACCGCGGTGATCATCCCGCTGGACGTCCAGGAACTCGACTACGCGCCGCCCGAGCACGCCTTCAAGATGGTGCCCTCCAGTCTGGGCATGCCGCACTCCACGGTGGTGCCGGACGACGACGATCTGCGGCGGGCCGCCGATGTGCTCAACTCCGGTGGAAAGACGGCCATTTTGATCGGGCAGGGTGCGCGAGGTGCCCGTGCGGAGGTGAAGGCGGTCGCCGACCGGCTCGGTGCCGGGGTCGCCAAAGCCCTGCTGGGCAAGGACGCGTTGGACGACGACCTGCCCTATGTCACCGGCGCCATCGGGTTGTTGGGCACCAAAGCGTCGTACGAGATGATGCGCGAGTGCGACTCGCTGCTGGTGATCGGCTCGTCGTTCCCCTACGCGCAGTTCCTGCCGAAGTTCGGGAAGGCGCGGGGCGTGCAGATCGACATCGATCCGCACATGGTGGGGCTGCGCTATCCCTTCGAGGTGAATCTCGTCGGTGACGCCGGGGCGACGCTGCGCCGGCTGCTGCCGTTGCTGGAGCAGATGGACGACCCGTCGTGGCGGGTCAAGATCGAGGCCAACGTGGCCCGTTGGTGGGAGGTCATGGAACGGCGGGCCGCCGTCGAGGCCGATCCGGTCAACCCCGAGTACGTCGTGCACGCGCTCAACGGGCTGCTCCCGGACGATGTGATCCTGTCCTCCGACTCCGGTTCGGCCGCCAACTGGTATGCCAGGCACCTGAAGTTGAGCGGTGCGATGCGGGGTTCGCTGTCGGGGACGCTCGCCACGATGGGTGCGGGGGTGCCGTATGCCATCGGTGCGAAGTTCGCGCACGGTGACCGGCCGGCCATCGCGCTCGTCGGGGACGGGGCGATGCAGATGAACGGCATGGCCGAGCTGGTCACCGTCGCCAAGTACTGGCAGGAGTGGGCGGATCCGCGGCTGATCGTCGCCGTACTGAACAACCGGGATCTGAATCAAGTGACTTGGGAGATGCGGGCCATGGAGGGAGCCCCGCAGTTCCTGCCCTCGCAGTCGATCCCGGACGTCGCCTACGCCGACTTCGCCCGCTCCCTGGGGCTGACCGGCATCCGGGTGGAGAAGCCGGACGAGGTGACCGGCGCCTGGGAGAGCGCGCTCGCGGCCGACCGGCCGTGCGTGCTGGACTTCGTGACCGACCCCGCCGTACCGCCGCTCCCGCCGCACTCGACCCTGGAGCAGATCGAGGCCGCCGCGTCCTCCGTCCTCAAGGGCGACAGCGATGGCACCGCCATGGTCAGGCAGGGGTTCAAGGCGAGGATCCAGGATCTGCTGCCCGGCGGACGGCACTCGGGCCATTCGTGACGTATCGCTCAGCGACGGGATGTCTGACCTCGCCGGACAGGGGCACCCGTGAGCAGGTAAGGAACCGCACGCTCCACCCACTGACCAGAGGTGAACCATGACCAAGGAGATCAAGGACCTGACCCCGAAGTACACCGTTCCCGGGATCCAGCGCGAGGCCGCGGGCCGGTTGATCGGCGTGCTGCGGCAGCGGCTCCACTCGCTGAACGATCTCCACCTGACGTTGAAGCACGTGCACTGGAACGTCGTCGGGCCGCACTTCATCGCCGTGCACGAGATGATCGACCCGCAGGTCGACCAGGTACGCGAGATGGCCGACGACGTGGCCGAGCGCATCGCCGCGCTGGGCGGCATCGCGCCGGGCACGCCGGGCACGCTGGTGGCCGAGCGCACCTGGGACGACTACTCGATCGGGCGGGCCGACGCCATCGCGCATCTCGGCGCGCTCAACCTCGTCTACACGGGGCTGATCGAGGACGTCCGGGCCGCGGTCAAGGAGGCGGGCGACATCGACCCCGCCACCGAGGACCTGCTGATCGGACAGCTGCGCGACCTGGAGCAGTTCCAGTGGTTCGTGCGGGCGCACCTGGAGAGCGCGGGCGGCACGCTCGCCACCGGTGACGCGCACTCCGAGTCCGAGGCGGCCGCCAAGGGCGCCGAACTCGGCTGACCGGCCTCCCAACCTGCACCGAACATCCCCCGCTCGACCACACGTCGACACCGGCACCCGTGAAACTTGCCGTTTGACAACTATGGCCATGAGGCAAGAAAGTAGCGGGTGTTGTCGCAGCAGGGGGAAGGATCTGGGATGTCCCGGTCGGCGGAGGCCACTCCGTGCACCGGCCACGAACAGCAGACAGCCGCCCATCGGGCGGCTGTCGGGCGGCTCGGTCAGGCGGTACGGCTGCCGGAGGAGTCGTCGTGGTCGTGTATCTGCGCCGCGGCCACCGCACAGAACGCCTCGAGGCCGGTGAGGAGCGCGCTGCGCCCGGCGGCCGGCATCTGCTCCAGCACCGCCCCGAGCGCCAGCTCGCGCCGGGCCCGCAGGTCCGACAAGAAGGAACGCCCCAGGCTGCTGAGGTACAGACGCACCTCGCGCCGGTCCGTGGGGCTCACCTCGCGGTCGACGAACCCGGCGGCCTGCAGCCGGTCGCACAGCCGGCTGGTCGACGGCGGGGTCGAGGCGAGGTGGTCGGCGAGGGTGCGCAGATTGATGCCCTCGTGGTGTTCCAGGATGAACAGGACCCGCAGCTGCGAGGCGGACGCGGGCGCCGTCGAGGCGCGCCCCCACAGGACTTCCAGCAGTTCCGCGGCCGTAGAGGTGACGCGCGCGACCTCGTCGGGTTCGGGGCGGGGGTGGAAGGACGTCACGGTCACACTCTCGCAGGCACAGGGACGGGCCCCAGCCTACTAGGCGCGCGCAACGGACACGGATGGACGAGACGACACACGGCGCCGGGGCCGTACGGCCCACCGCAGAGCGGGCGACGCGTGCCTCGGGTGAGAGATTGGCATACCTACGATCGTGAACAGATTCCTGGCTGTCGAGCGCGCCCTGCGCACGGCGGCCCCCCATGAGCTGCCCGACGTCGTCGGCCGCGAACTGGGCAGGCTGTACGGAGCGGACTCCGTGGACCTGCTCATGGCCGACTACGGCCTGACCGCGCTCCAGCCGGTGACCGACCTGCCGCACACCCTGCCGCCGGTCTCCGTGCACAACACCCCGGCGGGCCGGGCCTTCGGCGCCCAAGAAGCCTTCGTGGAGGGCAACTTGGGCGACGGCAGCGTGCGCGTCCACCTGCCGATCAGCGTGCGCGGTGACCGTCTCGGCGTACTCTCGGTGACGCTGCCCGGCGGCGAGCACGTACGCGAGTGCCTGCCCGAACTGACCGAGCTGGCCGAGGTGTTGGGGCACGAGGTGCTGGTCGCCGAGCGCGACACGGACCTGTATCTGCGGGCCCGGCGCAAGGACCGGCTCACGCTGGCGGCGGAGATGCAGTGGCAGCTGCTGCCCGGCCGCTCGTGCTCGCGCTCCGAGTTCGACCTGGGCGCACAGCTGGAGCCCGCGTACGCGATCCACGGCGACAACTTCGACTGGTCCGCCACCGCCGACCACCTCACGCTCTACGCCTCGAACGGCATGGGCGAGGGCATAGAGGCATCCCTCCTGACGAACCTGACGGTCAACGCCCTGCGCAACGCGCGCCGGGCGGGCATCCCCCTCGCCGACCAGGCGGCGCTCGCGGACCAGGCCGTGTACGCCCACTACCAGGGCCGTAGCCATATGTCGGTGTTGATGTTCGACTTCGACCTCACCACCGGGCGGGCCCGGGTGGTGGACGCCGGATCGCCGCAGACGATGCGGCTGCGGGACGGAGTGGTGGAGCGGATCGAGTTCGACGCGCAGCTGCCGCTGGGCATGTTCGAGGAGACCGACTACGTCGAGCAGGACTTCCTGGTCGAGCCCGGGGACCGGCTCCTCTTCGTCAGTGACGGGGTGTACGCCGTCGCCTCGCCCAAGGGTGAGGCCTACGGCGACGCGGCGCTGGCGCGGGCGATCCAGCACACGAGGCTGCTGCCCGCCGCCGAGGTACCGCGGGCCGTGCTGCGCGAGCTGACCGGCCATCGCGGCACACCGACTCCCGACGACGACGCCTTGGTGGTGTGCCTGGACTGGCGGGGTCGGTGAGGTGCGCCCTGTCGTAACCCGCACCCACCGGCGTGGCGCTAGTGTGAAGACACTGAGCCGGAAGGGTGAACGCCGTGAGCACCTCTGAGTCGCTCCCCTCTGTGGAGAGCGAGTTGCGGTCGGCCCCGCCCAACGCTCTCGTGGAGACGGCCCGGCGCCTGCTGGGTGACCGCGCCGGAGCCCGGGACGTCGCCCTCCTCCTCGCCGACTACGGCCTGCGCGTGCTGCGACCGGTCGATCCGCTGCCGGACACCGCCGAACCCCTCTCCGCATACGACGGTCCGGCGGGACAGGCGTTCACCGTGCAGACGCCCGTCGTCGAACCGGCCGAGGACGCGACGGCCACCGTGTACGTGCCCGTCACCGTGCGCGGCGACCGGCTCGGCGTCCTCTCCGCCCGGGTGCCCGCCGCCGGTGCCGACGCCGCCGGGGTGCGCGGGCTCGCCGAGTTCGCGACCGCGCTGGGCCACGAGATCGCCACGGCGGAGCGCGACACCGACCTGTACCTCCTGACCCGCCGTACGCGACGGCTCACGCTGGCCGCCGAGATGCAGTGGCAGCTCCTGCCGGGGCGCGGCTGCGGTCTCCCGGAGTTCGTGATCGGCGCCCATCTGGAGCCCGCGTACACCGTCGGCGGCGACAACTTCGACTGGAGCACCGACGGCAGCCGGCTCACCATGACGGTCACCGACGGCATGGGCCGGGGCATCGACGCCTCGCTGCTCACCAGCGTGACGGTGGGCGCCCTGCGCAACGCCCGCCGGGCCGGTGTGAGCCTCTCCGACCAGGCGCGCCTCGCCGACCAGGCCGTGTACGCCCAGTTCGGCGGCAAGGTGTACGCCTCGACCCTGCTGCTCCGCTTCGACCTCGCGACGGGCACCGTCCAGGCCGTCGACGCGGGCTCGCCCCGCCTCTACCGCCGCCGCGGCGACACGGTGAAGCAGATCGAACTGGAGGCACAGCTCCCGCTCGGCATGTTCGAGGAGACGGCCTACGAGGAGCAGATCTTCTCCGTACGACCCGGTGACCGGCTCGTGGCGGTGAGCACCGGCGTCCACGGGGCCCGTTCACCGCAGGGCGCCCTGTTCGGCGAGGACGCGCTGCGCCGGGCGCTCGACGCGGCGCCGACACAGGCTCCGCAGGAGGTCGCGCGCTCGGTGGTGGCGAGCCTGGTCGAGCACTTCGGCAGCACCGACCTGACCGCCGACGCGGCCGTGGTCTGCCTGGACTGGAACGGGCGCGGCGCCGACGCGTCGTGAGGCGCGCGCTCACCCGTCCTCGTCGGGCGGCGGATCCCGGAGCGACGTGACGAACGCCCGCAGACCCTGCTCCAGGGCCGCGCGGTCGTCCGGTTCCATCCCCCGTACGACCTCGGTCAGCGCCCGGGACCGGAGCTCGGCCACCTCGGCGAGCACATCCCAGCCGTGCGTGGTGAGGCGCAGCTGTATCTCCCTGCGGTTGTGCGGTGCGGCCTCCCTGAGCAGCAGCCCGGCCGCCTCCAGCCGGTCGCACAGCCTGCTCACCGTGGGCAGCCCTGCCTCGAGCCGTTCCGCCAGCATGGTCAGGTTCGCGCCCGGTGTGGCCTCCAGGGCGTGCAGGGCGCGCAGTTGATGCGGTGAGAGCCGGACGGACGCCTCGGCCGCCGCCGTGGTCCAGAGCTCGGCCAGGCCGTCCACGGCATCGGCGATCCGGCCCGCGACGGCCTCCGTGCCATCCGCTTGCGCCGGTTTCCGGTCCGCCTCCCCGTGCGGTGCCACGTGTTCGACACCTCAGAGAAGTCGGCAGTGTGGTGATTCGCCGCTCATGGGGGTGGCCTACCCGAGATTCACACCCCCAAGCGGTCCCTTCCCCGGGAGCTTGGCCGCCCGCTCAGTCCCGGTCCGGGTACAGCACGGCCGAGATCCGCTGGTGCAGGTCGTGCTGCGGCCGGCCGGGTGCCGTGGGCGCGGCCTCGCGCACGGACTGGGCCAGCGTGCGGAGTTTGACGTTGGCGTACTGGGAGTGGCGGCGCAGGACGCGCATCGCGACGTCCGCGTCGATGCCGTAGAGGCCCATGAGCACACCGCGCGCGAGGTCGATGTCCTCCTGCGAGACGCGGGCCCGCTCGATGTCGGAGTCGGCGGTGCGCCGTGCCTCCTGCCGTACGGACTTCGTCACGTCGACGGCGAACCCGCGCAGCACGACCACCTCGCCGTCGTCTCCGGTACGGCCGTCGCCGACCAGGACGACGCTGCGTTCCTCGTCCGGTGTGCCGACCACGCGGAGGTAGCAGCTGAAGGGGAGCCCGGTGGTCCTGCCGTGTTCCAGGGCGCTGTCGAGGCCGGCCTGGTCCTCGGTGTGGACGTGGCCGCGCAGCAGCTTGGCGGTGGGCGTGACGGCGTCGGGTTCGTAGCCGAGCAGACGGAACATCTCGTCCGACCACCACCAGGTGTCCTCCGGCAGCCTGTGCAGGAACACTCCGGTGATCTCGTCGGCCCGGTCGTCCTCCGACATCATCGCCCTCACCAACTCGACGCCCGCTTCATCACCTCGTACGAAAACCCTAGCGCCTCAGCCGAAGCGGTGGGGCAGTCGGACGACCTGCACGAAGAAGTCGTCGATCTGCCGGACCGCGGCGATGAACTGGTCGAGGTCGACCGGCTTGGTGACGTAGGCGTTGGCGTGCAGTTTGTAGCTGCGCAGGATGTCCTCCTCGGCCGAGGAGGTGGTCAGGACGACCACGGGGATGTGTGCCAGCTCCGGGTCGGACTTGATCTTCTCCAGGACCTGACGGCCGTCGTACTTCGGCAGGTTGAGGTCGAGGAGGATCAGGTCGGGCCGCGGGGCGTCGGTGTGCTCACCGCGCTTGTAGAGGAAGTCGAGGGCCTCCTCGCCGTCCCGGACGACGTGGAGGGTGTTGCCGATCTTGTTGTCCTCGAAGGCTTCGCGGGTCATCAGTTCGTCGCCCGGATCGTCCTCCACGAGGAGGACGTCGATCGGGGTCGCGCCGGGGAGGGTCATGTAAGGGCCTTGTCGTCCGTGGTGGTGTCGGCGGTGGCGTCAGTGCTGCCGCTGGCTTCGGTGGTCTCTTCGCCGGTGGGGAGCGTGAAGCAGAAGCTGGTGCCCTCGCCGACGCGGGATTCGATCCAGATACGGCCGCCGTGGTGTTCGACGATCTTCTTGCACAGGGCGAGTCCGATGCCCGTGCCGCCGTAGGCGTCGCGGCTGTGCAGCCGCTGGAAGATGACGAAGACCTTGTCGGTGAACTCCTCGGGGATGCCGATGCCGTTGTCGGCGACCCGCACGCGCCACATGCCGGGGCTGTCGGGGTCGGGGTCGCAGGTGACGGTCACGTGCGGGGCGCGGTCCGGATGGCGGAACTTGAGGGCGTTGCCCACCAGGTTCTGCCAGAGCATCGTCAGCAGCGTCGGGTCGCCGACGATCTCGGGCAGGGTCTCGGGCCGGTCGATGCGGGCCTCCGACTCCTCCACGGCCGCCGCGAGGTTCCGCAGGGCCTTGTCCAGCGCCGGGCCGAGGCCGACCTTCTCCCGAGTGTCGTCGAGGCGTCCGACGCGGGAGAAGGTGAGCAGGTCGTTGATGAGGACCTGCATGCGTTTGGCGCCGTCGACGGCGAAGTCGATGTACTGCAGGCCGCGGTCGTCCAGCTTGTCGCCGTAGCGCTTCTCCAGGAGCTGGCAGAACGAGGCGACCTTGCGCAGCGGCTCCTGCAGGTCGTGCGAGGCGACGTAGGCGAACTGCTCCAACTCGGCGTTGGAGCGCCGCAGTTCGACGGCCTGGGCGTCCAGCTCGGCGGCCTGTCGGGTCAGTATCTCCTCCTGGTCGCGGGAGGCGTCGAGCTCGGCGACGATCCGTCTGCGCATGCCCTCGACGGCTCCGGCCACCGCAATGAGGTCGACCGGGCCGTCGCCGGTGATGCGGTGCGCGAAGTCGCCGCCCGCGACCCGTTCCGACGCCTTGCTCAGCGCTTCGATGGGCCGGGTCACGAGCATGCGCACGAGGACGGCGAGGGCGATGCCGGTCAGCAGGAAGCCGGCGACCATGGCGCTGAGGACGGAGTCGCGGACCGTCCGCTGGTGGGCGAGGTGGGCCCGGCCCTCCTTCACGGCCTGCGCGAGGTCGGCGTTCTGCTTGGCCCAGAGGGTGCGCAGGTGGTCGAACTCGTGCTTGCCGCTGTCCACGGTGGCCTGGTCGACGGCGCCCGGACGACCGGGGGTGACGGCGGCGGCGAGGGGCTCGGCGTAGTCCTTCCGCCAGGCGGCCGCACCGCGCTCCACCGCCCGCAGATCGGCGAGCAGTTCGGGCCGGTCACGGAGTTGTGCGCGCAGCCGCGCGGCCGAGCGGGCCTCGTCCTGCTTGCCGCCGGTGTACGGGGTGAGGAACTGCTTGTCGGCGGCGATCGCGTAGCCGCGAATGCCGGTCTCCTGGTTGACCAGGGCGGCCTGCAGCCGGTACGCCTCGGTCTGGGAGGGCTGGACGCGCAGCAGCAGATCGTCGGTGACCCGGGCCGTCTGGCTCAGCAGGTTGGCGCCGATCGCGGTGCCGATCACGACCAGCAGCACCATGAGCGACAGCGCCAGGAAGAACCATCCCTGCACCGTCAGCCGACGCCCGATCCCTGTACCGCCCGTCATGTACCTCACCGTTCGTCTCGTTTCGACACCCTCTCGTCCCACCTGCTCGTTTCCGGCGCGGTGAATCACGTCCGGGGCAGGTGCTTCATGTCCAGTGCAGGTGCAGCACGGCCACGTCGTCCGCCAGGCCGCCCTGCGCCTCCGCCAACCCCTCGGCGCGGGCGATGAGTTCGTCGACGAACGGCTCCGGTGCCAGGGCGGCCCGCTCCCGTGCGAGCCGTAGCAGCCCGTCCTCCCCCAGGCGCTCCGAGCCGCGCCCGACATGACCCTCGAAGAGACCGTCGGTGAACAGCACCACGGCCGCGTCCGTCGGTACGGCGAGTTCCTCGACGGGCCAGTCGGCGTGGCCGGGGACCACGCCCAGGGCCGGGCCGCCGGGCAGCTCGACCCACTCCACGCGGCCGCCGTCCCGCATCAGCAGCCCGTGGTGCCCGGCCCGCACCACCCGGGCCGTGCGCGCGCCGGGTGCGACCACGAGACTGACGAGAGTGGCGAAGACCTCGCTTCGGGCGCGCTCGGCGACCAGGAGTTCCTCCAGTCGGGCCACCTGTTCGGCGCCCGTGACACCGCTGAGGACCAGCGTGCGCCAGGCGATGCGCAGCGCGACACCGAGGGCGGCCTCGTCGGGCCCGTGCCCGGAGACGTCACCGACCACCGCGTGGACCGTGCCGTCGACGCTCTGCACGATGTCGTAGAAGTCACCGCCGAGCAGCGCCTGGGCGCGGCCGGGGCGGTAGCGGGCCACCGCTTCGACGCCCTCGCCGCGCAGCAGGGGGCGGGGCAGCAGGCCCCGTTCCAGGCGGGCGTTCTCCTGGGCCTGCATGCGGCTGGCCTGGAGCGCCACGGCCGCGCGCTCGGCCTGCTTGCGCTGGATCGCGTAGCGCACGGCCCGGCCGAAGAGGCCCGGCTCGACCCGGCCCTTGACCAGGTAGTCCTGTGCGCCGGCGGCGACGGCGGCCAGTCCGGTCTCCTCCTCGGCGAGGCCGGTGAGGACCACGACAGCGGCCCGCTCGGCGCCCGCCCGGACCCGGGAGAGCGCCTCGAGTCCCTGGGCGTCCGGCAGGTGCAGGTCCAGCAGGACGCAGTCCGGTACGTCGTCCGCGAGCACCTCGGCGGCCTCGGCCATCGACCGCACCCACTGCAGACGTATCTTCAGCGCGCTGTCGGCGACCAGTTCCTCCACCAACAGCGCGTCACCGGCGTCGTCCTCGACCAGCAGGACGGCGGGCTGCCAGGCCACCCAGGTTTCCGGGCCGACCCCTTCGCCGCCCACCGACAACAGGTCGTCGGCCTGCGGCTGTGGCACCACCATGGCCCTACCCTCCCCACCGAACCGTCTCATGTGACCATAGTTGCCGTCAGACAACAGTCGAGAGCATACCGGTACGCCAGGAGGTCCCGTACGCACGCGCCCCGACCGTCGGCGGAGCGCCCCAACAGGCCCTGCGTTCCGCGTAGTTGAGGGTACGACGGCCACCTGGGAGCCGGCGAGGAACCCCCTTCCTCACCGGCCTGTGACCACGCGGACACAGCGGGCGGACGACACGGCTCCGCCCGTCCGCGATTCCGTGCGACGCGTCGACCAGTGGGCCGGTTGTTGTTTGAACCGGCCCCAGCCCGGTAGTCCGAAGAGGGCGGCAAGCTGCCCAACCGCTCCCGGGAGGGTTCGGCAGTGAGCCCGCCACCGGCCGCCCCAGGAGCGACATCGCGGGGCGGCCGGCCTCCCCTTCCCGGCGCGGCTAGGCGGCGTCGGCCAGTACGCGTTCGCGCACCGTGGCGCAGGAGTGGGTGATCAGCCGGGAGACGTGCATCTGGGAGACGCCGAGATGCTCCGCTATGCGGCTCTGGGTCATGCCGCGGAAGAAACGGAGGTAGAGGATGGTGCGTTCGCGCTCGGGGAGTGTCCGCAGGGCGGGCTTGACCGCCTCGCGGTCGACGACCAGGTCGAATCCGGCGTCGCACTCCCCCAGCAGGCCGACGAGCGTCATGCCCGCGTCCTCGCCCGGCGTCTCGGCGTCCAGCGAGAGCGCGGTGAAGCTGTCCAGCGCCTCCAGACCGGCCTGTACGTCCTCCTCGCTCAGCTGCGCGTACTCGGCGATCTCGGCGACGCTCGGGCGCCGGTCCGGCCCCGTCGCGGACAGGTCCCGCAGGGCGACGCGCACCCTGTTGCGGAGTTCCTGGACGCGCCGGGGCACGTGCAGGGCCCACATGTGGTCGCGGAAGTGGCGCTTGATCTCGCCGGTGACCGTCGGGACGGCATAGCTCTCGAAGGCGTGGCCGCGGTCGGGGTCGTAGCCGTCGACGGCCTTGACGAGGCCGAGGGCCGCGACCTGGCGCAGGTCCTCGTAGGGCTCGCCCTTTCCCCGGTAGCGGCCGGCGATGCGTTCGGACATGGGGAGCCAGACGCGGACGAGTTCGTCGCGCAGGGTGTCCCGTTCGGGTCCGGCGGGCAGGTGCGAGAGGCGGGCGAAGGCGGCGGCGGTGCGGGGGGCGTCGTCGTGCGGATGGCGCTTCCGGGTGGTGACTGTGTCCATGGTGGTGCTCACAACTCCCTCAAGGGGTTGTCGAAGGACGGTCCCCATGGGAGCGGGCACGCACCGACCAGGCGGAACACACCCGCGATCCGGCATACACCGGGCCCCACGGACGTGCCTCCTGTCCGAAGCACTCACCCTGCGCCTTCCCCCGCACCGCACCCTGAAACACATGTGCGAAGGCAATGACTCCTGGCCGCCAAATGGTGACGAAAGGTGACCAATCAGGCGGGTGGAGCGAATCCAGGAACGCAGAAGCGACCGGCTGAGCGCTCTTGCAAGGCCTGCCGCGTTCCGGGTGTTCGACCCGCACCGAGGAGTGGAACGACCCGGCGCTCGCGGGCGGCCCCGTGACGCCGACGGGACGGAGCGACGCGTGAGCGATGCGCGGACGCACCATCCCCGCCCCGACCCGACGGGTCACTCGGCGAGTTCGGAGTCCCGCTCCTCGGCCGGTGCCGTGGTCGAATGCTCGCGGCGGTCGTCGTGCTGGGCGAGGGTGGAGAGCAGCGCCTCGACGGTCATCCCGGCCTCGGCCGGATGCCGCAGGATGGTGCCCGGCTGGATGCGGTACGCGTTGGTCCGCCCCTCCCGCGTGTGGGTGAGATAGCCGTCCTGCTCCAGATCGGAAATGATCTTCTGTACGGCTCTTTCGGTGAGCCTGCACCGCACGGCGATGTCACGGATTCGGGTACGGCGGTCCTCGGCGATCGCGGCCAGCACTCGGGCATGGCTGGTGAGGAACGTCCATCCTGTGTGCGTCTCGGATACTCCGTCCATGCCCCCCAGCATAGGGCCAGGCATTCACGTATCCCGAGACACGAAACAAATTTCGTGTATATCTTGACGCGCTAAATGCGGCGGGCAAGACTTGACCGCGCAGAAAACAGGGCGGATGCCTCAGGAGCGGCTGCCATGCGAGAACACGAACGTAGCGCTCCTCTCAGGAGCGGGGTGCGGACGATATGCGCGGTGTCCCCCGTGCCCACGGTGGACCACCCGTCCTCCACGGCGGATCCCCCGCCGGTCTCCGCCTCCCTGAAGATCGAGACGCGGCCGGCCGGTGCCCGGACGGTCGTCGTGGTCTCCGGGGAGATCGACATCGACTCGGAACAAACGGTGCGGCGCGCGCTGCGGCTGGCCCTCGCCCGGTCATCCGGAGGGCTGGACCTCGACCTGGCCGGAGTCGGTTTCTGCGACTGCGCCGGGCTCAACGTCCTGCTGTCCTTGCGCGCGATCGCCCTGGCGGACGGCAAGACACTCCGCGTCCGGGCCGCCGGCGCAGGGGTCGAGCGGCTCTTCGCGATCACCGGCACATCGTCCCTGTTCCGTCACGCTCCAGAACCCGCGACCACCGACGGGGTGGCCGGCTCCTGGCACGGACATTCCCCCACGACGCACGACCCGATGGAGGAGAACGGCGTGTCCGACGAGGCCGAGGAGCTGCGCGTCGAAGTCGTGCAGCTCAAGCGCGCGATGCTGACCCGGCCGGTCATCGACCTGGCCCGCGGAGTCCTGATGGCCTCCTTCGGTCTCAGCCGCGAGGACGCCTGGAGCGTCCTGGTCGACGTCTCCCAGCGCACGAACACCAAGCTCCATCAACTGGCCGAGGAACTCGTCGACTCGGTCAACGGAGCGCCGCTGCCCGAGCAGCTGCAACAGCGGATCTCGACGGCGGTCACCGAGATCTCACGCCCGGCGTAGGCCGGCGGGGCGCGGACATCGGCTACCCGCCGGCGGGTCTCGGCTTCGGCACCGGTGCGATCCGCAGGGCGACCGCTCCCGCCGCCTCGGTGTCGTCGCTGCGTCGTGTCATCTCCGTCCACCAGGCGCCGCCGTCCTCGATGTAGCGCAGCAGCACTCCTTCGCGGATGCCCCAGGGGCAGACGGTGACGGTCTTGATGCCGGTGAGCTTCATGACCGTGTGCCCGACCACGGCTCCGGCCAGGCTCTGCGCGGCCCGCGGTGCCGAGACACCGGGGAGCAGGGCCCGGTCGGCGGCGGCGAGGACGGCCAGCCGGTCGAGGCCCACGCGCAGGTCCGCCCGCGCCAACCGCCGTTCCACAAAGGGACCTTGGCGTCCGGGAGCGGCACCGCAGAGCCGGGCCAGCTGCTGAAAGGTGCGGGAGGTCACGACTGTGGTGCGGGGCCCTTCCCAGCGGATCCGTGCGGCCACGTCGCGCAGTTGGTGCCGTACCTCGCGACGCAGCGCCTTCACCGCGCGCTCGGGCGGCGGGTCCTGGCCGTAGAGGAAGTCCCGGGTCAGCCGGCCCGCGCCGAGCGGCAGGGACGCGACGAAGTCGGGCAACCGGCCGCGCCCGAAGGCGACTTCGAAGGATCCGCCACCGATGTCGAAGAGAGCGAGTGGTCCGGCGCGCCAGCCCATCCAGCGGCGGGCGCCGAGGAAGGTCAGCTCGCCCTCGACCTCGCCCGGCAGCGTGCACAGTCGTACGCCGGTCTCGGTGCGGACCGCGCGGAGCACGTCGAGCCGGTTCGGCGCGCCGCGGACCACCGCCGTGGCGAAGGCGAGTGGGCCTGCCGCACCCCAGCTCCGGGCGGTCTCGGCGGCGGCCGCCACCGCCTGCACGAGGTGGTGTACGGACTCCTCGGGGATCTCCCCGTACGGCTGCCCGACGCGCTCGGAGAGCCGTAGTTTCCACTTGGCGGTGTGCACGGGCAGCGGTACGCCGTCCTCCAGGTCCGCCACCACAAGCCGGACCGTGTTTGAACCCACGTCCACCACACTCATTCGCATGAACCGGTGAGTACCCCGCGGAAGAGCCCTCAGTCGTCCTGGTTGATCTTCGTTTCGAGGCGTTGGTCACTCAGCCGCGCAGGTCGTCCAGTCGCCGTCCGGCCGGGGCGAGGGAGCGCCCCCGACTCGCCAGTCCCGCCCAGGGGTTGGTGCGGGCCTGGTCCACGGCGTCGGTGATGGTCCAGCGGCGGGCGTCGAGGTCCGGGTCGTCGAGCTGGTCCCAGCTGATCGGGACGGCGACCGGGGCCCCGGGTTTCGCGCGGACCGCGTAGGGGGCGACGGCGGTCTGCGCGTAGCCGTTGCGCTGGATGTCGAGGTAGAGGCGGTCGCCGCGGTCCTTCTTGCGTGCGGCGGTGGTGAGCCGGCCGGGGTGCGCCTCGGCCAGGTGGTCGGCGACGTCCTTGGCGAAGGCGCGTACCGCGTCGAAGTCCTGCTGTCCGTCGAGGGGCACGACCAGGTGCAGGCCGCGCGAGCCGGTGGTCATCGGCGCGGACGGCAGCCATAGCTCGTCGAGCAACTCCCGCAGGAGCAGGGCGGCTTGGCGTACGACGGCGAAGTCGTCCCCGCCCTCTCCGTCCGCCGGGTCGAGGTCGAAGACCAGGCGGTCCGGGCGGTGGAGCGCACCGGCCCGGGAGAGCCAGCGGTGCGGGGTGATGCAGGCCTGGTCGGCGAGGTGCACGAGCGTGGCGGCGCTGTCGCAGACGACGTGGGTGACGGTGCCGCCCTCCTTGGACACCTCGACGCGTTTGATCCAGTCCGGGTAGTGCGCCGGGACGTTCTTCTGCATGAACCGGGGGCCGTCGATGCCGTCCGGGTGGCGTTCCAGCATCAGCGGGCGTCCGCGCAGATGCGGCAGCATGAAGGGGGCGACGGCCCGGTAGTAGGCGACGAGGTCGCCCTTCGTGTACTCCTTGCCGTTCCCGTCGGCGGGGAACAGCACCTTGTCGGGCCGGTGGATGTCGAGGTTACGGTGGCCCGCCCGCACGGTCCGGGTGCCGGCCGTGCTCCGGGTGCCGGCCATCAGGAACCGCCGGACCCCTCGTTCCAGCGCGGACGCTCCTGGTTCTCGCTGCGCCGGCTTCCGGAGTGGTTGAGGTCGTGCGGCAGGAGCCGCTCGCCGTCGGGGGTGCGCGGCATCTCGTCCGGCTCCCGCTGTTCCCGGATCTCCCCGACGGCACCGGATTCCGGCAGCCGGGGCTGCTCGTCCGGCCGCGGCGGCGCCGATTCCCGCTGCCGCACGTTGATGCCCAGCCGGACGGCCCACACCAGCAGCGCGACGATGACGAGACCACCGGCGAAGGCCACCACCAGGCCCATGGCGGCACCGGATGCGGCGAGGTCCACGTGTTCGTTCTCGGCGATCATCATGTCGGCCGGGTACCCCCGCGCGAAGGGGCCAAGCACGGTGGCCGGCCCGAGCGCCCGGTCCAGATGTCACATCCGCGGGCCGGCCGGTGTCTTCATGGCGAACCGCCCCCAGGCACACGTACACCACGTACAAGGAGGACACCGTGACGCTTCGCGTTCCGAAGGCCGAGCTTCCCGCCGAGCTCCGCGAGAGCATGATCAAGCAGCTCGGGGCCGTGCCCGAGCCCGTCGAAGTGCTGTGGAACCAGCCTCGACTCGCCGCGTCCAACCAGCGGTTCTCCGCCGAGGTGGGCACGTGGGACGCGGCCGACGCGGGGCTCAAGACGTTCGCGCACATGGCCGTCGCGGCCCAGGTCGGCTGCGGCTGGTGCCTCGACGTCAACTACTTCCTCGCGCTGAACCAGAACCTGGACCTGGCCAAGGCGAGCCAGGTGCCGCGCTGGCGGCAGTCGGAGGTGTTCACACCATTGGAGCGTGACGTGCTCGCGTACGCGGAGGCCATGACGAACACTCCGCCGACCGTGACCGACGAACTGTCGAAGAGCCTGCTGGAGCGGCTCGGCCCGGCCGCGCTCGTCGAACTCACCGTGTTCATCGGCTTCGCCAACATGGCGGCCCGGTGCAACACCGCGCACGGGATCACCTCGCAGGGCTACTCGGACGCGTGCGAGATCCCGCTGGCCCCGCGGACGGGGAACGCCGGCGACCACGACGTAGCGTCGACGGCATGACCCAGGACCCCTTCGTCGCGCACGGCGGCCTTCTGTTCACCGTCGCCTACGAGATGCTCGGGTCGGCGGCCGACGCGGAGGACGTGCTGCAGGAGTCCTGGCTGCGGTGGGCCGACGTCGACCGGTCACAGGTGCGTGACCCGCGGTCGTACCTGATCCGGCTCGTCACCCGGCAGGCGCTCAACCGGCTGCGCACGGTGTCGCGCCGCCGTGAGGAGTACGTCGGCGAGTGGCTGCCGGAACCCTTGCTGACCACTCCCGATGTCGCCGAGGACGTCGAGCTCGCGGAGAGTGTCTCGATCGCGATGCTGACCGTGCTGGAGACGCTCGGGCCCACCGAGCGGGCGGTGTTCGTGCTGCGCGAGGTCTTCGAGCTGCCGTACGGCGAGATCGCCGAGGTCCTCGGGAAGTCCGCGGCGGCGGTGCGGCAGGTCGCGCGGCGGGCGCGGGAGCATGTGGCGGCCCGGCGACCGCGGGTGCGGGTGAGCCGCTCGGAGCAGCAGGCTGTGGTGGAACGGTTCCTGCGCGCCCTGCGGACCGGGCAGGTGCAGGAGCTGATGGAGGTGATGGCACCGGACGTGGTGCTGGTGACCGACGGTGGCGGAGTGGTCCCCGCCGCGCTCGCCCCGATCCACGGCGTCGAGGTGGTGGCGCCGATCCTCGCCCGCGCACACGAGGTGGTGGCCGCCTTCGACACCACGCCCGTGTGGCTCAACGGTGAACCGGCGGGCCGGATCGAGTTCGACGGCGAACCGTCCGCGATCAGTGTCGTGGTGGAGGACGGCCGGGTCACCCGGATCTACGTGGTGCGCAATCCGCAGAAGCTGACGCAGCTGGACGAGCCGACCGAACTCGTCAGGTGAGTCCGCCGCCGCTCCGAACATCCCTCTGCACAGGGTGAGTTGAGGCCCATGGGCACTACCATCGACGCGACTGTACGCATCCTGTGCGAAGCCGGTGACAGCCGCGGCGGACGGGGAACCGTCCCGTGCCCGAGCGCATCGGTAGTGGCATGGGGTCGGCCGCGCGGCAGGCCGTGGAGGGGGCGACGTCGTGGCGTATGCCAGAGCACTGCGTGTCGGCGGGGTGGCGGCGGTCTGCGGGGGCCTGCTGCTGGGGTGCACGGGCGGTGACGGGGGTCCCGCGTCACCGCCGACGACGTCACCCGGGACGGCCCGGAGCAGTACGGCCGACTTACCGCCCACGGCGTCGGCCACCCCCGCGACGGATCCGAACAGGGAGCCGAAGACCGCGGCGCAGGCTCGGGCGCTGGTCCAACAGGTCATCTCGGGACCGGAGTTGTTCGGGACCGGGGTGGTGCGGGCGACGCCGTACGAGAGTGACCCGGCGCGGTGGGCGGTACTGGGTGACGACTGCCTGTGGCGGCTGCGCCCGTTGCCCGACGACGCGCTGGCCACGCTGACCCGGCACTTCGAGGTGCCCGCGTCCGGCGCGAAGGGGGCCGTGCGGCTGTCGGCCACGGTCACCGTGCACCGCACGGCGTTGGACGCGTCGTGGGAACAGGCCAGGATGCTGGAGGAGGACCTCGACTGCACGGAGCAGACCCAGCGGCCGGGTGAACGCCTCACGGGACTGCAGTCGTTGTCGTTCGCGCGGGGCGAGGGCGGCAACACCAGCGGCGACGATCTGCTCCTGGAGACGGGACAGTGCGTCAGCGACACGCACGGCGGCCCGTACCCGTACTGGTGGCAACAGGCCGTGCTGGGTTCGGTGGTGAGCGGTACGTCCGTGTGCGGCGGACGCGGCCGCAGCCAGGAGGAGCTCAACTCCCTTGTGGCGGAGGTGCTTCCGAGGATGCTGCTGCGGGTGCAGCAGGAGATCGGCCGCTCGGGCGGGTCGGCGTCCGGTGCGCCGAGTGCGTCCGCGTCCGGCACGAAAGGCGGGTCGTGATGGAGCGGCTGCTTCCCTCCGATCCGTCGCGGCTCGGCGGATACCGGCTGTTGGGGCGTCTGGGTGCGGGCGGCATGGGGGTGGTCTACCTCGCGCGCGGGGAAGCCGGTGACCTCGCCGCGGTGAAGGTGATCCAGCCCGAGTTCGCCCAACAGGCGGAGTTCCGGGCGCGGTTCCGGCGTGAGGCGGACTCCGCGCGCGGGGTGGACAGCCCGTGGGTGGTGCCGGTGCTGGGCGCCGACACGGAGGGCCCGGCGCCCTGGCTGGCGACCGCGTTCGTGCCGGGGCCGTCGCTGGCCGAGGCGGTGGCGGAGTGCGGGCCGCTTCCGGCGCGGGTGGTGCGGGTGCTGGGCAAGGTGCTGGCGCGGGCGCTGGAGGCCGTGCATCAGGCGGAGTTGGTGCACCGGGACGTCAAGCCGGGCAATGTGCTGCTCGCGCTGGACGGGCCGCGGCTGATCGACTTCGGGATCGCCCGGCCCACGGCGGCCGGGGAGACGGAGCTGACCTCGGACAGCATGGTCGTGGGCACGCCCGGGTTCCTCTCCCCGGAGCAGGCACGAGCGCTGCCGGTGGGTCCGGCGAGCGACGTGTTCTCGCTGGGCTGCGTGCTGGCGTACACGGCGACCGGACGGCTGCCGTTCGGGACCGGTGCGGCGGACGCCCTGTTGTACCGGACCGTGCACGACGCGCCGGATCTGGACGGCGTCGAGGACGTCGAACTGCGGGACCTGCTGGAGCGCTGCCTCGCCAAGGAGCCCGAGCGACGACCCCAACTCACCTCACTTGACACGGAGTTGGTGGAGGATGCGCCGGCCGGTTCGATCGGCTGGCTGCCGGACCCGGTGGTCCGGATGGTCGCCGACCGGTCGGCGGAGATGCTGGCGCTGCCCGGTATCGAGCCGACCGAGATCTCCGGCGAGCCGGAACCCCAACAACCGGGACGCCGCCGGGTGTTGGCCCTCGCAGCGGGCGGTACGGCGCTGCTCGCGGCCGGTGGCGGCACGGCGCTGTGGGCGGCCCTGCGGGACAACGACACGAAGACACCGGCGAGTTCGGCCACCCGACGCGCCTGGACCATCGGTGTCCAGGCCGATCTGAGCGGCCCGCTGAAGGCGGCGGGGACGACGCAGGAGCGGGCCGCGCGGCTGGCCGTGGAGCAGTTCAACGCCCGCGAGGACAAGCCGTTCCCGCTCGCCCTGCGCGTGCTGGACGACCGGGGCGAGCCGGCCCGGGCCCAGGCCGTGGCCCGCCAACTCGCCCAGGACCGCGATGTGTTCGCCGTGCTCGGCCCCACCGGTTACGCCTCGGCACAGAGTGCCGTGGAGGTGTACGAGAGTGCCGGGCTGCCCCTGGTGACGGTGTCCGAACTCTCGGTCTCCGCCGTCCAGTCGGCCCTCCTGGCGAAGCCGCGACGATACTTCCGGGCCGCTCCGCTGGCCGCGTACTCGGCGTTCGCCACCGTCACCGCGCTGACCGCGCAGGGGTCTCGCCGTCCGGGGCTGCTGGTCGATCGCGCGGGCGGGATCACCGGCATGGAGTCCGTCAACGTCGTCCACAGCGCGACCGGCGCGGGCGGTGTGGCCCTGTACGCCCGGGTCGTCCCCGCTCTCGCGCCCGACGTGTCGACCGTGGTCGCCGACATGCTCGCCCACGGCGTCGACAGCTTCTACTACACCGGCACCGCCGAACGCGCCGCCCCGCTCGCCCGCGCCCTGGCCGCAAGGGACTTCACCGGCCCCCGCTTCCTGGACACTCCGTCGGCCACACCCGCCTTCATCTCGGCGGCGGGCCATGCGAGCGAGGGCTGGCAGGTCCTGGCTCCGTACATCGACCCGGCCGCGGCGGCCGTACGACCGTTCGCCACCGCCTACCGCAAGCGGTTCGGCGGTGCGCCGGGCGACTGGGCGGCGGAGGCGTACGACGTCACACGCCTCCTGGCCGACCGGCTCACGGCCCTCGCCGGGAGGGCCGCGAAGCGTCCCAGCCGCCCCCAGGTCGCCGACGCGCTCGCCAAGGCCCGGTTCAGGGGGCTGGTCACCACGTACGCGTTCGACGCCGACCATCAGCTCATCACCCGGCAGGTGCAGCACTACCAGGTCAAGGACGGTCGCTTCGTCTATACCGGCCCGGTGGGACTGTCCGCCTCCTGACACACGGCACGGGAGCGGCGGGATGCGGGCATTGCGGGCCGAGGATCCGGAGGAGCTGGGCGGGCACCGCTTGCTCGCCCGGCTCGGCGCGGGCGGCATGGGGGTGGTCTACCTCGCCCGTACCGCCGACGGTTCGCTGCTCGCCCTGAAGGTGATCCGCGCCGAGTACGCGGCCGACCCCGCGTTCCGCGCCCGCTTCCGGCGCGAGGTGATGCTGGCCACCGGGCTCACCGGCCGCTGGGTGGTCGCGGTGACGGCGGCGGACACCGAGGCGCGTGAACCGTGGCTGGCCACGGCGTTCGTCCCCGGCCCTTCGCTTGCGGAGGCGGTGGACGGACTCGGGCCGCTTCCGGCGGACACGGTCGTCACGCTCGGGGCGCAACTGGCCGAGGCAGTGGGCGAGTTGCACGCGGTGGGCCTGGTGCACCGGGACGTCAAACCCGGCAACATCCTCCTCGTCCCCGACGGCCCCCGGCTCATCGACTTCGGCATCGCCAAGGGAGCCGGCACGACCGCGCTCACCGCTCCCGACGCGGTCGTCGGCACCCCCGGCTACCTCTCCCCCGAGCAGACCCGGAGCCGCGGCGGCGAGGTCGGTCCGGCCAGCGACCTGTTCTCGCTGGGCTGCGTGCTGGCGTACGCGGCGACCGGCCGCCGCCCGTTCGGCACCGGCGAGGCACCCGCGGTCCTGTACCGCACGGTGCACGAACCCCACGACACCACCGGCCTGGCTCAACTCCCGCCGCCCCTGAGGACGGTGATCGACGCCTGCCTCGCCAAAGACCCCGCGCTGCGGCCGACAGCCGCGGAGGTCCGCTCCGCGCTGACGGACAACGGCCCGTCCGCAGCGCCCGGTTGGCTGCCGCCCGCCGTCCTGCGCCTGGTCGCCGAACGCTCGGCCCGCGCCCTCGACCCGCCACCTCGCACCGCAGGGCCGCCCGAATCACCGAACGCCCCTACAGCACAGGGGTTTTCGCGCCGCCGCATGCTCACGATCGGCGGCTCGGCAGCCGCCGTACTCGCCGCGTCCGGCACCGGCGCGGTCGTGCTGCTGGCGCGGGGACACCCCACCACGAGCGGATCACACCACGACATCCCCACCCACACCCTCGCCCTGCACGCCGATCTGACGGGAACTCAGAAAACCCTGGGCAAAGCGCAGATGCAGGGGGCACAACTCGCGGTCGCCGCCCACAACGCCCGCAAGAACGTCACCTACCGCCTCGCGCTTGTCCCGTACGACGACGGCGGCGACGCGGCCCGAGCACGGACGACGGCCCACCGCGTGCTCGCCCGGCCATCCGTCATCGCGGTCATCGGCCCCAGCACCACAGCCGGTGCCCACGCCGCCGCCCCGCTCTACGCGGCCGCGTCCATGCCGGTGGTCCTGGTGTCGGCCGCCGACGACGCGGCCGGGCTGTCGGCCACGACACTGCGCACCCTGTGCGTGACGAGGGCGTCGGACAGCTCACGGACCCTGCCGATCCTCTCCTACCTGACCAGGACCCGCCCCAGCCACCGCACGGCGGTCATCCAGGACGACGCGGCGGGCGAGACGGCCGTCGACGTCAGCAGGAACCTGGTCGAGACACCGCCGAGCGGCGGCACCGTCACCATCCACCAAGTGGCCGCCACTACAACCGACTTCGGCCCGGCCGTCTCCCGCGCGCTGGCCACACATCCGCAGGCGGTGGTCTACGGCGGCACGTCACCGCGCCGCGCGGCGGCCTGCGCCCGGGCCCTGGCCACGGCCCGGTTCACGGGGGCGGTGACCGGCTTCGAGCCGGTCATGCGCGCCGGCTTCCTCACGGCGGCGGGGCAGGCGGCCGAGGGGTGGGTCTTCCAAGCGCCGTACACCGAAGCACAGTCGGCCACGGCACCGGCCGCGAAGGCGTTCACCGCGGCCTATCGGGCGCGGTACGGCGAACCACCCGGCCGATGGTCCGCCGAGGCGTACGACGCCGTCGGTCTCATCGCCCGAGCCCTGGACGCGCTCGGGACCACCACCGCGATCCAACCCGCGCAGGTCGCGGAGCGCCTCTTCCACACCGCGTACGACGGGGTGGCCAAGCCGATCCGCTTCGTCCAAGGCACGACTCACGCGCTGGACCCGGAGAACACCGGGTTCCTGTACCAGCTCAGGGACGGCGCGTTCCGTTTCCTGGGTCGCTACGACCAGGTGCGCGCGGTTCAGCCGTAGGGCGTGCGGGGGTTCGCCTGGGACCGGTCCGTACCCAACACCCTTGACTCTCAGGTCACTTGAGATTCCATAGTGCCGGGTGTGAACGAACGTGAGCTCTACTCCATCGGGGACGTCGCCCGCCGCACGGGCCTGAGCGTGAGCGCGATCAGGTTCTACGCCGACGAGGGCGTCGTCACGCCCACCGGTCTCACCGAGGGCGGCTTCCGGCGGTACGACGTGCACGCCGTCGCCCGGCTCGAACTCGTGCGCACCCTGCGCGACTTGGGCGCCGGCCTGGACGACATCCGCCGCGTGCTGACCGCGGAGACCAGCCTGCACGACCTCGCCGTCACGCATCTGCTGTTGGTCGAGGACCAGTTGAGGCAGTTCCGGGCGCGTCGCGCCGTACTCCGGACCATCACGCGGCAGCACACCACGGCGGAACAGGTGAGCCTGATGCACAAGCTCGTGTCGATGTCCGACGACGACCGTGACCAACTCGTCGCCCAGTTCTGGGACTTCGTGAGCGACGGTCTCGACGTGCATCCCAGTTACGTGGAGCGGCTGCACAGGCTGCGCCCGCACCTGCCGGAGGACCCGTCCACCGAGCAGCTGGAGTCCTGGATCGAACTCGCGGAGTTCGTGCGGGACGAGGAGCCCCGCGCGGCGCTGCGGGACTTCTTCCACCGCACCTTCGGCACCGGGCAGGGCAAGTTGATGGCCTCACCGGAGATGACGGCCCGTGTCGAGAGACACCGGAAGCTCCTCTTGGAGGCGCGGGCCGCCCAACAGGCCGGTGTGGCGGCGGACTCGCCCCAGGCCCGGGACCTCGCCGAGCGCGTGGCCGCCGACTCGGCCGAGTTGGCCGCCGCGATGAGAGGGGGCCACGACATCGACGTCGACAAGGCGCGGCGCACCATGGCGGGGTTCGACCGGGGCGGAGCGGCTGCGCGGCGACCGGCCAAGGCGAGCGGCCTCAAGCTGCTGACCAGGTACCACTCCCTCGTGGCGACGATCAACGGCACGCCCGGGCCGGACCCGGTCTCGGACCGGGACCGGGCGGTGGCCGTCCGGGAGTGGATGGGTGCCGCCCTGCGCCAGTCGCCTTGATCCGGGCCCTAGTCGGTCTCCTTCGCCGTCGCCACCGTCCGCAGATACGCGCCGAGGCGGGCGATGGCCGACGGGTTGCGGGGGCTTTCGACGAGGTCGACGTAGTCGAGGACGAAGACGCGGTGGTGCTTGACGGCGGAGACGTTGCGGAGCGGGGCGTAGGAGAGGAGGAACTTCTTCTTCTGTTCGGCGCTCACGTCGCCGTAGTCGCAGATGACGATGACGTCGGGGTCGCGCTGGACGACGGTCTCCCAACCGACCGTGGTCCAGGAGTCGTTGACATCGTGCATGACGTTGGTGCCGCCGGCCTCGCTGATGATCTGGTCGGGGGCGGCGTAGCGGCCGGAGGTGAACGGGGAGTCCTGGCCGCTGTCGTAGAGGAAGACCTTGGGGCTCTTCGCCGGGGCCTTGGTGTGCACGGCGGCGATCTGCTTCTTGAAGTCGGCGATCAGGGTGGCCGCGCGCTGCTCGACGCCGAAGAGCTTTCCGAGGTTGGTGAGGTCCGTGTAGAGGGCGCTCAGGGGCGGCATGATGCCGCGCGAGGTGTCGGTGCGGCCGTTGCGGCAGGATTCGGTGAGGACGTACGTGGGGATGCCGAGCTTCTTGAGGGCGTCGGGGGTGAAGCCGCTGTCGTCGCGGAAGCCGTAGTTCCAGCCGGCGAAGACGAGGTCGGCGCGGGCGTCGAGGACGTTCTCCTTGGTGAGTTGGTCCTTGGACAGCCACTTCACCTTCTGGTAGCCGTCCTTCCAGGGGACGTCGGTCAGGTCGCCCTTGTCGTCGGGCATGGCGAACCCGGCCATGCGGTTCTCCAGGCCGAGGGCGAACATCAGCTCGGTGATGCCGACGTCGTTGGTGACGACCCGCTTGGGGACGGTCTTGTACGTCACCTTCTGGCCGCAGTTGGTGAGGGTGACGGCGGAGGACATGGCGTTCTGCGGCGTGGGCTCGACCGTGGCGCCGCACCCGGCGGTGGCGGTCGCGGTGAGGCAGAGGGCGGCGGCGAACAGCTTGCGCATGGGGGTGGTTGTCCTTCAGGAGGCGGGCGGGAGCAGGTCGAACAGGAGCTGGACGGCGCCGGTCTCCGGGTGCCGTACGAGGTGCGCACGGACCCCGAACACCTCGGCGAGCAGGGCGGGTCGCAGGACCTCGTGCGGCGGGCCGGATGCGACGATCCGGCCGTTCGCGATCACGTACAGCAGGTCGCAGTGCGCGGCGGCGAGGTTGAGGTCGTGCAGGGCCGCCAGCACGGTCAGGCCACTGCTGCGGACCAGTGACAGCACGTCCAACTGGTGGGCGATGTCGAGGTGGTTGGTGGGTTCGTCGAGGACGAGCACGCGGGGTCGTTGGGTGAGGGCGCGGGCGATCAGGACGCGTTGTCTCTCACCGCCGGACAGGGCGAGGAACCCGCGGTCGGCGAGGTGGGTGACACTGGTGCGCCGCATGGCTTCGGCGCAGATCTCGCGGTCCGAGGCGGCGGTCCGGTCCCGGTGGGGCAGTCGTCCCATGGCGACCACCTCGGCGACGGTGAAGTCGAACTCGGCCGACGACTCCTGCGGCAGCGCGGCCAACTTCCTCGCGGCGGCACGTGGTTCCATGGCGTGTACGTCGTCGCCGTCGAGCCGGACCACGCCGTCGGCCGGTCGCAGCGCCCGGTACACACACCTCAACAGGCTTGATTTCCCACTGCCGTTGGGGCCGACGAGCCCGACGAAGGCCCCGCTGTCCACGGCGAGCCGGATGTCGTCCACCAGCCGCACGGCGCCCGCGTCGACCGACAGCCCCTCGATGTCGAGCCTCATCAACTCCCCCCGAAGGCATAGCCGCCGCGCCGCATCAGCAGCAGGAACGCGGGCACTCCCACGACCGCCGTGATCACGCCGACCGGCAGTTCGGCGGGCGCCAGCAGCAGCCGGGACAGGACGTCCGCCCACACCAGGAGCACGGCTCCGGCGAGCGGCGCGACCGCGAGGACCTTGCGGTGATCGGCGCCGACGAGCATCCGTACGAGGTGCGGCACCATCAGCCCGACGAAGCCGATGGCTCCGCTGACCGCGACCACGGTCCCGGTGACGGCGGCGGTCACGAGGAACAACTCCCGGCGCAGCCGGGCGGGTTGGACGCCGAGCGCGGCGGACGTCTCGTCCCCCATGGCGAGCGCGTTGAGCGACTCCGCGCGCCATCGCAGCCACGCCCAGCCGGCCGCCACGGTCACGGCGGCCACCGGCACCTGCGTCCAGGTCGCTCCGCCCAGGCTCCCGAGCAGCCACATCATCGCCGAGCGGGCCGCCTCGCCCCGGGCCGCGCCGAACACCATCACGGTGGTGACGGCTTCGAAGCCGTACGCCAGCGCGGTCCCCGTCAGGATGAGCCGCAGCGGCGTGAGACCGTGCGGCGAGCGGGCCACGGCGTAGACGAGGACCATGGCCGCGAGTGCCGAGGCGAAGGCCGACACCGACAGCGCCCACACGCCCAGTCCCGCGAACGCGCCCAGCAGGATGACGGCGTTGGCGCCGACCGCGGCGCCCGAGGAGATGCCGAGCACGAACGGGTCGGCGAGCGCGTTGCGGACCATGGCCTGGACGGCCACGCCGACGGCCGAGAGTCCGGCGCCGACGACGGCCGCGAGGACGACCCGTGGCAGCCGGATCTCCCAGACGATCGTGTACGCGGCGGCGTCGGAGGCGTGCACGGTCCCGCCGGTGACCCCGGCCCACAGGAACCGGAACATGTCCGCCGTGCCGATCCCGGCAGCGCCGAGACCGACGCCGCACACGAGGGATAGTCCGAGCAGGAGCAACAGCCCGAGCAGCAGAAGGGGTTGGGGTATCCGGCGGGGATCACGCCCTGGACTCTGGCCACGGCCAAAGCCGGTTCTCGGACGTCGGAGCACGGTCGGCGGTCCTTCACCTGGGGCCGCCTGGTGAGCCTCGATCGAGGAGACAGCCCGGACGACCGTGCCGGCCGCTCGGTCCCCTCTCGCAGTCCACGGCGAGCAGTCAACGGGTCGCGCCACCCACGGGCGATCGGACTCGCGCGACGACCGGGGTCGCCACGCACACCGTTGCGGGTCAGCGCCGGATTCTCACCGGACTTCCCCCGCGGGAGGCCTGGGGAGCGTAACAAACGACGCGGACCGGTCCGACAGCGCCCGAACCAGCTGCTCACCGAACTCCGCACACGCGGCGACAACCACGCCGCCGCGATCACCCGGGGCACGCTCTACAACACGGTCGCCGCCCTGACCGAACGGGAATGGATCGCCTCGCGGAGCCAGGAGCACTCGGGCAACCACCCCGAGCGCACGGTCCACGCCCTCCAGGGCCGCCCCGGCCGGGGCGGCCTTCGACACGTTGAGGAGGCTCGTGGAACGCTTCAGCGTCCGAGGACACCAGGCAGTGCCTGAGCCGAGAAGGGACCGATGAGTGGAGCAGTCGCACCCGCCCGCCGAAGTCGGCGAAATCCCTTTGCCCGGAGGCCGCATCACCCCCGGCGTCGTACGAGTCGGCGACACGGTCCGCCGCCCCGTCACGCAGGCCTCGCCCTTCGTCACGCGGCTCCTGCGCCACCTCGAACAGCGCGGGTTCCCCGGAGCGCCACGCCACCTCGGCCGCGACGAAGCCGGACGCGACACCTTCACCTACCTGCCCGGCCATGTGCCCGCGCGCTTCCAATACTGGACCGACACGCAGGTCACCGCGGCCGGCGCCCTGCTCCGTTCCCTGCACGACGCCACGCGTGGCAGCGCGCTCGCCGGACCGTGCGCCGTCGTCTGCCATCACGACCCCGGGCCCAACAACACCGTGTTCCGCGACGGCCTGCCCTACGCCTTCATCGACTTCGACACCGCCGCTCCCGGCGACCCCCTCGAAGACGTCGGATACGCGGCCTGGACCTGGTGCGTCTCCTCCCGTCCCACCGCCCCGCCCGCGGCAGTGCAAGCAGCCCAAGTACGAGTCCTCGCCGATGCCTACGGGCTCGACGCCTCCGACCGCCGCAAGCTCGTCGACGCGATGCTCAACCGGCAGACGCGTAACGCGAGTTGGTGGCGAGCACGACTCAGCCGATCCGAACACGCGGCCAGCGACGACGAGTTGACCGACGCCCGCGTCAACTGGTCCGAGCGGGAGTACGCCCACACGTCCGCCCATCGGCCCGCGTTCGAGAGCGCACTGCGCGAGCCCTCCCCCGCTCATCGGAAGAATCCCGACTCCGCCAGCACCCCGTAGCCGTGAAACCCGACGAACCCCCGTCCCTGACCACACCCGCCATCTACTGTACGAACACGCGGAGTTACCCACCGCAGCCACCCGAGGAGGATTCCTGTGTCGTCGCCCTGCGATCCCGCGTACGCTCCCGTCGGTGATGTCGGTGCGGCGATCATGATGATCGACTCCCGGCTGAAGACCGTGCACGACGGGAAGAGCGGGACCGATCCCGAACAGCAGGCGTTGATGGACCAGTTCGTCGCGACGCTGGGGCCCAAGGGGCTCAACGACATGCTGGACGGCACCTGCACGCTGATCTACATGTTCATGACGTGGCTGCGGAAGGCTCACGAGGAGCACGAGAAGGACGTCCTCGAGTACGTGGTGCCCAGCCTCGTGGCCACGATGCGGATGATGCCCAGGAGTGTGCGCCCGGAGGCGATCCCGATGATGGCCGGGCTGGTCATCGCCGCGGGCACCGGGCTGAGCCCGAACCTGTGGCGTGCGCAGTACGGGGACTGGACCAAGGAGGAGATGACTCCGCTGGAGGCCACGGCCTTCCTGCTCGCGGAGCACATCAACCGCATCACCGACGACCAGGCCTTCGCCACCCGTCTGATCACCGATGCCCTGTCCGCCGCGGACGGGGACCAAGAGGACTGACGGGCCGCGGCCCTCGTCCTCAACTCGGGGCGTCGCGGCCCGACATGGCGTGGGCCAGGCCCCCACCCGGCTCCGGACAGGCGGCGCGCAGAGCGTCCAGCTTCTCCGCGTCGGTCGTCCCGACCGCCGCCGTGTACGTGACGATCCTGAGGTCGGTGCCCGCGGCCATCAGGACGTCGAGGTCGAGGTTGATGTCCCCCACCCGGGGGTGCTCGACGGTCTTGCGGTCGCCGACGTTGGTACGGGCGGTGCCGTTGGACCAGAGGCGGGCGAAGCGCGGGCTGTCGTCCAGCATGCGGTCGATGAAGGCGGCGAGCCGCGCGTCATGGGGATGGGCGGCCGCCGTCAGCCGCAGGTCGGCGACGAGGTCCTCCTCCTCGACCTCGTCGCCCGCCCAGGACCGCACCGGCCAGGCCGCGATCGGTTCCCGCCGCCGGCCGTCACTGGACCGGAACATGCCGGCCACGAGGTTGAGTTCGCTCCAGCCGTACGTCCGTGGGTCACCGACCAGCTCGTTCCACATCCCGTTCCAGCTGATGAGGGTCCAGTCGGCGGCGAACACCGCGGTGGGGTTGCCGACCAGCTGCCCCATCAGCCGGTGCACCCTCGCGGGGACATGCCGGGACACGTTCCCGGCCGAGGGCGGCGCGAGGTGGGCGCAGCGGAACAGGTGGTCGCGCTCGGACGGTTCGAGGCGCAGCGCCCTGGCCAGTGCGGTGACGACCTGGGCCGAGGGGTTCCGGGCCCGCCCCTGTTCCAGCCGGACCACGTAGTCGACCGACAGGCCGGCCAGCCGGGCGAGCTCCTTCCGGCGCAGCCCGGGGATGCGCCGGTCCCCGCCCGCCTCCAGCCCGCTGTCCCGCGGTGACACGCGCTCGCGCCACCCCCGCAGAGCGATGCCGAAGTGGTTCGTCGTAGCCATGGAGAACATTGTCGTTCAACTGGCGGACTTGGAACGGACGTTCGCCCCCCGACCGGCGGAGTCTTTACTCTCCGCCGGTCCGTTCCGTCCTCTCCACCGGTCCGCTCTGTCGGCCTTCGCGGGACTACGACGCCGCCCCGGCCGGCACCTCCTCGTCGGGCTTGTCCGCGTCGGCGCCGTCGGCCCACCAGGTCCGGATGAAGGCTCCGGCGGCGTCGAGCGCGGCGGCGCCCTCGTCGAGCATCGCCGCGAACGCCTGGAAGACGTGCGGGACTTCGGGCCAGACCTGCAGTTCGACGTGGACGTCGTGCTCGGCGGCGCGCGCGGCCAGCCGTACGGCGTCGTCCATGAGGATCTCGTACGAACCGACCTGGATGAACAGGGGTGCCAGGCCGGTCAGATCGGCGAAGACGGGGCTGGCGTGCGGCGTGGTCGGGTCCGTGGTGCCGAGGTAGTCGCGGGCGCGGGTGCGCAGGCCTTCCGGGGTCAGTGAGGCGTCGACCGCCGCCTTGCTCACCGCGCTGCCGCCGGACACGCTCAGGTCGGCCCACGGGGAGAACACCGTGGCCGAGGAGGGCTGGGGCAGGCCCGCGTCCTTCACGGCGACCAGCGTCGCGGCGACGAGACCGCCGCCCGCGGACTCCCCGACGAAGGCGATGGCGGAACTGGGGATTCCGTCGTCGAGCAGCGCCCGGTACACGGCGAGGGCGTCGTCGATCGCCGCGGGGAACGGGTGCTCGGGGGCCAGCCGGTAGTCGACGCAGACGGCGCGGGCGCCGGTGCGCCGGGAGACCTCGGCGGCCAGACCCGCGGCGTCGGCCGCCGAGCCGATGACGTACGCGCCGCCGTGCAGATACAGCAGGACGCTCGCCGGGTCGTTCTCCGGTGTCTCGACGGTGACGACCGGTACGCCGCCCAGTTCGCCCTCGGTGGTCGAGACGTCGGGCGGCAACGGGATGGACGTCATCATGTCGTGGAAGAGGGCGCGCTGTTGGGCCACGTCCCCTCCGAGGTCGAGCGGGCCGTGCCGCAGCATCTCGTCGAGGGCCTGGCGCTGTTGCCGGGACATGGCTGTGCCTTTCGTGGTTCCGGTCGGTGCGGTGGTGCGGTGGAACTGTGCGGGTCAGCGCGGCGGGCCGACTATGACCTGGCCGTACATGTCGGCGGCCTCGGCCATGATGTCCCGCGAGATCTCGAAGCCCTCGGGGCGCGGGGTGGTGAGGTCACGTCCCGCGTGCCGGAACATGCCCTCGATGCCGCCGGGCGTGCAGATCATCAGCAGGTCGGCGGTGTCGGAGGTGATCCGGTAGCCGTGCGGGACGTTGCGCGGCAGGAAGACGATCCCGCCCTCCGTCAGCTCCATCTCCTCGTCGTCGCACCACAGCAGCGCACTCCCCTTGATGAGCATGAAGACCTCGTCCTCACGGGTGTGCTTGTGGTACGGCGGTGCCTCGCCCTTGGCGACGGAGAACCGTCCCACGGTCAGCTGTCCGCCGGTGGCCGCGGCGTCGAGGAGTACGGCGAACTCGCCGCCGTCGAGCCATTCGAGTTTCTGCTGCTGCTCGGGCTGTGCGAGGTAGGCCATGGTCATGCGGCTGTCCGTTCTGCGCGATCAGCTGTCTCCGGTCGGGGCCGTGCCCTGTCCGTCCGATGATCCTCTTCTTCGCGCACCGGCCGCCAGCCGTACGGGTAGGACCAGCAGTACCACTCCCCCGGCCCGGGCCTCGGTGCCGGGCGCGTCCGGGGCGTCCTCCGGCTTGTGGCATTCTCTGCTGCCATGGATGTCTCGACTGATCAAGAACTGCCGTCCGCGGGCGAGGACATGGAGGCCCGCGCGGTCTCCGGCGACCGGCTCACGTTCTTCGGGGACGCGGTGGTCGCCATCGCTCTCACGCTGCTGGCGCTGGAACTGCCGGTGCCGGAGGGAAAGACCAACTCCGAGCTGTGGCACTCGGCCACGTCGCACCGTGAGAGCTACCTGGCGTTCATGATCAGTTTCGTGGTGATCGCCGCGCACTGGCGCTCCCACCACCGGGTGTTCCGCTATGTCACCGCGACCAACAGCCGGTTGACGGCCCTCACCATGTACTGGCTGCTGATGCTGGTGGTCACCCCGTTCGCGACCGACGTGATCGGCGGCGAGGGGGCGTTCCAGGCACGGTTCGTCTTCTACGCCACCGTGCAGTTCCTGGCCTGCCTCCTGTTCATACTGATGGTCCGCGAGGTCCCCCGCGACGGCCTCCAGCGCCCCGGCACCCCGCCCGAGCTCTTCACCCGGGCCATCCGCCGCCTCGGCATGGTGGCACTGGGCTTCCTCGTCTCGATCCCGGTCTCGCTCTTCACCCACTGGGCTTACCTCTGCTGGATCGTGGTCCCGCTCGTCGACTCGGTCGTCGACAAGCGCAGGGACCGTACCGGGCAGCAGGCCCTGGAGGATTGAGCCGGAACCCGTCAACGTCCTTGGCGTCCAAGGTCGTTCGGGCATCACCGCGTCGGCGTCGTCACCGCCGCGCGAGCCGTGCGGACAGGAACTCGCCGGCCCGGTCCAGCGCTACGGCCGCTTCGTCGAGGAGCGGGAGATAGGCCTGGAAGACGTGCGGGACCCGGGGCGTCACCTCCAGCGTGACCTCGACGTCCGCGGCGGCCGCCTGCTGAGCGAGGCGTACGGCGTCGTCGAGGAGGACCTCGTGGCTGCCGACCTGGATGATCAGCGGCGGCAGCGCGGACAGGTCCGCGAAAACAGGGCTGATCAGGCCGAGAGCGGGATCCTGTCCCGCCGTGTAGTCGGTGACCCGGGGTTCGAGGAGCTCCCGGCTCAGCAGCGGGTCGGCCTCGCGCTTGGCGTCGATGCTCGCCCCGGCCAGGGTGAGGTCGGCGTACGGCGACATGACGTACGCCGCGGCGGGCAGGGGCAGCCCGCGGTCACGGGCGTTGACCAGGGTGGCGACGACGAGTCCGCCGCCCGCCGACTCTCCCGCGAGGACGATGTCCGAGGCGGCGATGCCGTCCTTCAGGAGGGCTTCGTAGGTCGCGAGAGCGTCGTCCAGCGCCGCCGGATACGGGTGCTCGGGGGCGAGCCGGTAGTCGACGGAGTAGACCTTGGCGCTGGTCCGGCGGCCGACCTGCGAGGCCAGACCCGCGGCGCCGGCCGCGTCGCCCAGGACGTAGACGCCGCCGTGGAAGTACAGGACGACGTGCCGGGGTTCGACCCCGTCGACCGTGATCGCGGCGACGGGGACACCGCCCAGCGTGGTCGACGTCATCGTCACGTCGGGGGGCAAGGGCTGCGCGGACGTCAACTCACTTAGCAGGCGCCGCTGTTCGGCGACATCACTGCCGACGGGAAGGGCCGACTGACGCAGGATCGCGTCGAGAGTGTCCTGCTGCTCGGTGCTCACGGAACGTTCTCCCTTCGGTGGAGGCTGGTCCGGTCGCACGACCGGCCGGACCGAGAGGTTGTGCGGGGGCCGGACTCTGCGTACTTCGAGGAGGTCGAGGCCGAGTGCCTCGACCTCGGCGAGGACGCCGTAGAGCGCCGAGGCGTCCGGCAGCAGCCCGGTGAGCACGGTCTCGGTGCCCTGCTGCTCGGGCGCGAACGCCGGGAACGCCGTCAGCAGGGTGGGACCGAGGTGGCCGCAGACCCGGATCTGGTACAGGAGGGGGTCATCACCCATGGCCCCATCGTCGTGGGTGGACGGGTGGGTCCGCGTCGCCGGATTCCGGTGATCGTACGGTCCTCAGCCGCGGCCGTTCGACAGGAGCCGCAGCTCACGGCCGCGCTGCACCGCCGAGGACCGGTCACCGGCACCGAGCTTGGCGTAGATGCGTCGGATGTGGGTGTTGACGGTGTTGAGCGAGACCGAGAGTTCGCCGGCGATCTCGGGGCGGGTGAGATTCGTCGGCAGGTAACGCAGGACGCGCAGCTCGCTCGGGCTGAGGGTCTCGGCCGGTACCGACGATGGCCGGTCCGGGCCGCCGGTTCCGCGGACGACGTCGAGGATGTCGGAGACCAGAGCGGCGTGCGACGTCCGCCGCGGCAGGGTCTCCAGCAGTTCCCACGCGCCGGTCATCGCGAAGGGCAGGATCATCCGGTCCGCTTCGGCGAGGTTCAGCGCCTGCTCCACGGCCGTTCCCGCCGCGTGTTTGTCGCCGAGGTCGCGGCAGGCGAGCGCGTCCAGGAGGTGGGCCTCGATCGGGGTGAGGAAGGAGTTGACGGGGGCGGTGCCGTCGAGGACCGGCCGGAGTTCGCGGCGGGCGCCCGCCGGGTCCTGCTCGGCGAGGCGGATCACCGCGGCCGCGGTGCGGATCTCGCCGGTGGCGGACCGCCGTTCGCCGAGGGCGACGAGGGTGGCCCGAGCCTCGTCGAGCATGCCGAGGCGGGCCTGGGTGGCCACCGTCCAGGCGGTCACCCGGGACCAGAGCCCGTGCTCGCCCCTCATGTGTGCCTGCACCTGCTCGGCGGTGGTCAACTCGGCCAGGGTCTCATGGAGTTGACCCCGCGCCGCCGGAAGCATCGCGGAGACCAGATGCACCAGCAGTCGGACGCCGGGCTCGCCCTCGGACTGCGTGGCGCGCCGGGCACGCTCCAGCCACTGCTGCCCCTGCTCGAACTCGCCCGTGCAGATCAGCGTCCCGGCGAAGGAGACCTGCGCGGGGACGATGACCGGCTCGGCGCCCCAGCCGTACCGCTCGGCCAGCGCCAGGGCCTCCTCGCAGCGGCGCCGGACCTGGGCGAACGAACGGTTGCCGGAGGCGAATCCGAGGTGGGCGAGGCAGGCCACCTCCAGATAGGTGCGGCCGATGTCGTGGGCGAGCGCGGCGCCCTCCAGAAGGTGCCGCTGGCTGTCGTCGAGCCGTAGCGACCAGGCCTCGGTGACGCCCAGGTTGAGCAGGGCAAGGGCTCGTAGGTCGCCGGCGAGCGCGACCTCGGTGGTGGACTGGCCGGTGGTCGGGGACGGCAGGGCGTCGGCTTGTTCGAACACGGCGTCGAAGTGCCCGCGCAGCCGGGCCAGCAGCAGGTCCAGGGACGCGATCGCCAGCCGCAGCCGATGCCTGCGGTCGGGTGGGCTCGTGTCGGCGTACGACCTGGCGATGTCGAGATGTGCCTGGGCCTCGTCCAGGCGGTGCTGGTGCAGATCCGCGTTGGCGTGCACGAGGGCCAGCTCGGGGCGTTCCTCGCCGGTGCGGACCGGGAAGGCGTGCAGCAGCGCGACGACGGTTGCGGCCTGTCCGTCCAGGGTGAGGCTGACGGTGTGATCGGCGAGCAGGTGCCCCGCCTCGGCCCAGTCGCCGGCCGCCTGCAGATGCCGGACGGCGTCGGCGGCCTGGGCGTGTTCGGCGAACCAGCGCGCGGACAGCCGATGCAGTTCGGGGATGTTCCCGGGGAGCGTGCGGCGCAGTTCCAGCCGGAGCAGGTCGCCGAACATGTGGTGGTAGCGGAACCAGGTCCGGCCCGGATCGAGGGCGACGACGAACGCGTTGGCGTCCTCCATGTCCAGCAGGACGCGTTCCGAGCCGGTCGCGCCCGTGAGCAGGTCCGCCAGCTCGCCGTTGACGCGGTCGAGCAGCGAGGTGCGCAGCAACAGCCGCTGTACGTGCGGCGGTTGGCGCTCCAGCATCTCGGCCAGCAGGTACTCGGCAACCGTACGGTGGCTGCCGGAGAACTCGGCGACGAACTTCTCGGGATCCGGGTGCCCGGCCAGCGAGAGCACGGCGAGCCGCAGTCCGGCCGCCCAGCCCTCGGTTCGCTGGTGCAGCCTCTCGGCCACGGGGTCGGGCAGCACGATCTTGGTGGCGGTCAGGAGTTCGCGGGTCTCGGCCTCGGTGAAGCGGAGCTGCGCGGCGCGGATCTCGGCGAGTTCACCGGCCAGCCGCAGTTTGTGCAGGCGCAGCGACGGGTCCCGGCGGGTGGCCACGATCGCGTGGACACCCTGGGGAAGGCTGGTCAGCAGCGTGCCCAACTGCTCGACGGCCGCGGCGGATCCGAGCTCGTGGAGGTCGTCGATGACGAGGAAGAAGGGCTTCGGGGACGCGGTGATCTCGGACAGCACCTTGTCCATGACGGCACCGCCGTCGGAACCGGGTGTCACGGCCGAAGACTCGCCCGCACCTTGGCCACCCGCCGCGGCGCGGACCGCGTCCAGCAGAGCGAGCCAGAACAACTGCCCGTCCCGCTGGCCCGGCCGTACGGACACGAACGCGATACGGCGGTCCTGGTCGGGCCGCTCGGCCCACGTGCGCAGCAACGACGTCTTCCCGCTGCCGGCGGGCGCGGAGACCAGTGTCACCTGCTTCTCGGCGGCACGGTCCAGGGCGGCGACGAGGTCACGGCGGGCGATGAGTCCGGGTCGGCCCCGGGTCGCCGAGCGGCCCGCATCCGCTGCGGCCCGTAGGTCAGGGGTCGCGCGATGTCCGTCAGCCACGCGGTCAGCGTAGCCGATGCGCCTCACTGCGTAGTCGATGTCCATCACGGCATCCCGGGTGCCGACCGTCGCCTGCGCGGCAGTGATCCTGGGCATGAGGCGACGGCCGTAGCAAGGTGGTCCGTCGTGTGGAGGTGGCGGCACGCAAACCCGTTCGCATAGCCTCGCGGACATGGCAGATGTGTTTGCGGACGTCCGTCTGCTCGGCCCGCCGGAGACCGACGGCGAGTACATCGCCCTGGGCGAGCGGGAGTTGGTGCACCTGCACGCGTACCCGCGGATCTACGCCGTGCCCGGCCTCTACGAGCATGTCGTCCAGGAGTTGCTCCAGTGCCGGTCGCCTCAGGTCGCCGCAGCGGGCTTCCTGCGCGCGGCTGAGCGCCTCGGGTCGGAGCCGGGCTCGCTGACGGTCCTCGACGTCGGCTCCGGCACGGGGCTGGTCGGCGAACTCGTGCGTGACGGGGGCGTAGCCCAGGTTGTCGGGGTCGACGCGCTGCCGGCCGCGCGCGAGGCGAGTCTGCGTGACCGGCCGGGTGTCTACGCCGACTACGTGGTCGGTAACCTCCTGCGCCCCGACGCACTCCGTGAGGCCCTACGCCCGTACGCGCTCGGCGGGTTGGTGTCGGCAGGAGCGTTCGGCGGCACGCACGCCACCCCGCGGGCGCTCGAGAACGCCCTCACGCTGCTGCCGGCCGGCGCTCCCGTCGCCTTCACGATCGACGAGCGGTGGATGGACGTGTCGGATCCGGACGGGTTCGGCGTGGCGGTCGAGCGCCTGGTGGCCGGCGGGCGTCTCGCGGTGCTGGAACGGACTCGGTTCCAGCACCGCGTGACGACGAGCGGCGAGCCGATCTTCTACGAGCTCGTCGTGGGTCGGACAGGGTGAACAGGGTGAGGTGAACGGCCGTACCGGACCGGCGAGTTGATGGTCACCAGACCTTCATTCCACCGTCGACGACGAGGTCGACACCGGTCACGTACGCGCTCTCGTCGGACGCGAGGAACAGGGCCGCGTTCGCCACGTCCCCGGGTCGGCCCACTCGGCCCAGGAGGGTCCGGCCGAGCATCTGGCGGGAGAAGTCGTCGTTCTCCAACTGCTCGCGGGTGGCCAGGCTTTCGATCAGACCGGGTGAGATCGAGTTCACGCGGATGCCGAACTCGCCGCCCTCCATGGCGAGTTGGCGGGTCATACCGATGACCGCCGCCTTGTTCGTCGTATGGGACAGGGACGGGAAGCCCTTGAAGCCGAGGGAGCCGTTCAGGGAGGCCATGTTCACCACCACGCCCTGGCTGGCCTTCAGTTGGGGCCACGCGGCCCGGGTGAGGTAGAAGACCAGGTCGACCTCGTCGCGGCGCGCGCCGTCCCAGTCCTCGTCGGTGACGTCCTCCAGCCAGTCGAAGTGGGCCCGGGCGGCGAGGTTGAACAGGACGTCGATCCGGCCGAACCGCTCCACCGCGAAGTCGACGAGCCTGGCCGATTCGGCGGGTTCGTCGAGTCGGCACGGTTGCAGCGACACCATCTCGCCGCCCTCGGCGCGCACCAACTCGACCGTCTTTTCCGCCTCTTCGACCGTCACGTCGCACCCGACGACCCGGGCGCCTTCCCGGGCGAACACCAGGGCGGTGGCACGCCCCATGCTCCCGCCGGTACCGGTGACGACGCAGACCTTTCCGGCCAGTCGGCCTGCCATCTCAGTTCCCCTTCTGGCGTGCTGCGCGGTGATCAGGCATGGACCTGCGAGCCCTGGCCGAGGTCGAGGCGGAGCGATTCGAGGATGATGAACGTGGTGCTGGCCGTGTAGACGTCGGCGGCGGCGAGGACGCCGGTGTACTTCTTGATCACCGGGTCGGCGGCGTAGGCGACTTGAGCGGCCTGGTACTCCTTGACCGCGGCCCAGGCGTTGTCGCCGTACTTGGCGAAGTACGGCGTGGGGTCGACCGCCGTCAGCGCCTTCTTGACGTTGTCGACGATGTCGTTCACGTACCGCTGGTAGACGACCATGTCCTGGCGGGTGCCGAGGCGTCCCATGTGACCGCCGATGTAGTGCTTCCACGGGTACGTCATCGCCTTGGCCGGGGCGGCTATGGAGGCGGGCACGTCCTCGTTCAGGTTGAAGCTGTCGAAGGGGACCCAGCCGGGCAGGTTGACGTCGACCAGCATGAGCGTGTCGTGGTCCGGCAGGTGGATGTAGATGTTGTCGGGCGAGTGGTTGGTGCCGTGCCACGCCAGGTCGATGCGCTCGCCGCCCACGCGCAGCGTGTAGCGGTTCTCGAACGTCACGTCGGGCAGCGGCCGGGTCGGGTCGTTGTCGCGTGCCAGCAGCCGCCTGTTCTCGGCGTGCCCGATCCGCACCACGTGCCGGCCGAACAACGACGAGGCCCCGAGGTGGTCGGCGTGGTGGTGGGAGTAGATCAGGTGGGTCACTCTGTTCGAGACGCCGTTGGCGGCAGCGATCTCGTCGATGGCCCGCTGGAGGTTGTGCCCGATGGTGGGCGGCGCGTCGAACAGCACGACACCCTCACGGGTCGTCAGGAACGCGGCCTGGTACGTGCCGTCGGTCACCCAGTACAGGTTCCGCTCGACCCGACCGACGTAGTAGCCCTGCGAGTTGACGGCGGGGCCGAGCGCGGACGGCGGGATGGGCGCGTAGTCGGGCAGTGTGGAAGCGGCGGCGGACGCCTGGTCGGCGAAAGCGCCGTCGGCGAGCGCGGCGACCGTGGGGACGGCCGCCAGGACCGCGCTGCGGGCGAGGAAGGATCGGCGGTTCGTCGATGACATGGTGGTTCCCTTCGGGCGGGGGTAAGGCGCGTACGGGGATGGAGATTCACGGGGGCGTGCAGGGTGTGGGACCTGTCCGGGCTACGCGCCGTAGGCCGGCACGATCGCTCCGCTGATGTCCGCGGCGAGGTCACCGGCGAGGAAGGCGATGACGTTCGCGATCGCCTCCGGCGCGACGGCGTGGGCCAGCGCCTCCGGAGGGAGCACGGCCCGGTTCTTGGCCGTGTCGAGGAGTTGCGGCGCGACGGCGTTCACGCGGATGCCGTGCGGGCGCAGTTCCAGGTCGAGGATGCGGACGAGGTGGTTGAGCGCCGCCTTGCCGAGGCTGTAGGCGGCCATACCGGCGGTCGGCTCGCTCGCCGGCCGGGCGGACACGTGCACGATGGCGCCCCCGCCGCGTCGGCGCATGTACGGCGCCACGGCCTGGCTCAGCCACAGTGCGGCGCCGAGGTTGACGTCCAGCATGACCCGCAGGTCGTCGGGGGTCGCGGCGAGCACGTCTCCCGGACGGAACGCGCCGAGGGTGTTCACCAGCACCTCGGGAGGTCCGGACTCGGTGGCGATCCGGTCCAGGACGCTCCTGGCGACGGCCGGGTCGGTCGCGTCGCCGACCTCCCGGCTGATGCCGTCGGGCAGTTGCTCCAGCGCCTTCTCCGTACGGTCGACCGCGGTCACGCTGAATCCGGCGTCCGCGAGTACCACCGCGGTGGCAAGACCCAGGCCACCGCCCGCACCGACCACCACCGCCACACGCTCACTCATGAGACCGCCTCCTTGCCTGGCGTTGCCGAGGTCCCTGCACGTCAGGTTCGCCGCAGGGCAGGTGAGCGGTCCTCACCGGATTCCGGTGATCTGCGGGAGGCGGGCGGGGCGTGCCGGCGGAGGGGCGCGGAGAGAAAGGGGAGCTGCGGCGTCTTGAACTCGCGCCGCCGGTAGGGATGTCAAGCGGGTGACCGTGCACTTCGGGGGCGGCATCGCCTCGGTCAGGCGACTCCCAGTCGGATCGCGCGCCCTTTCATCTCACACTCGGCGCGGGCCACACCCGAGTAGTCCCCAACAACTTCCTGGCCCCGTGCAGGCACTTCGCCGGATCCGTCGGCGCCGCCTGCAGCCCCGGCAGGAGCAGCATCCACAGGTCGCTCACCGCGTCCTCGATGTTGCGGCGGTCGTCCAGTGCGTCGGAGACGGTGTGCACCCCGAAGAAGCTGGAGACGAGGACGCGGGCGGCGCGCTCGACGTCGGCTCCAGGGGCGAGTTCCCCCGCTTCCTCGGCGGCGGCCAGCATGCGGGCGGCCGCGTCGATCCAGCCCACGAAGGGCCGGGGCAGGGAGACGGGGATGCTCCTGCGCTCGCTCCAGAGTCGGTTGCCGGCGCGGACGATCACGTTGTCGCGGAATTCCCGGGCCACGGCGAGGCTCAGGCCCACCAGCCGGTCGAGTACCGGACCCTCCTGGGATTCCCAACGCTCCACATATCGCGGCCATTCGGCGAAATGGGCTTCCAGGACACCCCGGGCCAGCCCTTCCTTGCTGCCGAAATGGAAATAGATCGCCCCGCTGGTGTACCCGCTCGTACGCGCCACGTCGCTGATGCTCGCACCGACGTACCCATGCTGTTCGAACAGCACCGCGGCCGTCGCCAGAACAGCCCGTCGGGTGGCTTCCGCACGTTCCTGCATATTCTCGGTCGTCCCTGTCCTGCGTGCCGGATCGTCTTTTCCGGTGAATCTAGCCGACAGGCCGCCGTTTCCCGTACCGATGCCGGAGAACCATAGCTTCTATTATTTTATGACTGAATCACCTTCTCTCGCGCGGCCCGAAGCCGACCCGGAAGAGCTGACGCTGAGCTGGGACAGCTGTGTGTCCAGGACCCTCGTACACCGGAACGCGGTCGCCGAAGTCCTGCTGACCGATGCCCGAGCGCTGCCGGACGGCCGATTCCTCCTCGCGGCTCAGTGGCCGCGTTCGTACGCCACATCCGCCACGTCCGATATCACCTCCACCTCCACCTCCGGTTCTGGTTCTGGTTCCGGTTCCGGTTCCGGCGAGCGGCACGATCCGATGCTCGCCGCCGAGACCATCCGCCAGGTCGGCCTGTACATCTGTCAGCGCTTCCTCGGCGCCCCGAGCACGAGCAGGCCCGTCATCAGAAGCGTCGGCTTCCAGCTCGACAACAGCGCGGAACCGGTGGTCGGTTACGGCGCCACCGACGTGCTGTGCCGGGCCGAGGTGCACGACGTACGCCACGTCGACGCCGTTCCCTGGCCGGTCGCGCTGAACGTGCGGATCCAATTCTCCGCCGCCGGGCGGGAGTTCGGCTCGGCCTTCGGACGCGTCCGCGTGCTGTCCGAGGAGGAGTACGAGACGTTCCGCGGCCCGAACGCCGCCACCGGACCCGTCCCGGACAACGTGCACCGGCGCCCCTCGCACATCGAGGTGTCGGCCCCTTCCCCCGGCGACGTGATGCTCGTCCGCGACCCTTCCGGAATGTTGCTGGTGGCACCCGCCGACCTCCGCCACCCACGCTTCTTCGATCACCCCAGCGACCACGTCCCCGGCATGGTCCTCCTGGAAGCGGCCCGGCAGGCGGCCTGCCTGGCAGGAGCCTCCCCGGGCCGGCTGAACGGATGCCACATGCGGGCCCTGCGCTTCACCGAGTGGAACGCACCCGTCCATGTCGAGTGCGTACCGGCCGAGGACGGCTGGGCCTTCCAGATCACCCAGGGCGGCGATACGACCGCGTCCGGCACGCTGTCGTTCGCGGCGAAGGGGTAACTCACCGTCAGGGTCGCGACCTCACGTTCACCCCGTTCGACAGCTCCGCGCCTCCTCACCCGTTGACGGCCCGCGATGGACGCCTGCCCGCTCGAAGGACAGGCGCCCATCGCAAGCAGCAGGCACCGAAATACCCAAGTGCCCTCTACCCACCCGATCCTCCAGTCTCCGCCGAGGGGCTGCTGAGCAGGGGGGATCGACAATGAGCATGTACTTCGACGCCGGCGACGAGACGCTCTGGAATCCGTCGAACGGTGCGGGGCGCCTCTTCCTGCGGCAACTTGAGCTATTCGAGGCAGAGTTGAAACTGCCCTCGGGGATCGGCCAAGGCAAGCACTGGGGTGACCGGACACACTCGAGGTCGAACCAGCCGCCTTCGCCGAATTCACACACGCCCTGATCGCCCGGCACTGCCGGACAGGGCACCCCGTGATCCTCATCGGTGATCACGGCCGCCGCGACACGCAGGTCCCCGGCAACCCCAGGACGGCGTCACCCGCCGTCGTCACCGCACTGGACACCCGGAACCAGCCTGCCGTTTCCACCTCACGCCGGCCCCTCACGATCCCGGTCGCGATCAGACCAGCACCGTCTGCACATTCGACGGAATCGCGCTCAACGCCTTGCTGACGGGGCAGCGTTGCTCCGCTGTCGCGGCGGCCCGGCGCAGTTCCTCCTCGGTGATTCCCGGCACGGCCGCCTCGACCCTGATGGTGATGAGCGTGAATCCGGTGCCGACACTCAGGGTCGCGTCGCATTCCGTGGTCACGCTGCTCGGCGGGGTCCCGGCCTCCGTGAGGACGTGGGACAGCATCATCGTGAAGCAGGCTCCCTGAGCGGCGGCGATCAGCTCCTCGGGGGACGTCTGCCGCTGGGGCGGGATCGGGCTGAGGGGGTAGCGCAGATCCGGGGAGGCCGCGCCCGAGCCGAAACTCATCCGACCGACGCCCTCGTTCAGGGGGCCTTCCCAGTGGGTCCGGGTATTTCCGGTGATCTCCATCAAGTCTCCTGTGTGCCGTGCGAATGAATGATGGCGCGCGAAGCGGAATCGGCGCCGAACAGTCGGACGAATAAGGGGAGTTGAACCATTTTCCCGTGCTCATCGTGAACATAACGATCGTTTCGGTCAAGTCCCCGAATTGATTAATTTAAGAGGCCGACGACCGGGGAATTCAGGGTGTGAGAATTCCAGGAAGGGATCATCGTGAGTGAACGGACCGTCGACGACGGCACCCAGCCCACCACCCCGGCCGCCACCAGCCTCGGCACCCGTGCCGCCCGTTCCATCGCCACCACCACCAAGACCCCGGCGCAACTCTCGCTGACCACCCCGCGCTGGCTGCTCGAACTCCTCCCCTGGGTAGAGGTGGAAGCCGGTACCTACCGGGTCAACCGCTGCGTCGCCTACGCCGTGGGCGACGGCCGGATCACCCTCCTCCCGGGCGCCGACGGCAGCCGGATCATGGCCGAGGACATGCGTGAACTCCTCGCCCTGCGCGAGGTGATGGACCTGCGTCTGCTGGAGGAGGTCGCGGGCGCGTTCCGCACGAAGCACGTCATCGCCGGTACGACGCTGGCCGAGGCGGGCAGGCCGGCCGACGGTCTGTACGTCGTGGCGCACGGCCAGCTGGAGAAGCGCGGCACCGGGCACTACGGCGAGCCGACGGTGCTCGGGATCATGGGCGAGGAGGAGTTCTTCGACGAGGAGGCGGCCCTCCGCGGCGGCGACTGGCCGTACACGGTGGTCGCTCTGACCAACAGCACCCTGCTCGTCCTGGACCCGGACCGGCTACGGCAGTTGGAGGACGAGCACCCCGAACTCGCCCGCGCCTTCGACCGGTTCAGGGACGGCGGGGAGTCCGGCGGCGCGGGGACACCGGCCGTCGCGTCGGGGCATCACGGCGAGGCGGAGCTGCCCGAGACCTTCGTGGACTACGACCCTCAGCCGCGCGAGCACGAACTCGCCGTGGCCCAGACCGTGTTGAGGATGCACTCCCGCGTCTCCGACCTCTACAACGTGCCGCTGAACCAGCACGAGGAACAGCTGCGCCTGACCGTCGAGTTGATCCTGGAGCAGCAGGAGCGCGAGCTGCTGAACGACCCGGAGTTCGGACTCCTCAGCAACGTCGCCCCGGCCTTCCGCGTCCGCTCCCGCACCGGCCCACCGACCCCCGACGACCTCGACGAACTCCTCACCGTCGTATGGAAACAGCCCGCGTTCTTCCTCGCCCACCCGCGCGCGATCGGCGCGTTCGGCCGCGAATGTACGCGCCGGGGTGTGCCCCCGGCGATCTTCGAGATGTACGGCAGTCCGTTCCTGAGCTGGCGCGGTGTCCCCCTCGTGCCCACCGACAAGATCCCGGTCGACCCGGTGGAGTCCACGTCGACCATCCTGCTGCTGCGGGTCGGTGAGGAGAACCGCGGTGTCGTGGGCCTGCGCCCGGACCGGCTTCCCCACGAGCACGCCCCGGGTATCGCGGTCGAGCCGATGGGCCTGGACCGGCGGGCCGTGGCCTCACACCTCGTCAGCTCCTATTTCTCCGCCGCCGTACTCGTCGACGACGCGATCGGCATGCTGGAGCAGGTCCAGGTCGCCCACTACCACCAGTACGCATGAGCGCGGCCCACCCCAATTCGACGGGCGCCCGGTACTGGCTGGACCGGGCCGGAGCAGCCGCGCCCCACCCGTCGGCCTTCCCCGTACACCATGTACGCGCCGACTTCCCCGCCCTCTCCCGCACCGTCGACGGCCGCCCGCTCGTCTGGCTCGACAGCGCCGCCACCGCCCACAAGCCCCGCCAAGTCATCGACGCCGTAAGCGACTTCTACGCCCACCACAACTCCAACGTGCACCGGGGCGCGCACACCCTCGCCCGTGAGGCCACCACCCTGTTGGAGAGCGCGCGACGCCGGATCGCGGGTTTCATCGGCGCCGGCCGGGCCGAGGAGATCGTCTTCTTACGGGGCGCCACCGAAGGCATCAACCTGGTCGCCCAGACCTGGGGCCGCACGCGTGTCGGCGCCGGCGACGAGATCGTCCTCACCACCCTCGAACACCACGCCAACATCGTCCCCTGGCAGATGCTGTGCGCCGAGAAGGGCGCCCGGCTGCGGATCGTCCCCCTCCACGACGACGGCACCGTGGACCTCGCGGCCTACGACGCCCTCCTCGGCCCCCGCACCCGGATCGTCGCCCTCGCTCACGTCTCCAATGTGCTCGGCACCGTCCTCCCCGTACGCGCGATGGCCGACGCCGCCCACGCGCACGGCGCGGTCGTCCTCGTCGACGGCGCCCAGGCCGTCCCCCATCTACGCGTCGACGTAGGCGAGTTGGGCGCCGACTTCTACGTCCTGTCCGGCCACAAGCTCTTCGGCCCGACCGGAATCGGTGTCCTGTACGGCCGTTCGGAGCTCCTGGAGGAGATGCCGCCCTGGCAGGGCGGCGGCTCGATGATCACCTCCGTCAGCTTCGAGCACACCCAATACGCCCCACCTCCACAGAAGTTCGAGGCGGGCACCGGCCACATCGCCGGCGCGATCGGACTCAGTGCCGCCGTCGACTACCTGGAATCCATCGGCCTGGCCGCGGCCCACGCCCACGAGACGGCGCTCGTCGCGTACGCCCGGCACCGGCTCGCCGACGACGTGCCGGGCCTGCGCCTGCTCGGCCCCTCGAACGGGGTCGGCGTCACGGCCTTCACGATCGACGGCACCGACCCGGCCCAGATCGCCAAGACGCTGGACGCCGTCGGCATCGCGGTCCGCGCCGGCCACCACTGCGCCCAGCCCGTCCTACGGCGCTACGGCCTCACCGCCGCCGTCCGCCCCTCCTTCGCCTTCTACAACACCCACGACGAAATCGACCAGCTCGTACGGGAGTTGAGCCATGACCGGGAAGGCCGAGCGGCTGCTCTCACACGCTCCCGGGGAGGCCGACCATGACGTCACCTCAAACCACTGCACGCCTGCTCATGATCATGCCGGAGCCCGTATCGGGACTCGGCCCCGTGCGAAGAGCGGGCGCGGTCCTCGCGGCCGAGAGTCTTGGACCGGAGGTGCTGACGAGGAGCCGCGCCCAACGGGCAGTGGTGCGGGAGGAGTTGGCGAAGCTCTGTCCACCAGGGCCCGGGATCCGTGATCCGGACAGCCGCGCGCAGGACGACTTCTTCGGAGTGCGGCGCACCTTGTCGCAAGAACCTGCCGGAAGCCGAGTGGCGGGTCCTGTTCACGGGCGCCGGCGTGCTGTTCGGCGACGGCGATGACGGCCTCGGGCCGGTGCCGGAGGTCGGGCCTACGAGCGGAGACCGGACAACGGCACTACGCCGATGGCGATGGGGCCACCGGCTGTTCTTCGTGGTGACGCAGGGGATCGTCTCGGCGCTGTCGGCGGCGGCGCTTCGGTTCACGGCGGGGGCTGGGCCATGCCCAGGCGCTCCGCGGCGCGGCCGAAACGCAGCTCCTCGGCGACCGCGACGAAGTAGGCGAGTTCGCGGGTCTCCAGACGATCCGTACCTCCAGGGTGTCCATCCTTGCCAGAACGCTCATGGCTCGCGCCCGCGCCCGGTGATCCACTCGGATCAGGAGCCGTAGCCCGCATCAGGAACACGAAGGGAACGTGCGAAGCATGAGCGACGAGTGCAAGGTCCAGGATGTCCTGGCCCGCTATGTCCGCGCCACCGACCGCCCGCGCGACGCCAGGAGCCAGGGCACTCTCTTCACCGACGACGCGACCGCGCAGATCTTCGCCAAGACCGGCCCCGACGGCTACGAGCCGGTCGGCGTGCCGATCGTCGGCGGTCCGGGCGTGCGGTACGCGGTCGACAACGGGCGTTGAGTTCCGTGATGTCGAGTTGCCGGACCGAGTACGGGCCCAATCGCACGCGCCTGAAGGGTTGTTGACCGGCCTGGTGTGTGACGACCCGGCCGCGGCCGACGCGCTCGCGCGGTTGCCGGCGCGCGAGACCGACCCGTCGCACGGCCGGATCCTGGTCGGCGGGACCGATCCCGCCGCGCTTCCGCGAGACGTCCTGCACGCCACCGTGCTGGTCTCGCCGCACGAGGCGGCCCTGCTGCCCGGGACGGTCGCCGAGAACCTGACCCGCTCACCGAGGACCGCAACGCCCTGTCCGAAGCGGCCTGGGCCTCCATCGCGGACCAGGTCGTCGCCGCGACACCGCAGGGCGCGCACACCTCGGTCGGCGACCGGGGCGAACTGCTCTCCGGCGGTCAGCGCCGGCGCGTCGCACTCGGACGGGCGCTCGCGGCCCGGCCGCCGGTACCGGTCCCGCTCGAACGGACCACCGCCGTGGACACGGTGCCGGAGGACGCGATCGCCGCGCGCGTTCGCGGGGCGAGGGTGGGCCGTACGACGCTCGTCGTCACCAACAGCCCCGCGTGGCTGGCGCGTTGCGATCATGTCGTCCACATGTCCGCGAGGGGCAGTCGGATTCCGGATGCCGATCCGACACCCCCACGCCCTGGATCGACTACACCGAACACCGGTCCGACACCCGCCCGCCCCAGGACGACCGCACCACACATCGGTCCATCTCCCGTGCCCGGCACGTCTGTTGCTCCGAGCACCGGGCCAACTCCCGCGCGCCCCAACACCCTCAGGACCGCCACACGATGACCACCACACCCACCGCCCATCAGCCCCTCACGCCTGCGCCGGTGCTGCCGGGTGGAAGGCGGCCTCGGCGGAGGCGATGACGTACGAACTGCGCGCCACGCACGGGACAACAAGGTTCTACGGCCGGCTCAACGGCGCCGAGCTCCTCGGCCTGAGCGCGGTGTTGGTCGCCGCGTACGTCCTCGTGCACGCGAGGCTGGCCGACGTGGGCGCCGCGACCACGGCCGCGCTGTTCTTCGTGGGGCCGTTCGACCCCGTCAACATGACGCTCGGCAGGCTTCGGCAGTGTGCGGCAGGCGGCGGCCGGCCTCGCCAGGATCGTCGGCGTCACGCTCGGCGCACCCGCACCGGACGAACGTCCGGCGGTCCCGGCACGGCACTTGTCGTGCAGGACGTCCATCACCGCTACGGCACCGGCCCCGACGTGCTGCACGGCGTCCGGCTCGAACTGCCCGCCGGGCAGCGGCTGGCGATCGTCAGCGCCACGGGGTCGGGCAAGTCCACGCCGGCGACCGGTGCGCCGGACGGTCGGCGCCGGATCATGCTGGTGACCCAGGACCACCACCTGTTCCTCGGGACCGTCGCGGACAACCTGCGGCTCGCCCGCCGTGACGCCTCGCCGTCGGACCTCACCGCCGCGCTCGCCGCCTTGGCCGCGACGGGGTGGATCGACGCGCTCCGGGCGGCGTGAACACCCCGGTCGGCACCGGAGGCGTCGATCTCGCCCCGCGCCAGGTACAGCAACTCGCCCTGGCCCGCGTCTTGTTGCTCGACCCCGAGGTGGTCGTCATGGACGAGGCCACGGCAGAGGGCGGCAGCGGCACCGCCCAGGCCCTTGACCGGGCGCCCCTCGGCGACCTCGTGGTGGTGATGGACGACGGCAGGGTCGCAGAGCGGGGACGCCCCGACGAGCTGCGGTCTGCGGTCTGCGGTCTGCGGTCTGCGGGCAGGGGCTACGCCCGGCTGTGGGCAGCCGGGGAACGCTGCACCGGATGACCGGGGGCCATCGCCCGTCCCGCCCGGCTCCGCACGCCCCCTACGACCCCTACGACCCCGCACTGACCGATGCGATCTTGGAGCCGCATATACTCCATGACCACGACATCAGCCGACCCTGACCTCACATCCCTGGAAACGGTTGTGGGTGGGGGCGGCGGGCGGAAGCAAACGGCCCAAAGTCTCCCCGCCGGGTCGGGGAGACGGGCGGTTCGGCCACGGCGAAGACCGTATCGCCCGTACCGCCCCGTAGGCTTCGTGGTGTCTACGGCGTCACATAGCGGGCGCCAAACCACTGGAGGCAACACCGCATGCTGATCGCTCAGCGCCCCTCGTTGACCGAAGAGGTCGTCGACGAGTTCCGCTCCCGGTTCGTGATCGAGCCGCTGGAGCCGGGCTTCGGCTACACCCTTGGCAACTCCCTGCGCCGTACGCTCCTCTCCTCGATCCCGGGTGCGGCGGTCACGTCCATCCGCATCGACGGAGTGCTGCACGAGTTCACCACCGTGCCGGGCGTCAAGGAGGACGTCACCGACCTGATCCTCAACATCAAGCAGCTCGTCGTCAGCAGTGAGCAGGACGAGCCTGTCGTGATGTACCTGCGCAAGCAGGGTCCGGGTCTGGTCACCGCCGCCGACATCGCGCCCCCGGCCGGTGTCGAGGTGCACAACCCCGATCTCGTCCTCGCCACGCTCAACGGCAAGGGCAAGCTGGAGATGGAGCTGACCGTCGAGCGCGGTCGCGGTTACGTCTCCGCCGTGCAGAACAAGCAGGTCGGTCAGGAGATCGGGCGTATCCCGGTCGACTCGATCTACTCGCCCGTGCTCAAGGTCACGTACAAGGTCGAGGCGACCCGTGTCGAGCAGCGCACCGACTTCGACAAGCTGATCGTCGACGTCGAGACCAAGCAGGCCATGCGTCCCCGTGACGCCATGGCGTCCGCCGGAAAGACCCTGGTGGAGCTGTTCGGTCTGGCGCGTGAGCTCAACATCGACGCAGAGGGCATCGACATGGGCCCGTCCCCCACGGACGCCGCCCTTGCCGCCGATCTCGCCCTGCCGATCGAGGAGCTGGAGCTCACCGTTCGGTCGTACAACTGCCTCAAGCGCGAGGGCGTCCACTCGGTGGGCGAGCTCCTGGCGCGTTCCGAGGCCGACCTGATGGACATCCGCAACTTCGGTGCGAAGTCCATCGACGAGGTCAAGGAGAAGCTGGCCGGCATGGGCCTCGGCCTGAAGGACAGCCCTCCCGGACTGAACCTCTCCGCCGCCGCCGACACCTACGGTGCCGACGACGACGTGGACGCCGGTTTCGTGGAGACCGAGCAGTACTGATGCCGCGCTGCGCCGGCCTTGGTGACACTCCGCGGACGGGGACAGGACAGCTCCACACTGTTCCCGGCCCGGCGGGAAACCTCGGCCGGCTCCGCGCCGGCGCGGACCGTGGCGGGGCTTTCGAACGTCCCGTTCAGGGCTCGGGAGTCCATTCCACCGGCGGGGGCGTACGGCTGTAGCGGGCTCCCCTGGTGCCGAAGTGCGCGAGGTGGAGCGTCTCACCGTCGATCTCGAGTTCGGCCGGCGGCGGGTTGGGGACGGACATCCTCGGGTGGGCGTAGGGGTGGCCCTCGATGAAGAGCGGCACCCGGTTGCTGTTCCGGCCGTCCGCCCAGCTCTGGGCCCGCTCGCGCGTCCACGGGTTCTGCAGGGTGCGCGGAGCGGCCGGGTCGTGCCGGTAGCCGTTGAGGCCGCGGACGAGTGCCTCGCTGTAGACACCCTTGACCCGGAAGTTCTCCAGATCGTCCGCACGCACGACCATGGTGACGTACCGGCGGCTGTTCCCCCGGTGCCGGCCCACCGCGGGCCAGCGACCCCAGCCGGGGTCCCAGACGACGGGCGGGATCCACAGCAGGGCACCTGTGCGGAAGTGCTTCGTGCCGTGCTGGATTTCCAGGCCGGCCTCGCCGTGCGCGGTCTCCCGCGCCACGTTGGCCACCAGGCACCAGCCCAACAGGCCGTCCGGTGTCTCTTCTTCGCTGGGTTCCATGTCCGCCACGCCGAGAACTTTCCGGCACGGGACGGGGCACGGGCAAAGCGTTTGTCGGCTGAGCCGACCGGAGCGAACCGCGTTCGCCTGATCAGGCCTGCCGAACGGTGCTCGGCAGGCCTGTCGGCAACGGCCTAGCTCACGGTCCACACCTGGGCCGCGGCCGGGTGCGCGTCGTCGCAACTCCATTGCATGAGCTGGCTGCCGGTGCTGCTGACCGTGTCGAGGCACAGACTGGTGCCCGCGTGCCTGAACTTCGCGCCGACCTTCTGGTCGACGATCGCGGCGGTCTCGACCCACTGTTCCGACGCCAGCCCGTCGCAGAGGTACTCGTCGACGGCCTCTCCTGGAACGCTGGTGCCGTTGTTGACCTCGGCGCAGTACCCGCTCGCCTGATTCACGAGGTAGTAGGTGTCCGCAGCGCCGGTCGAGACGAACGCCCAGTTCTGGGTGCTGGAACCGTTGCAGTTGGCCAGCTGGAGTCTGACGTTGAGTACCCCGCCCGGCGCGTCCACGCATTGGGCGTAGGCCATGTTCTTGATCGTGTGATAGCTGCTCGCGGCCGCCGCCGCCGCGACGCGGGCGGAGACGCCCGGCGTCGAGTCCGCGGTCGGCGCGGCGGCACTCGCCCCCGTCGCCAGCGTGACCATGCCCGCGCAGCTCACGAACGTCGCTGCCAGAACAGTGATCCTGTTTCGCACCTTCATCGTCGTGACTCCCATGACTTGTCGACCGGAACCCGATATCGCCTCTTTCGTGGACAGCGTGTTCCGCCGACAGCGCCCCGTCGCCCCCTGTTCCGCTCAGCGGACCCGCCACCGCTGACGGGACGTCGTGTCAGTGCGATTCACGGCTGACCTCCGACCCGCTGGATCCGACGAGGAAGTCGAGGTCGGCGCCGGTGTCGGCCTGCAGCACGTGGTCCACGTAGAGCCGTTCCCAGCCGCGCTTCGGTGCGGCGAAGCCGGTGACGGTGGCCAAGTCGGGTGTCCTGCGCGCCAGTTCGGCGTCCGGTACGTCGACGTCGAGGCGGCGGGCCGCCACGTCCAGGATGATGAAGTCGCCGGTGCGCACGAGGCCGAGCGGTCCGCCGGCCGCGGCCTCCGGCGCCACGTGCAGGACGACCGTGCCGTACGCCGTGCCGCTCATCCGGCCGTCGCAGACGCGGACCATGTCCCGGACACCCTGTTCGAGGAGCTTCTTCGGCAACGGCATGTTCGAGACCTCGGGCATGCCGGGATACCCCTTGGGGCCGCAGCCGCGCAGGACGAGGACCGAGTCGGCGTCGACGTCGAGGTCCGGGTCGTCGACGCGGGCGTGGAAGTCCTCGATGCTGTCGAAGACCACCGCCCGGCCACGGTGCCGCAGCAGGTGGGCCGAGGCCGCCGCGGGTTTGACGAGTGCCCCGGAGGGGGCGAGGTTTCCGCGCAGTACGGCGATGCCGCCCTCGGCGACGAGCGGTTCGGCGCGGGTGCGGATCACCTCGGGGTCCCAGATCGGGGCGTCGTCAAGGTAGGTGACCAGGGGCTCGCCCGTGACGGTCAGGGCGTCCGGGTCGAGCAGGTCGCGGACCTCGCGCAACACGGCGAGCAGGCCTCCGGCGCGGTGGAGGTCGTCCATGAGGAAGCGGCCGGCCGGCTGAAGGTCCACGAGGACCGGCACGCGCGAGCCGATGCGGTCGAAGTCGTCGAGGGTCAGGTCGACGCCGAGCCGTCCGGCGATCGCGAGCAGGTGGACGACCGCGTTGGTCGACCCGCCGACCGCGGCCAGCGCGACGATCGCGTTGTGGAAGGACGCCTTGGAGAGGAAGGTGCTGGGGCGCCGGTCCTCCGCCACCATGTCCACCACCAGCCGGCCGGTCTCATGGGCGGCCGCCGGCAGCCGGCTGTCGACGGCGGGGGTGCCCGCCACCCCGGGGACGACCGTGCCCAGGGCCTCCGCCACGACGGCCATCGTCGACGCCGTGCCCATCGTGTTGCAGTGCCCCCGGCTGCGGATCATCGACGACTCGGACCGGGTGAAGTCCTCCTGGGAGAGCGTGCCGGCCCGGACCTCCTCCGACAGCCGCCACACGTCGGTGCCGCAGCCCAGCGGCGCACCGCGGAAGGTCCCGGTCAGCATCGGTCCCCCGGGCACCACGACAGCGGGCAGGTCCACCGACGCGGCGGCCATCAGCAGCGAGGGGATCGTCTTGTCGCAGCCGCCCAACAGGACAACACCGTCAAGGGGGTTGGCCCGCAGCATCTCCTCCGTGGCCATCGCCGCCATGTTCCGCCAGAGCATCGCCGTGGGCCGCACCTGGGTCTCCCCCAGCGACACCACGGGCAGGTCCAGCGGGACACCGCCCGCCTCGTACACCCCGTTGCGCACCGAGGCGGCCACCTCATTCAGGTGCGCGTTACAAGGGGTCAGGTCCGAGGCGGTGTTGGCGATGGCGATCTGCGGGCGTCCGGTGAAGGCGCTGTCCGGAACACCGCGTCGCATCCACGCCCGGTGGATGTAGGCGTTGCGGTCCTGGCCCTCGTACCACTGCGCACTGCGGAGACTCACCATGGGGCGCCTTCCGACAATCGACACGACGGTCTAATCTCTGGAACGCCATGGAGGATACGCAGCCGCACCACGCACCGACAGACCTCGGCGACGAGGGTCCAACAGGGCCCGACGGCAGCCGACTTGTGGGTGCCGACCGGGTCCTCGCCGTCCTCAAAGAGCTCTCCGGCTTTCCTCGGGGAGTGGGCCTCGACGAACTGACCCGCGTGATCGGCAGCCCCAAGCCGACCGTGCACCGGGCGCTGGGCGCGCTGCGCCGGGCCGGTCTCGCCACCCAGGACGACCGCGGCCGCTACGTCCTGGGCGACGAGTTCCTCCGCATGGCCTTCGCCCACCACGAGGCCCGTCCCGAACACGTCCGGCTACGGCCGCTGCTGGACGCGTTGGCGGCTCGGTTCGGCGAGACCGCGCACTACGCGGTCCTGGACGGGCGCGAGGTCGTCTACCGGGCCAAGGTCGACCCGCCGGCCGGTGCCGTCCGGCTGACCTCGACCGTGGGCGGCCGCAATCCCGCGCACGCCACCGGCGTCGGAAAGCTGCTGCTGGCCCACGAGTTGGGCACCCTCGAAGACGTCGGGGCCTGGATCGGCGACTCACCGCTCGAACGCCGTACACCCCAAACCCTGTGCGCCGCCGACGACTTGTACCGGGACCTGAGCTCCGTTCGCGCCCGGGGCTTCGCCTGCGACGACCAGGAGAACGAGGTCGGGGTCAACTGCCTTGCCCTGCCGGTGTACGCGACCTCTCCCACGAAGCCCTCCGGTGCGGTGAGCGTCAGCGCGCTGGCCTACCGGACACCTCTGTCCGTCCTGCTCGACGCCCTCGACGAGTTCCGTGCCGTGCTCGGACCGCTGGGCGAACCGCACTCATGAAGCCCCGCCGACCCGACGCCGGAGACCTGGAGAGCGACCCGTGCACCTGATGCGTGCCTTCGTGCTGACCGCCCCCGGACAGTACGCCGTCCATGAGGTCCCGGTGCCGGTGGCCTCGCCCGGTGAGGCCGTCGTCGACGTGGAACGGGTCGGCGTGTGCGGCACCGATGTGGAGTTCTGCACCGGGGCGATGGCCTACCTCCATCAGGGGCACTCCTCCTACCCGATGCGGCTCGGGCACGAGTGGTCCGGCCGGGTCGCGGCGGTGGGCACCGGGGTCGACCCGGTGTGGGTGGGGCGGCGGGTCATGGGTGACACCATGCTCGGCTGCGGTGCCTGCCGCCGCTGCCGCCGGGGGCACCAGCACGTGTGCGAGAAGCGGCAGGAGGTGGGCATACGCGGGGAGAGGGCCGGCGCCCTCGCGGAGCAACTCGCCGTGCCCGTCTCGTCGTTGCACGTCCTGCCCGACTCCGTGGACGCCGTGCTGGGCGCGCTGGTGGAGCCGGGCGGCAACGCGCTGCGGGCGGCACGGGCCGCCGCGGTCGGGCCCGGCGACCGGGCGCTGGTCCTGGGTCCCGGGACCATCGGGCTGCTCGTCGCGATGTTCCTGCGGGCCGCGGGCGCCGAGGTGCACCTGATGGGCCGCGGCGACAACTCCCCCGCCTTCGCCCGCGAGTTGGGTTTCGCCCACATGTGGACGGAGGAGTCGCTCCCGGACCTGCCGTTCGACGCGATCGTCGACGCCTCCAACGCCGTCCAACTGCCGGACATGGCAGTGCGGTTGGTCGAGCCGGGCGGACGGCTCGTGTATGTGGGGCTGGCCGGTGCGCCCAGCAGGATCGACACCCGCACGCTCGTGCTCAAGGACGTGACCGCGGTCGGCATCCTGTCCGCCTCCCCCGGCCTCGACGACACCATCCGCGCGTACGCCGACGGCTCCGTCGACCCGAGACCGCTGGTCGCCGCGACCGTCGGCCTGGAAGCGGTCGGGCCCGTCCTCGCCGGTGAGCGTCCGGCCGGAGCCGGGCCGGGGCCGAAGATCCATGTCGACCCGCGGTCGGGCTGAGGTTGGGCTGCCTCCCCCCTGGAGCCGGAGGGAACGACGGCCGCGAGGTTCCCGCCGGCGAACGGTCCGCCGACCGCCGTTGAGGCCGCATGGTGCCCAGCCGGCCGACTGCGCTCCGTACACAAGCAGATCGTCCAGGCGGGCCTCGGGATCAGACGTGGCCGACCGGGAGGGAAGCAGGCCGGTCCCCCGCGTACGAGCCGTGCGCTTCTGCCGGACCGACCTCCCCTGGAGCTTGCGGTGCGCCCTCTGAACCTCCAGAGCAAGCGGTGCGTATCCATTCCGCGAGGACAGATCCGCTCCCTGCCACGGGACGGAAGGAGAGCACCGTGTCCACACCTCCCGCGTCCGGCGCACCGGACGACCGCATCGCGCTGGAACCCATCCACGTGGTGCGCCCGCGCCGCACCGACGCACTGGCCCAACTGCTGGACGAGATACGCCAGGACAAGGACTACCGCACCCACACGACCGAGGTCGTACCCGCCCCGCGCACGCCGACAGGCGGCGACACAGGCGATACGGAGGAACTCCCGCCCGTCCCCGGCGGCAGGACGGAGGAACTCCCCGCACACGGTGGCGACGTCCGGCCGCCGCGCTCCGTGGACCGCCCGCGCCTGGGATCCGGGCAGCGCCGCGCGGCCGTGGTGATCGCGGTCGTCGCGGCGGCCGTCGCCGGATTCGGCTGCTCGCTCCTGCTCCCCAGCCCCACCGAGGCCACCCCGGCCACACCCCCGGCAAGCGCCTCGGCCGCTCCTACGTCGGCCGCCCCGAGCGTGGCCGGTGCGGCCGACGTGCTGACCAACCCCGGCTTCGAGTCGGGCAGCGTCTCGCCATGGAGCTGCGCGGGCAACCCGGGCTCCATCGTCGCCTCCCCCGTCCACACGGGCTCCAAAGCCCTTCAGGGGACGGTCAGTTCGAGCGACACAGCGCAGTGCGAACAGACCGTCGCGGTACGGCCGGACACCACCTACTCGCTCAGCGGCTGGGTCCGCGGCTCCTACGTCTACCTGGGCGTGACCGGCGGGAAGTCGACCTGGACCAATTCCCCCTCCGCCTACAGCCCGCTGACCGTCTCCTTCACCACCGGCGCGTCCCAGACCAGCGCGACCGTCTATGTGCACGGCTGGTACGCGCAGGGCACGTACCACGCCGACGACATCACGCTGAACGGGCCAGGTCAGAGCCCCACCGGAAAGCAGGACCAGCCCCGCGAAAAGTAATGCCCAGTATGTACAAGGGAAAATCCAGTTCATCAGTCCGCAAATCGATCACTGGATCGGTGTAATCGGCACATACGCCGCACCGCTCGGCGATCTAGCGTCGGAGTGCACGGGGCCGCACGGACCAGAAAGGCATCCAGACACTCATGCCCATCCCGCATACCGACGTCATGCCCGAAGCCGAGTTCGACACCCTGACCGTCTCCCGCACCGGCGGTCTCCCGCCGGCCGCCGACCTCCTCCAGCCCGTCGACGAGCTGCCCGAGTTCGCGTCGGAGCCCGACCTGGTCTGCCGCCGCGTACGCGACGAGCTGATGCTCGACGGCAACGCGCGCCTCAACCTCGCCACCTTCGTGACGACCTGGATGGAGCCGCAGGCAAGGGAGTTGATGGCGGAGACCGCCGAGAAGAACCTCGCCGACCGCGCCGAGTACCCGCAGATCACGGCGATGGAGGAGCGCTGCGTACGGATGCTCGCCCGGCTCTGGCACGCGCCGCACGCCGAGCAGGTCCGCGGCTGCTCGACCACCGGCTCCAGCGAGGCCGCCATGCTCGGCGGGCTCGCGCTCAAGCGCCGCTGGCAGGAACGCCGCCGCGCCCAGGGCAAGGACACCTCACGCCCGAACATCGTGATGGGCGCGAACGTCCAGGTGTGCTGGAAGAAGTTCGCCAACTACTTCGAGGTGGAGCCGCGTTACGTCCCGATGGAGCCGGGCCGCTACCACCTCACCGCCGACACGCTCACCGCGTACTGCGACGACAACACCATCGGCGTGGTGACGATCCTCGGGTCGACGTTCGACGGTTCCTACGAGCCCGTCGCCGACATCTGCATGGCCCTGGACGGCTACCAGGCCGCCACCGGCACCGACATCCCCGTACATGTCGACGGCGCGTCCGGCGCGATGGTCGCCCCGTTCCTCGACCCGGGCCTGATGTGGGACTTCCAGCTCGAACGCGTCGCCTCCATCAACACCTCGGGGCACAAGTACGGCCACGTCTTCCCCGGCCTGGGCTGGGCGCTGTGGCGAAACGCCGAAGCCCTTCCCGACGACCTGGTGTTCGAGGTCGACTACCTCGGCGGCAGCTCCCCCAGCTTCACCCTCAACTTCTCCCGCCCGGGCGCGCATGTCGTCGCGCAGTACTACAGCTTCCTCCGCTACGGCGTCGAAGGGCTGCGCAATCTGGCGTCGCAGAGCCGCTCCACGGCCCGTGCGCTCGCCGCGCGCATCGAGACCATCGCGCCCTACGAGTTGATCACCGACGGCTCCGAACTCCCGGCGTTCGCCTTCCGGTTGACGCCCGGCACGCAGGGCTTCACGGTGTTCGACGTCTCCCACGCGATGCGGGCGCGCGGCTGGCACCTGCCCGCCTACAGCTTCCCCGCGCCCTGCCAGGACGTCTCCGTCCTGCGTCTGGTGGTGCGCACCGGGTTCACCGCCGAACTCGCGGGCATGTTCATCGCCGACCTCACCGAGGTCACCAGGAACCTCCACGAGACCCGCCCGACGCTCGCGCCGCCGCACCAGCCGCTCGTCACCGCCTGACGACACGCCCCGGCTCTCCCGGCGGCCAACTCACCTTTCTCGGCGCCGAATTGAGCATCGGTCGGCACGTGGTCCGCGGCGACACCCGTCAGTGGGTGTGGCGGCGGACCGCGTCCAGCAGGTGGTCGATGTCGTCGGCGCTGTGCGAGAACGCGGTGACGAAGCGGACGATGCCCGGCTCCCACCGGTCGTGGTAAAAGGCGTAGCCCTCGGCGAGGAGGCCTTCGGTGACCGGCTGGGGCAGGCGGCAGAAGAGGATGTTGGCCTGCGGGGTGGCCAACAGGCCTGCCCCGGCGATGGACTTGAGGCCGTCGCCGAGGCGGGTGGCCATCGCGTTGGCCTGGCGGGCGTTGCGCAGCCAGAGATCGTCGGTGAGGTAGGCGTCGATCTGAGCCGTGTTGAAGCGCATCTTGGAGGCGAGCTGGCCGGCGCGCTTGGCGCGGAAGGCGAGTTCACCGGCGAGGGAGGGGTCGAAGGAGACGATGGCGTCGGCGGTCATCGCACCGTTCTTGGTGGCGCCGAAGGACAGCACGTCGACGCCGGCCCTCCACGTCATCTCGGCCGGTGTGGCGCCGAGTTGGACCAGCGCGTTGGCGAAGCGCGCCCCGTCCATGTGGACCCGCAGGCCCGCGTCCTTGGCGATGGCGGACAGTTCGCGGATCTCCTCCAGGGTGTAGACGCTGCCGCTCTCGGTGGCCTGGCTGATGCTCACCGCGGACGGCTGCACGCTGTGCACGTCACCGGCCCGCCGACGCACCGCCGCCCGCAGCGCGTCGGGGTCGATCTTGCTGTCGGCACCCCGGACGCCGACGAGCTTGGCCCCGTTGGTGAAGAACTCCGGCGCACCGCATTCATCGGTGTTGATGTGGCTGTCCGGGTGGGACAGCACGCTCCCCCACGGCGGGGTGAGGGCGGCCAGGCTCAGACCGTTGGCCGCCGACCCGGTGGAGACGGGGAAGACATGGACGTCCCGTTCGAAGATCTCGCCGAGCCTGCGGCGGGCGCTGTCGGTGAACGGGTCGTTGCCGTACGGCAGGACCTGCCCGGCGGCCGCGTCGGCGACGGCGCGGGCTATCTCCGGGGACGCTCCGGCCATGTTGTCGCTGATGAAGGCGCGGCTGGAGGGCGTGGTGGCGATGGCGGAGGTGCTCATGAGCGGGGGTTCCTCGGTCTCAAGTACTGCTGAGGTCTTGGCTGTTGATGAGGTCTCGGGCACTGCTGACGGCGTCTCAGGTGCTGATGGGAGAGGCGAAGACGACGGTGATGTCGACCTCCTCGGCGCCGGTCCGGTAGAAGTGCGGGGCGTCTCCGGCGAACGCGAGCATGTCGCCGGGGCCCAGGTCCTGCGGGGCGTCGACGGGACCGGCGGTGACGTGCCCGGTGGCGATGAGCAGGTGCTCGATCGTGCCGGTGGCGTGCGGGACGCCGGCCAGCTCCGTCTCCGGCGGGATGCGCAGCCGCCAGATCTCCAGGCTGTTGCCGCTGCTGATCCGGCGTAGCAACTCCCGGGAGACTTCGCCGGGTTCGATGTCCGTGCCCGGGCGGAAGACCGGACCGGTGTCGGCGTCGCGCGCGAGCAGGTCGGCGATCGGGATGCGCAGGGCGATGGCGATCGCGTCCAGGGTGTCGATCGTGGGATTGCCGTTCCCGGCCTCCAGCTGCGACAGGGTGGCCTTGCTCAGCCCGGCCCGTCGGGCCATCTCCGCGGCGCTCATCCCGCGCTGCTGACGGCGCAGCCGGATCTTCGCGCCGACCGCGGCCGCGGTACTGCTCACCGGACGGCGGCCGGACGGCGGGGGTGTCATCGAAGGCTCCGGTGGGTCGCGGTGTAGGACACGCGGACACGGCCCTTCTTGACCTTCAGCGTCGGCAGCACCACGTCGGCCAGGTCCCCGAGGCTGCGCACATGCGTGCCGCCGCACGGCGCGGAGTGCAGCGCGCCGAGACGCACCACGCGTTGCCCGTCGGCGAAGTACCGCGCGGTGACCGGCAGTTCATCGGCGACCGCGGCCGCCACCGCGGCGCGCAGCTCGGCGGTCACAGCCTCCCGCCCTTCCGGGTCGGCCAGCCGCGCGTCCGCGTCCGGCGCCTGGAACTCGATCCGGGCCTGGCCGGGAAAGTGGATGCTCCCGGCCATCTCCCACCCCTGCGTCCGCCCGACCGCCTCGACGAGATGCCCGGCCGTGTGCAGCGCGGCATGCAGCATGCGGACCTGAAGATCGATCCGCGCCCGCACCGGCTCCCCCACACCGAGGCCCGAAAGATCGCCGCCCTCAGCCGCCGTAGCAACCACCAACCCCGACTCCCGCTCCCGGACCGGAACGATCGCCGCATCCCCCAACCACCCGCGATCGGCGGGCTGTCCCCCGCCCTGCGGATGGAACAGACAGTGCTCCACGGCCGCCCAGGGCGCCCCGTCCGTCTCGCCGACCGCGATCACCCGCGTGTCGACCTGCTCCAAGTAGGTGTCGTCGAGGTAGGCGCTGATCTGCCCGCCCACTCGAGAAGCCGCGATTGAATGAACCATGCGTTCACTATACCGAACCTCAGGAGAGATGACGAACGTATCGTTCGTTTTAATCAACGCCTCCGTCCGTGAGGCCGGAAATCGACGAATGCCCGAGAACACCCGGCCCACGGACCCGCCCCGGCATCCCACGCATCAGGAATCGCGCCAATGTCGGTACCCGGCGCCTCCCGTCCAACAGGCGCACCACCACCCCCACGCGCCCCACACGCCCACTCCATGCAGTGCGCGTACGCGACCCGAGTGATCACTTCACACACCCGCCGCACCGCCGTCACACGAGAAACGCATTCAGCCGATCCACCGTCGGGCCCCTCCCCGTGGGGCAGACGGCTCGCGCGCGGCACGCCTAGCCTCCCGGCCCATGCGATCACCACGTATGAGACGCCTGGGTCTCGCCACCGTCCTCGGTCTCCTCCTCGCCGTCTTCGGACTGGCCCCGAGTGCGAGCGCGGCGGACGCCGACCTGACCTTCGCCACCGACACCGCCACCACGACGCCCGGCGGCGCGGTGAAACTCTCGATGACGCTGACCAACAACAAGACCTACGACGTCCTGTTCGTCTACCAGACGATCGAGCCCACCTGGCTGACCACCCAGCGGCCGGACCTCAAGTACGGCTTCACCGACTGCGCGCTGACCACGGACACCGGCAGCACCCCCTGTACCGGCGTCGGGCCCACCGACCTCGGCCCGGACTACGGTGCCACCATCCCGCCCGGGCAGAGCCGGACCGTGACCCTGACCCTCCAGGTCGCCGCCGACTCGGGTTGCAATGGCGACATCGGCTTCTACTCGTACTACTACTCCGAGTTCAGCGACTCGACGAACGTCAGCGGCGGCCCGGTCTACACCCCGGAGACCCGCGTCCTCTGCGCCTGACATCCGACCGGCCCGTCGCCGCCGTCCCCAAGTACGCTCCTTCGCCCCGCCGGTCGCCCGACCGGCGGGGCGAAGCGCATGGCCAGTTCGCGAAGCCGAACTCCTCGAACCGCGCACATGAGACGAACCCCAGGCGGGTTACGATCGATTGGTAAGTAGGCACTCTTGAGTGCGTTGCACTCCTGGCGGGAGAACCAGATGGCCACCAAGCAGAAGCAGGCACGCCCGGTCGAGCCCGGCACGTACGAGGCGTACATGCACGACTGCCCCGCGGTGGCCCTGCTCTCGACGATCAGCAACCGCTGGGTCAGCCTGACGATGTGCACCCTCGGGTCCTACGGCGAGCCGATGCGGTACAGCCACATCAGCCGCGAGATCCCGGGCGTCAGCCAGAAGATGCTCACCCAGACGCTGCGCATGCTCGAACGCGACGGCATGGTGACCCGGACGGTCACGCCGACCGTGCCGGTACGCGTCGACTACGAATTGACCCCGCTCGGGCAGGGCCTGTACGGCCTGCTGTCCCAGGTGCGCGACTGGGCCGCCGAGAAGACCGACGAGGTCGACGAGGCGCGCGGACGCTACGACGCCCGGCAGACCGACCAGTGACGGCGGGCGACAGGCGACAGCCCGGCCCACCCAGCGGGCCGTAACGCACTTTAAAGTGCCTACTTACTAATCGATCGTTACCCGCCTAGCGTTTGTGGTGTTCGGATACGCAAACTGAATGGCGGACGTCATGCGCGCTGTAGTCGTCAAGAAGATCGGTGGACCCGAGGCCGTCGAGGTCCTGGAGGTTCCCCTCCCGGAGCCGGGCCCCTTCGAGATCCGCGTCAAGGTCGCGGCCGCCGCGCTCAATCCCGCCGACGCCGCTGTGTGGGGCGGGTTCTTCGGCCCGATGGACGAGGTCGAATACACAGGGCTCGGCCTGGACGCCGCCGGGACGATCGACGCGGTCGGTACGGGTGTCCTCCTGGAGGTCGGGACGCCGGTCATCGTGTTCCACTCCCCCGTACTGCGCCCCACCAAGGCCCAGGCCGAGTACCTGGTGACCGACCTGAACTCCATCGCCCCCGCCCCCGAGGGCATGGACCTGACGCTCGCGGCGACCATCCCCCTCAACGCGATGACCGCCTCGATGGCCCTGGACCACCTCCCGCTGCGCCCTCGCGGCACTCTGCTCATCACGGGCGCCGCCGGGGCCGTGGGCGGCTACGCCGTCGAGTTGGCGCGGACGCGGGGTGTGCGGATCGTCGCGCAGGGGCGGCCCGAGGACGAGGAGTTCCTGCGCGAGCGCGGTGCCACCTGGTTCGTGTCGCGGGACGAGCAACTGAGCGACGCGGTACGCCGGTTCGTGCCGGACGGCGTGGACGGCGTCCTCGACGCGGCGGCCCTGGGCGCACCCGCGCTGGCGGCCGTCCGCGACGGCGGCACCTTCGTGAGCGTGCGGGTCGACGTACTGCCGACGCCGGAGCGGGGCGTGACCGTACACAACACCATGGCAGGCCCCGAACCCACCCGCCTCGCCCACCTCTCCGCCCTCGCCGAGGTAGGCGTCCTGACACCACGCGTGGCCCAGACCTACCCCCTGTCCCAGGCACCCGAAGCCCACGCCCAGCTCGCCCGGGGCGGCCGGCGCGGCCGGATCGTCCTGGTGCCGTAGACCCCGGGACCGCCCTGCGGCAACGGAAGGAGCCGGTCACCTCCGACACGGCGACGGCTTCCTCCGCCGGAAGTGGAGGAAGCCTCTCCATGTCCGTTGACGTTTTTTTTACGACGGTGACAGGATCGCTATATGGAACCTGAGATCCCGTCCGTTCCCAAGCTCCCCGTGCCTGCGGCCAGCACCATCGCCCCGCCGGACCTCGCCGACAGCACCTTGCTGAATGTCGGCGCGAGTCCGCAGATGACCCTTGGCACGGTCGAGATCGAAAGCCACCCGGACGTCACGTTCAGCGGCGTGGGACTGCCCAACGGGGAGTCGCGCGATCTGAAAGCCGACGTTCTTCGGCCGGCGACGGGAGACCGGCTTCCGCTGGTCCTCTTCCTTCCCGGTGGTGCGTTCCTTCGCTGCAACAAGGCGATGGCGTTCGACGTGCGTCGTCACGTCGCCGAATCGGGCTTTGTCGTCGCCAGTGTGGAATACCGCGTCGCGCCGGACGGTGGCACCTACCTGGATTCCGTCCACGATGTGCGTGCCGCTCTCGCCCATCTGCGGCAGCACGCGGACGACTTCGGCATCGACCCGCGTGCGGTCGCCCTCTGGGGAGAGTCCGCCGGGGGTCATGTGGCGGCACTGACGGGTGTCACGAATGACCTGCCCGAGTTCTCCGGAGACTCGGGCCCCTCCTCAACAGGCGCTGCGCAAGCCGTGGTTGACGCCTTCGGCACCTCCCTGTTCTCGGCGATCGCCGACGACTTCGACGAGGCGGCGCGACTCCACTACGAGCGCACGGCCACGCATTTCTCGGCCTACGTCGGCAAGGCGGGCGCGCTGTTCTCGGACATCCCCGAGGCGGTGAGGGCCGCGGATCCCGCGACCTACGTGACGGCTTCGGCGCCGCCGTTCCTCCTCCTCCACGGCAGCGACGACATGCTCGTCTCCTCCTCCCAGACACAGCACGTGCACCAGGCTCTTCTCGCCGCCGGCGCGGACAGCACGCGCTATGTCGTGGCCGGGGCACATCACGGGGATCTCGGAGTCCTCCCGGATTCGGACGCCGCCCTTGCCTGGTCGTCCGCGACCGTCATGGACATCGTCACCGCATTCCTGCACCGCCATCTCGACAGCCCCGACCTGCCGAAGTGAGCGAGTTCCCTCAGTGGGTCTGCTCGCCTCCCGCGAACATGTCGAGCAGGCTCTGCGGCGCGTTGTCACCGAAGAGCGCCTCGTTGAGGTCGGCGCCGTCGGCCGCGGCCTCGGCGCTGCGGGGGAAGAGAGGTCGCTCGTATGCGGTGAGAGCGGCTTCGGGGTCGTCGGGGTGGGCAGCGAGGGCCTTGCCGAGTTCGGCGCCGTCGTACATGGCCAGGTTGGCGCCTTCGCCGTTCGGGGCCGAGAGGTGGGCCGCGTCACCGAGCAGGGTCACGCCGGGAACGCGGTCCCAACGGTGCGAGATGGGGAGCGCGTAGAGGGGTCGTAGGACAAGCGGGGTGTCGCTGTCGGTGATCAGGGCGGTGAGTTCGGGGGCCCAGCCGTCGAATTCCCGCGCGACCCGCTGGGCCGCCGTGGCGGAATCGGCGAAGTCGATGCCGGCGAACCAGTCCCGCGGCCTGGACAGCGCCACGTAGGTGTGGAGGGTGCCGCCGCTCTCGCGGTGTGCCTGGATGCCCTTGCCCGGCGCGAGCGCGAACAGGGATCCGCCGCCGACCGCTTTCGCGACCGCGGGGTGGCGGTTGTCGGCGTCGTACAGGTAGGTCTCGACGTACGACTTGCCGGTGTATTCGGGTGCCGCGTCGGACAGCAGGGGCCGGACCCGTGACCATGCGCCGTCCGCGCCGACCAGCACGCCGGTGATGACAGTGGTGCCGTCGGCGAAGGTCACCTCGTGGCGGCCCTCGCCGAGCGCGCGGACGCCGGTGACCTTGTGTCCCCACCGGACGGTGCCTGCCGGGAGCGAGTCGAGGAGGATCCGCCGCAGTTCGCCGCGCAGCACCTCGGGACGTCCCCGCGCGCTGTTGTCGTCGAACAGGACGCTCCCGTCCGGGGCGAGGACCCGTGTCGCCTCGCGGCCTTCCAGCACGAGGCCGCGGAACTCCTCGGTCAGGCCTGCCGCGGCGAGGGCCGGCCGGCCGTTGTCCTCGTGGATGTCGAGCATCCCGCCCTGGGCACGTGCGGTCGGGGCGGGCTCCGCCTCGTAGACGGTGGCCGGGATGCCGTGGACATGCAGGACGCGGGCGAGCGTGAGGCCGCCGAGTCCGTCGCATGACTGAGGACCCCCGGCCGCCGCCCGCCGAAGTGTCGCCCTGAAAAAAGTCCTCGTTCATCCGGTTGTTCCCGAACCCCACCGGCACCCCTGCCTATCGTGCGCCGGAACAGAGCGTTCCGCCCCCGAACCAGAATGCCCGGAGCAACCACCATGCCCAGCCGGACCCTTGGCCGTTCCCTCGCCGCCTCACCTCAGTCCGAGCGACTCCCCCGGTCCGCCCGGAGCGTCGCCGCGCTGCTGTGCGCCGCGACCCTCACCATGGCCGTCTCCGCCTGCTCCTCGTCGTCGTCCTCTTCCGCGTCGGCCGGCGGAGCCGCCGCCCACCACCTCACCGCCTACGTCAGTGGTGACACGAACATCCAGAAACTGTGGGAGGACATCGTTGTCCCGGCCTTCGAGAAGGCCAATCCCGGTTACCAGGTCAAGGTCGTCTTCTCCGCGCACGGCACCGCCGACGCGACCACGCTCGCCAAGCTCCAGGCCGCCGCGAAGACCGGCCGCGACCCCGGTTACGACCTCATGGAGTCGTCCGTCACCCTCAACGCGGCCACCGCCGGTCTGCTCACCAAGGTGTCGGCGAAGAACGTGCCGGGCCTCAAGGACGTCGACTCCGCCCTGCTCGGCCCGGTGGCCGACTCGGCCGTGCCGTACCGCGGTTCATCGGTCGTGCTGGCGTACGACGCGACGAAGGTGAAGACTCCGCCGAAGACGTACGACAGCCTGATCTCCTGGATCAAGGCCAACCCGGGCGAGTTCGCGTACAACAGCCCGGCCACCGGTGGCTCCGGCGGCTCGTTCGTCGAGACGACGCTCGACCGGCACCTCGACGCGAAGACGCTGAAGACCTTCCAGAACGGCTACGACGCCTCCCTCGAATCCAAGTGGGACCCGGGGTTCAAGGAGTTGAAGGCCCTGAACAAGGACGTCTACGGCAAGGGCGTCTACCCCAACGGCAATCAGGCCGTGCTCGACCTGCTCGCCAAGGGCCAGATCGAGCTGGCCCCGGTCTGGTCGGACCAGTACCTGTCGGGCATCCAGAACCACACCCTCAACTCCGGCATCGAGTTCACCCAGATATCGGACCCGACGTTCACCGGCGGCGCCTCCTACCTCGGCGTCCTCAAGGCGAGCAAGAAGCAGCAAGCCGCCCTGAAGCTGGCCGACTTCTTCCTCCAGGCACAGCAACAGGACGCGATCGTCAAGCAGTTGGGCGCCTACCCGGTCATCCCGGCGACCAAGCTGCCCGCGGCGACGGCCGCCCGGTTCAACGGCGTCGACGTGGGCAACCTGCGCGCCGGTTACTCCGGCCAGACCAGCAGCGACATGAACAACCTGTGGCAGCAGAAGGTGCCCGGTCAGTGAGCGGGACGAGTACTACGGGTACTACGGCGGGGGCGGCGGACGGTGCGGGTACGCGCCGCCGCCGTTCCCCGGCCGGGGCCAGAACCGGCGCCGTCGGCGCCCTCATGGTGCTGCCGCCCCTCCTGGTGGTCGCCCTCTTCGTCGGCATCCCGGTGGTCTCCGGAGTCCTGTACACCCTCGGCCACTTCGGCGGCCTGAACTCCGTCATCGCCTCCATCGGCCTGCACCAGCACCCGGCCGACCACTGGTGGGGCACCCTCGCCGCCTACCGCGAGGTCCTCACCAGCGACACCTTCCTGCGCAGCCTGACCGTGACCGTCGAGGTGACGCTGGTGAGCGTGGTGGCCGTCTTCGCGCTCGGGCTCGCCGTGGCGCTGTACGCCCGACTGTCCGGCGGCCGAACCGCCCGCCTGGTCACCGCACTTGCGGTGACCCCGCTCTTCCTGCCAGCAGTCATCGGCTCCTACGCGATCCTGACCTTCTACGCCGGTGACGGCGCCCTCACCACCATGGCGCACGCGGTGGGCTGGTCCTCCGCACCCCGGCTGAGCTACACGACCTGGGGCGTGATCGTCGGCCAGGTGTGGACCAACCTCCCTTTCGCCGTACTGGTGTTGACCTCGGGACTGGCCGCCGTACCGGACGCGCTGATCGAGGCCGCCCGTGACGCCGGGGCCCGGCCCGCGCAGGTCGTGCTGCGTGTCCTGCTGCCGATGACGAGTGTGCCCGCGGTCATCACGGCCACATTCACCACCATCGCGGTGCTCGGCAGTTTCACCGTGCCCTATCTGGTCGGGCCGACCGCGCCGACCATGCTCGGGGTCCAACTCGCCAACGCCTTCCAGTCGTTCAACCAACCGCAGCAGTCCCTGGTGATGGCCGTCGTCGTCTTCGCGCTCGCCTCGGTGGTGGGCGTGGCGTACGTCCGGTCCAACGTCCGCGAGGCCCGGCGTGCCGCGTCGGTGACGCGGTGAAGGGGCAGCACATGACCGTCGTCCGTCGCGCGGGCGGTGCCGTACTGGCCGCGCTGCTCGCCCTGTTCATCCTCGGCCCGCTGCTGTGGCTGCTCCCCCACGCCTTCGCGGACACCTGGCGCTACCCCGATCTGCTCCCGCAGGGCTGGACCCTGCGCTGGTGGTCGACGGTCGCCGACAATCCGGACCTGGTCGCGGCGGTGCGCTGGAGCTTCGTGTTCGCGCCGGTGGTGACGCTGCTCTCGGCGGTGATCTGCCTGCCGGCCGCGTACGCGTTCGCCCGCCGCGACTTCCCCGGGCGCCGCTTCTTCCTGGTGGCGCTGTTCTCCGTCAACGCGTTCCCGAAGATCGGGCTGTACGCGGCGATGGCGTCCCTCTTCTACACGCTGAACCTGATGACGACGTTCTGGGGCGTGGTCGTCGTGCAGCTGCTGGGCACGGTCGTCTTCATGACCTGGCTGCCCGCGGCGGCGTTCGCCGCGGTGCCGCGCAGTCTGGAGGAGGCCGCCCGGGACGCGGGCGCCGGTCCGCTGACCGTCTTCCGGCGGGTCACCCTGCCGCTCGCCCGCCCCGGCATCCTGGTGGCGCTGATCATGTCGTTCCTGGCCGCGTTCGACGAGGCCCAGGGCACCCTGCTGGTCGGCGCGCCCACGTACACCACCATGCCCACCGCGATGTACAGCATGGTCACCAACTACCCCGAGGGCGTCGCCGCGGTCTTCTCCCTCCTGCTGTCCGTGCCGTCCGTCCTGCTGATGCTCGGCGTACGGCGGCACATCATGGGCGGCCATCTCGCGGAAGGGTTCCAACTGCGGTGACCAGCACCACCGTTCACACGGCCACCGCCGGACTCGTACTGTCCGGCCTCACCAAGACCCTCGGCGGCAGGACGGTCGTCTCCGGCCTTGACCTGCACGTCGAACCCGGCGAGATGGTCTGTCTGTTGGGCCCTTCGGGCTGCGGCAAGACCACGACCCTGCGGATGGCGGCCGGGTTCCTGACCCCGGACTCCGGCCGGGTCGAGATCGGCGGCACGGACTACGCCGCCGTACCGCCCGAGCGCCGCCCCACCGCGATGGTGTTCCAGAACTACGCCCTGTGGCCGCACATGACGGTCCGGCAGAACATCGGCTTCGGCCTGAAGATGCACAAGGTCCCGCGCGCCGAGGCCGACCGCCGGGTCGCCGAGGCGCTGGAACTGGTCGGCCTCACCCACCACGCCGACAGCCGCCCGGCGCACATCTCGGGCGGCGAACAACAACGCACCGCGCTGGCACGGGCGTTGGCCCTGCGCCCCCAACTCCTCCTGCTGGACGAGCCGTTGTCCAACCTGGACGCCAAGCTGCGCGAACGGGTCCGCGAGGAGATCCGGGACATCCAGCAACGCCTCGGCATCACCACCCTGTTCGTCACCCACGACCAGGACGAGGCGCTCAGCGTCGCCGACCGCATCGCCGTCATGAACGCCGGCCGCATCGAGCAGTACGCGTCCCCGGACGAGCTGTACCGTACCCCGGCCACGCTGTTCACCGCCGAGTTCGTCGGCAGCCTGAACCGTCTCGACGACGCCTTCGCCGCGCCGGGCACGGTACGGCTCGGCCACGTCACCCTGCCCTGCGCGGAGTTGACCGGCCCGGCGGGATCGGGCCTGACGGTCGGCGTCCGCCCGGAGGAGGTCCGCCTCGACGGCACCTCCGAAGGAGCCGCCGCCCGGGTCGAGAAGGTGCTCCCCCGCGGCCACTTCACCGAGGTGGTCGTCGAGTTGGAGGGCGGCCCACGTCTGCGGTCGTACGTCTCCGGTGCTACGGCACCCACGCGAGGCGACGTCGTACGGGTGCGGGTCGGCCAGGCCCTGTCGTACGCGACCGACCCAGCCGTAGCAGCGGAAGCGGAGGCGGCATGAGGACGGGACGTCCGCTGGCCGTGGCGCACCGGGGTGACCCCCGGGCCGCGGTGGAGAACACCCTGGAGGCCGTGCGGCTGGCGGCGGGCGCGGGTGCTGCCGCGATCGAGGTGGATCTGCGCCGCACGGCGGACGGCGTCGTCGTACTGCATCATGACGACGACCTGCGGCGTCTGTGGGGGCGTCCGGAGTCGGTCGCGGCCCTGACGCTGGCCGAGTTGCGGGACATCGCTCCAGCCGTCCCGACCTTGCGTGAGGCGCTGGAAGCCGCCGACGGGGTGCCGCTGCTGCTGGACACCGGCGACCCGGTCGTCGCGACGGCGGCACACGCTGAACTCGGGCGTCTCGGAGCGGTCGCCATGTTCTGTGGCGCGGCGGAGGCGATGGCGGCGGTGCGGGCGCTCGACGAGCGGACCACGCTGTTCCTCAGTTGGTACGGCGAACTTCCGCCGTCCGAGGGTGTGTTGGGAGCCGTTCGCCCGCAGTATTTCAATCCCGAGCACCGGTTCCTGAGCGAGGAGTCGGTGGCGTACTGGCATGCGCGGGACCTGCTGGTGAGCTGCTGGACGGTGGACGACGCGGACCGGCGCGGCGAACTGCTCGCCTGGGGTGTGGACGCGATCATTAGCAACGACCTGAACGGGGTGGTGAAGAGCTGTGCCGAACGGACATGACCTGGACGGTGCTCTGCGGGTGGCCGTGGAGTTGGCCGAGTGGGCGACGGAGGCGATCCGCAGCGGGAACCAGGGAGGCGCTGGTCCGGTCCGGGAGAAGGCGAGCCCGGCCGACATCGTCACCGACACGGACGAGGCGGTGGAGCGGCACGTACGGGCGGTGCTGCGGCGGGAGTTCCCCGACTGGGGCATCGACGGCGAGGAGTACGGCGCGGAGGACGGGACGTCGGACGACGCACCGCACTGGGTGATCGACCCCGTGGACGGAACGACCAACTACGCCCACGGGCTTGGCTGGTGCTCCTTCTCCCTGGGCCTCGCGGAGCCGGACGGCTCCCCGCTGCTGGGCCTGGTGGCGGACCCGTGGCGGGGCGAGGTCTTCACGGCGGTGCGGGGCAAGGGCGCGCACCTGAACGGGACGTCGATCCACGCGGCGGACCACACCACGCTCACGGGCCATGTCTTCCTGACGGAGTGGGCGGCCCACGCGCACTGGCCGGGCCTGGACGCGCTGCTCGCGAAACTGGCCGAACGGCACTGCACGGCACGCGTGATGGGTTCGACCGCGCTGTCGTTGGTCCAGGTGGCGGCGGGCCGCGCGACGGCTGCCGCGATCGGCGAGTTCCACCCGGTGGACGGCCTGCCCGCCCTGCTCATCGCGACCGAGGCGGGTGCGGTGGCGATGCCTCAACTCCCTTCGTACGGAGAGCCGTTGCTGCTCGTGGCACCGGACGCGGCGGCGGAGGCCGGGGAGTTGTGGCGCACGACGGTCAAGGCCCAGCCGATCGACGGGTGGTCACCCGCCGCCGGTGCCCCTACGCCAGGGGCATCGCCTTGCGGTAGGTGACCACCGCGGCCGCCGCGACCGTCACGTGCATCAGGAGCAGCGCCCCGACACCGGTGGCGCCACCGTCGCCGTAGAGCAGGAAGTCGGGGACGAAGGACACCACGACGAGGGTCGGTACCAGCCGGCGCACCAGTGCCTGGGGGTCCTTCGAGACCTTGCGCAGGATGGCCCAGCCGAGGGCGCCGGCGACTATTCCGACCGTCGTCAGGAAGATGTACGACGGTGCCTTCAGGGGCTGGAAGTCGTCGGGCGCACCGGCGGCCAGGGCGAGTTGGGCGATCACGGTGTCGGCCGCGGCGGCAACCACGATCGCGGCGAGGACACCTCCGGCGACGACGAGCGGGCCACGGCGGACGGCGACGGCATCAGAGGCAAGTGACATGACAACTCCAGGGAGAGAGATTCCGGGCAGAGCCCAAGCCGCCCCGAGACGGATCGGATAGTTTGAACTCTCAAACGAGAGTCTGACCGACTCCGTTTGAAACTTCAAGCGCGCTTGCGGGTGAATGCCCGGCTCGCGGGGCGGGGCCGGGATCCGTCATCGTTCAGTGAAGTGAACCGCAGTGGCATGTGGCATGGGGACGGAGTGACGGGCATGTACAACCTGCGCCGCCTGGAGGTGCTGCGGGAGCTGAAGTACCGCGGCACGCTGGCCGCCGTCGCGACGGCCATGTCGTACAGCCCCTCGGCCGTCTCCCAGCAGCTGACCCTCCTGGAGTCGGAGGTCGGCGCACCGCTGCTGGAGCGAGAGGGGCGCGGGGTCCGGCTGACACCGCAGGCCGAGATCCTCGTCGCCCGTACGGAGAAGGCCCTACGGGAACTGGAGCGCGCCGAGACGGAGATCGCGGCCTCGCTGCGGGAGGTGTCCGGGACGCTCAGGGTCGCGGCCTTCCAGACCGCGATGCTCGCGCTGCTGCCCGCCGCGCTGACCTGGCTGCGCGAGCACCATCCCCGGGTGCGGGTGGAGGCCACGCAGGCCGAGCCCGACACCTCACTCCCCGGCCTGCTCACCCGGGACTTCGACCTCGTGATCGACGAGACGTTCCCCGGTCACCCGCGCCCGGCCCGCGCCTCGGAGGTCGAGCACCACCACCTCTACGAAGACGCCATGCGACTCGCCACCCCTACGCCCGTGGCGGCCGTGGCCGAACTGGCCAAGCACCCCTGGGTGATGGAGCCCGCCGGCACGCCCGCCCGCGCATGGGCGACCTCCGTGTGTCACGCGGCGGGCTTCGAGCCGGACGTCGCCTTTGTCTCCGCGGACATGCTGGCCCACGCACGGCTGGTCGAGCAGGGTCATGCGGTGGCCTTCCTGCCCGACATGCTGTGGTTCGACCGCACGCCCCGGCTGGCACTCGACACCTCCGCCGCCCACGTCCGCACCGTGCTCGCGACCGTGCGCGCCGGTGCCGGGGAGCATCCGCTGGTCCGGACGTTCCTGGCCGCGCTCGGGCACGCGATCGGCAGGCTGCCCGCGCGCACGGAGTGACCGCTCCAGAAGCCTCCGGACGCTTCCAGCCCGCGCCATTCATCAGTTTTCCTGGCCTTTCACATCCAGAAACATTCACTTTACTGAATGGGCGCGAGTTGAGAACGTGAAGGAACGGGTTCTTCGGACAGACGGGAAGCAGAGGACATGGACATCGACGCGCTCCGCCAGGACACCCCGGGCACCGCGAACCGGGTGCACCTCAACAACGCGGGAGCCGGTCTGCTCTCCCGTCGGACGCTCAGGGCCATGACCTCCCACCTGGAGCTGGAGGCGGCGATCGGCGGTTACGAAGCCGCCGGCCAGGAGCGCGACCGTATCCACGCCACCCACGCGAACATCGCCCGGCTGGTGGGCGGGCAGGCGGACGAGATCGCGCTGTTCGACAACTCCACCCACGCGTGGAACGCGGCCTTCTACTCCCTGACGTTCAAGCCCGGCGACCGCGTCCTCACCGGCCGGGACGAGTACGGCAGCAGCGTGCTCGCCTATCTGCAGACCGCCCGGCGCCACGGAGCCGAGGTCGTCGTCGTACCGGACGACGAGTACGGACAGCTCGACACCGCGGCCCTGGCCGACCTGATCGACGAGCGCACCAAGCTCGTCGGCGTCACCCACATCCCCACCAGCGGCGGCCTGGTCAACCCTGCGGCGGAGATCGGCCGGATCACCCGCGCGGCCGGCGTCCCCTTCCTGCTGGACGCCACCCAGTCCGTGGGGCAGTTCCCGGTCGACGTCGCCGAGATCGGCTGCGACATGCTCACCGCGACCGGCCGCAAGTTCCTGCGGGGCCCGCGCGGCACGGGCTTCCTGTGGGTGCGTCCCGAGGCGCTGGAGTACCTGGACCCGTACGTCACCGAGATCGAGGCGGCGACCTGGGACGGCGAGCGCGGCTTCACCTGGCACGACGGCGCACGGCGCTTCGAGACGTGGGAGGTGAGCTACTCCAACGTCCTCGGCCTGAGCGAGGCCGTCCAACAGGCCCTGGAAATCGGCATGGCCGAGATCGGCCGACGCGCCGTCGCCCTGGGCGCGCATCTGCGCGACCGCCTCGACGCGCTGCCCGGAGTCACCACCTACGACCTCGGCCGCGACCGGTGCGCCATCGTCACCGCGAAGGTCGACGCCGTCCCGACGGCCGATGTCGCGGCGGCGCTCGCGAAGCAGGGGATCAACGTCTCCACGACCGTGGCCGAACACTCCCAGTTCGACACCGAGAACCGAGGTGTCCACCCCTTGGTCCGGCTGTCCCCGCACTACTACAACACCGAGGCCGAACTCGACCAGGCCGTCGAGGCCGTCGCCGAGTTGGCCCGCACCACCGGCTGACACACCGAGGCCGCCCGGGGTTCACGGCAACCCGACCGCGGCCGGCGGCCAGTCGGGGGCGGCGTACGGACGCCGGAACGTGTGGCGTCCCGAGCCGACCTCGAACGGGGCTCTGCCGTCCGGAAGTTGCACCTCGGCGTGCGTGTTCGCCGGGACCAGCGCCTCCACGACGATGACGTCTCCCTCGATGCGCCAGCCCGCCTCGGCCCTGCCGTACGGGGTCTCGTGGGCCGCCTTCGCCCAGGTCAGGTCGCCGCCCGGGACCGGGGCGATACGCAGCCGCCGCCAGCCGGGTCCGGCTGCGGCGAGACCCGCGACCGTACGGTGCAACCAGTCGGCGACGGCGCCGAGGGCGTAGTGATTGAAGGAAGTCATCTCGCCGGGGTTGACCGTGCCGTCGGGCAGCATCGAGTCCCAGCGCTCCCACACGGTGGTCGCGCCCATGGTCACCGGGTAGAGCCAGGACGGGCAGTCCCTCTCCAGGAGCATGCGGTAGGCGAGTTGGGGCTCGCCGGCCGCGCACAGGGCGTCGCAGATCAGCGGCGTGCCCGTGAAACCGGTGGAGATACGGAAGGACGCTCGGCGCACGATCTGCGCCAACCGCTCGGCAGCGCCCCGCCGTTGACGTTCCGTCGGCAGGAGTCCGAAGGCGAGGGCCAGGGCGTACGCGGTCTGGGTGTCCGAGGACAGTCGCCCGTCCGGCGTGACGAACCGGTCGGCGAAGCGTTCGCGTACGGCCTGGGCGTGCGCACGGAAACGGACGGCATCCCCCTTGCCGTCCAACTGTCCGGCGGCGTCCAGGAGTTCGGCGACCTCAACGAGAACCTCGGCGGAGTGGATGACGTACGCGTTGGCCACGAGGTCGCCGTCGGTCCGCGCATCTCCCGGTCGGTCCGGCGGGGCCTGCGGGTCGAGCCAGTCCCCGAGTTGGAAGTCCTGGCGCCACAGTCCGTCGCCCTCCGCGGTGAGCCGGATCGTGGCGTCGACCCAGGCGCGCATGCTCGGGTACTGGGTGCGGAGCACCTCAAGGTCACCGAACCGCTGGTACAGGGTCCACGGCAGGAGGACCGCGACATCGGCCCACACCGCCTGGGCGCCCGCGTCCTGGAACGCGGCCGGCAGGACGTCGGGGACGACGAGGGGCGGCACTCCGTCCGGTCGCGCCAACTGCTCCGCCGCCAGGTCGCGGAGCCAGCCGGTCAGCATGCCGGAGCAGTCGTGGAGGAAGGACGCGGTGGGCGCGAAGACCTGGATGTCGCCGGTCCAGCCCATGCGTTCGTCGCGCTGCGGGCAGTCCGTGGGGACGTCGAGGAAGTTGCCGCGCATGCCCTGCACGACGTTCTCGTGCAGCCGGTTCACCAGGGGGTCCGAGCACTCGAACCAGCCTGTGCGGGCCATGTCCGTGTGAAGTACGACCGCTTCGACGTCGGCGAGGTCGAGGGGGCCGGGCCAGTTCCCGAGCTCGGCGTACCTGAAGCCGTGGAAGGTGAAGTGCGGTTCGTAGGTCTCGACCCGTTCGCCCTCTCCGCGCAGGACGTACGTGTCCGTGGCCGCGGCGAACCGCAAGGGGCGGGTGCTCAGTTCGCCGTGCTCCAGGACTTCCGCGTGGCGCAGGGTGATCTCGTGGCCCGCGGGGCCCGACACTCGGATGCGCAGTCGGCCGACCAGGTTCTGTCCGAAGTCCAGGACGGTTTTCCCCGACGGTGTCGTGATGACCTCGACCGGGGCGACGGTCTGGGTGCGTCGCACGGGCGGACCCGTCGGTGCCACCAACTCCGCACCGGCAGGAGGCAATTCGCGGACTTCGGTCCAGCCGGACACCTCGTGTCCCGGCGCGGACCAGCCCGGCCGCTCCCGCCGCGCGTCGTACGCCTCACCGTCGTAGATCTCCGAACGCAGCACCGGGCCAGCGGCCGTACGCCAGTGTTCGTCGGTGCGGACCGTCCGGGTCGTGCCGTCGGCGTACGCGATCTCCAACTGGGCGAGGAGCGCGCGGTGTTCGCCGTAGATGTCGCGGCGGCCGCCGTGGAAGCCTAGGCGTCCGGTGTACCAACCCTCGCCGAGCAAGGCACCGATGACGTTCTCGCCGGTTCGCAGCAACGGCGTCACGTCGAACGTCTGGTAGCGCAGACGGTGTTGGTAGGAGGTCCAGCCCGGGGCCATGACCTCGTCCCCCACACGCTCGCCGTTGATCTCGGCCGCGTAGACGCCGTACGCGGTGATGTACAGCCGGGCGGAGGCGACAGGGCCGGCGAGAGTGAAGTCGCGGCGGAGCAATGCTGCCGGGAGCGGTTCGTCGGTGGAGGCGTCGAGATCCGGGGTGATGGGGCGGGCCGTCCAGTCGGCCGCGTCCAGGAGGCCGGTCTCGGCGTACGCGTGCTCCGACCAGGGCGATGGCGCGTCCTCCCCTCACCCCAGACGCGTACACGTACACCGACGCGTTCCCGGGAGCCGAGGCGCGGCCCCGTCCAGGACACGAGTACGGACTCGGCGGATTCCACGCGTCCGGTGTCGGCCAGGACCGTGCCGTCGGCGGCGGTGATCTCCACCTGGCGGGCGGCCTGGTGCCAGTCCGGGGTGTCGGTGACCGTGCGCCAGCTGAGGCGGGGAGTGGATTCGCCGATGCCCAGGGGTTCGCGGTGGTGCTCGAAGGTGGGTGGTGTGACATGCACGGGGATCAACTCCGGCTCGGGTCATGGCAGATGTACACCCTCGGCGCACCGCCTTCGTCGGGGATGGGTTCTACGGCGGTGGCGCGTACGCCCTCGCGGACGGTCTCGCCGGTGCGGGGGTCGATCACCCGGTACGGGAGCGGGACGTTCTCCGGGTCGGTGATGAACAGCGGGCCGCCCTCCTCCGCGTAGCAGAGGTACAGCACGCCGGGGACGGACAGGCCCCGGGGCGCCAGGGCGGAGCGCCAGTCGGGCCGCATGTCCGCCAGGGGAAGGCCGTTGAGGATCCGGGAGATCAGCCCGACGTGGCGCGAGCCCTCGAAGTCCAGTGCCTCGCGCCAGCCGGCGTCCTCGGCCAGGAAGAACTCCTCGTGGCCGGGTTCGGTGGCGTGCAACCGCCACTGCCACAGGCTCGCCGCGCCGTAGACCACGCCCATCGTGCCGCCGGCGCAGAGGTTGCTCCAGGCCTCGTGTCCCTGCCACCAGCCCGCCGCGCGGCCGGGACGGCCGGTGTTCTCGTACGTCGGCTCGGCGTTCGCGACCGCTCTGGCGGGGGTGTTGCGCCACATGTCGGCAACCCGTTCCTGGACGTGCCCGCCCATGTGGCCGGTCTGGCACCACTGGAAGTGCAGCCAACTCTCGCTCTGGTGCGCCGAGTTGTCGGCGTGCGGCCGGTAGTGGATGCCGCAGGGCTGGTTGTAGTCGTCCCAGCGGCCGACCTCCGCGCCGCCCGCCGCGATCTGTGGTTCGTGACCCTCACCGTCGGCACCGACCAGGTAGACGACGGGACCGGCGCCGTAGCGCGCCACCAGGTAGCGGCAGTAGCGCGCGTACTCCTGCGGCGGGACCACCGGACCCGCCACCCGCAGGCCCTTCCAGCCGAACCCGTGGAAGAGCGGCTGGAGTACGGGGACGATCCCGTGCTCGCGGAGGATCCCCAACAGCCGGTCCAGGTACTGGAAGTACGCCGGGTTCAGGACGGTGATGTGCCCGGTGGGCAGGTCCTCGAAGCCGACGTCGAACCCTTCGTCCACGGTGCGGTCGCGCGGCCCGCGCGCGTCCATGTCGGGCTGGACGCTCATCAGCAGGACCGCGTTGAAGCCCTTCGCCCGCCGGTCGGCGGCATACTCCGTGACCTGCTCCTCGGTGGCCCGCCAGGGCAGGGCCCAGGCGGTGTCGCCGACCAGCAGCGCGGGCGTCCCGTCGGCGTGCACCAGACTGCGTCCGCCGGGCGACATCCGCCAAAAGCCGTGCTGGTGAAAGGAGTTGGTGTCGTCCCCTGTCGGGCGTACGACGAGTGTTCCGCCCTGCCCGGACAGCCCTTCGTCGGCGACGGAACTGCCGCTGCGCCAGGTCCAGCGGCCGTCCGGGTGCGGCGAGGCGAACCGGATCCTCCACCTCCGGCCGCCGTCCCAGAAGGCGGGACGGCGCAGGACCGTCCCGGACTCGTGGGTGAACTCGGCCCATACGTCGACGTCGGTGTAAGGGTTCGCGTAGTCACGCGTCCCGGTCAGGCCGATCTCGGTCTCCCGCCAGGGCACGACCTCCGGCTGCGTGCCGGTCGTCACTGGCCTACGGCGATGTCGGCGGCCAGCGGCAGGTTCGTCGACGACGGGCCCGCCTGCAGGGTGAACGTCCCCTGCTCGACCGCCCAGCCGCCCGCCTCGGCGTCCCAGTGCTCGAACGCCCGGACGTCCACGGTGACCGTCGCGACGACCTCCTCTCCGGGCCCCGCCTCGACCGCGGCGAACCCGGCGAGCCAGCGGAGCGGGCGCTCGACAGCACCGCCCGGGCGGCCGGCGTAGACCTGCACGACCTCCTTGCCGTGCCGGGTGCCGGTGTTGCGTATCCGTACTTCTACGGTCGGATCGGCGCCGGATGCCACCTCGCCGGGGGCGTCGAGCGAGACGAACTCCCAAGTGGTGTAGCCGAGTCCGTGGCCGAAGGCGTAGCGGGGCGGCTGGTATCCGGTGCGGCCGTCGCCCCGGTAGCCGATGAACAGGCCCTCGTCGTAGGCGAGTACGCCGTCGATCGGCTCGGTGGCGGGCAGTCCCCGCTCGGACGCGGGCCAGACGGTGGGCAGTCGACCGCCCGGTTCCGCGACGCCCAGCAGGACGTCGGCGAGCGCGTTGCCGAACTCCTGCCCGGGGAACCAGGCGAGGAGCACCGCCGCCACCTCCTCGGACCACGGAAGCAGCACCGGGGCACCGGAGTTGACCACCACGACGGTTCGGGGGTTGGCCTCGGCGACCCGGCGGACGAGTTCGTCCTGTCGGCCGGGCAGGGCCAGACTGGCGCGGTCGAAGCCCTCGCTCTCGACCTCCTCGGTGGTGCCGACCACGACCACGGCGACGTCCGCCTCGCGGGCGAGTGCCACGGCCCGCTCGATCTCCTCGTCGTCACTCCCGTGCGGCGGCTGGAGGTTGAGCTGGAACATGGTGACCGCGTCACCGAGAGCCTCGTCCGACGAGACGATGTCGTGCGTGAGCACGATCGCGATCTCCTCTCCCTCCGCCAGATCGACGGAGTGGAGGCGCTGCGGCGGGGTCATCAGGCCCTCCACCAGGTCGGCGCCCGGCGGGAGTTGAAGACCGACGTCGAACACCTCGGCCCCCGCGACGGACAGCCGGAAGCGCCCGATGCCCGAGCCGCCGACGGCGTACCGGCCCGCGTCGGTCGCACGGATCACGGTGCGCACCTCCACCCGGGCGACCTGACCGGTGGGGACGTCAGCACCGTAGGAGCCCATCCAGGTGTAGGCGCTCCCGGAGCGGCGTTCGGTGCCGACCAGGGTTCCGTCCTCGGAGAGGAAGCTCACCTCCACGCCCTCGCCGGAGCCGTCGGGGTGGCGGAGGTGGGCAAGTGCCGCTGCGGGCACGCGAGTTTGCGGGGTGACGCCGACGCCGTGGGCGACCTCGACGTCGTCGCCCAGGGCGGCGCGGATGCCGTCGAGGGGCGAGACGGTGTAGGGCGGGAAGACGGTGGCGCTGCCTCCGCCGAGGGTCCGGGCCACGGCGGCGTTGGGGCCGAGGACGGCGACCCGGTTCAACGTGGCACGGTCCAGGGGAAGTTGGGCGTTCTCGTTGCGGGCCAGTACGAATCCGGCGGCGGCGGTCTCGCGCAGGCGGGCCGCCACGGACGCGGCGTCCTGGTGGGGCGGGCGGGCGGTGGCGGGTATGTCGCTCAGCGCGCCGACCCGGGCGGCGAGGCGCAGCAGTCGTAGCACCTTGCCGTCGACGAGCGACTCGTCGACCTTGCCCTTGCGTACGGCGGCGACCAGCGCGTCGCCCCACGGGCCGATCGGGCCGGGCATCACCAGGTCGAGGGCGGCGCGGGCGGACGGCTCGGTGGTGCGGGCGGCGAACCAGTCCGACATCACCAGGCCGTCGAAGTCCCAGTCGTCGTGCAGTACTTGGCGCAGCAGCGGGCTCTCGGTCATCGGGTGTCCGTTGACACCGTTGTAGGCGGCCATCACGGCCCAGACCCGGCCCTCGCCGACGATCCGCTCGAACGGCGCCAAGTACAGCTCACGCAGGGCGCGTTCGCCGATCCGCGCGTCGAGCGTCATGCGCTGGGTCTCCGAGTCGTTGCCGACGAAGTGCTTGACCGTGGCCGCGACACCGCCACCCTGGACACCTCGGACGTAGGCGACACCGATGCGGGCGGTGAGCAGCGGGTCCTCGCTGAAGCACTCGAAGTGCCGTCCGCCGTAAGGGGTTCGGTGCAGGTTCACGGTGGGGGCGAGGAGGACGTCGACGCCCTTGGCACGCGCTTCGTGGGCGAGGAGCCCGCCGAGTCCTTCGACCAGCGACTCGTCCCACGTGGCGGCCAGTGCGGTGGGCGACGGCACGTTGGCCGAGGGGCTGCGCTCGTCCCACAGCTCGCCGCGGACTCCGGCGGGTCCGTCCGAGACGACCAACCGGCGTAGGCCGACGGCGGGTTCGGGGTGGAGGGACCAGAAGTCGGCGCCGGTCAGCAGCCTCACCTTCTGCTCCAGGGTGAGCACGCCGAGGCGCCTGACGAGCTCGGCTTCGTCGGCGGCGGAGGGGGTGGAGGGGGCGTCGGTGGTGGGCTGCCGGGTCACGGCGTCCTCCTCGGTGAAGGTGAAGGTGAAAGTGACGGTGACGGTGACGGTGACGGTGACGTGGGGTCGCCATCGCGCTCGATGAGCAACCGGACGTCCCAGGGCCCGAGTTCGAGCGCGGTTCCGGCGGCGAGGGGCTCACCGCTGAACAGATCGTGGACGTCTCCCGGCAGGCGGTAACTGACCGGATCCCAGGCCCAGTTGTGGACGAAGCGCAGAACGGCGCCGTCGACGGTGGTGGCCGACGTACAAGTGACGGACGCGGGCCGGCCCTCGCGCCAGGCGTCGGAGGGGAGCGAGACCGCGGTGACCCAGTCGGCGAGGCTGCGCGAGAGTTCGCGGTCCGGGACGGTGCCGACGTAGGTCACGCGGCCGTCGCCGTACTCGTGCGTGGTGACGGCGGCGAACTGACCCAGGTGCGGATGGTCGTACCCGGCCAGGACGGTGGCGCCCTCCGCGATCAGTCCATCGGCCCAGGCGGTGGCATGGCCGTGCAGAGCGGGGCCGTTGATGGCCTCCTGGGTGATCGCGACCGGGGTCAGCACATTGGTGAACTCCTGATAGCGCGCGCCCACGGCAGCGCGCAGCGCTCCCGGCATGACCGTGTGCCGGGCGACGGCCTCCTCGTCGGCGTAGCCGGTACGCGGGGTGAGCACGAGATGGCCGCCGGATTCGGCGTACCGGCGCAGCAGGTCGAGTGTCGCGTCGTCCGCGATGTACAGCGCCGGGACGACCAGCACCGGCCATCGGTCCACCAACTCCTCCGGGTCTGAGGGAAGTTGCTCCGGGGAAACGATGTCGACGGACAATCCGGCGTCGAACAGCCCCCGGTAGAAGGCGGCGACGATCCGGTCGTAGGACTGCGGATCGCCGAACCAGGCAGGGGTGTTGCCCCTGAGCGGCCCCATGAACTCCATGGCCCAGCGGCTGTCGGCGGACAGCAGCATCGCCACGTCACTGCGGGGACGCAGGCCCTCGATCGCGCCGCCGGCCTGCCTGAACTCCCCGGCTATCGCGGAGAGTTCGTCGTACGTCCGGCCGGGTTCCAGGCTGTGGCCGAGGATGCCGCCCCAGTAGGTCTCGGCGCCGTAGTGGAGGGAGTGCCAGTGCCAGTACTCGATCATCCTGGCGCCGCGCGCGACCATGCTCCACACGGCCTGGCGGGCCTGGCCGCGGTAGAGCGGGAAGTTGTCGGCGGAGCCGCCGATCGAGGTGGCGTTGGTCTCCGTGACCAGAAAGGGTTCCTGGCGGATACCGCGGGCCATGTCGTTCTGGAGGTAGAGCCAGGCGGGTCCTGACCAGGCCACGAAGAACGGATACAGGCCGCCCGCCGGCTCGTCGGGACCCGGGAGGGCCAGCCCGTCCTGGGTGGCGTAGTAGATGTTGGCCCCGGCGACGTCGAGGGGCCGGCCGATCGTCGAGATGTCCAGGCCCTGTTGGCCGAGGGCGACGCAGGTGGTGACGAACTGGTGCTCCGGCACGAGGCCGCGGACCAACTCGGCGTGCCACGTGATGTATTCCTGCGTCAGGTGCGATTGATAGCGGCGCCAGGCGAGGTCGTACGACGGGGTGGAGTTGCCGTCGGGGGTCCACAGGTCCGCCCAGTCCCGCAGGCGGTGTGACCAATAGGTCAGCCCCCAGCGGCGGTTGAGGGTCTCGACGTCGCCGTAGCGATCGCGGAGGTGGTCGAGGAAGCCCTGGAACACCGAGTCGTTGTGGAAGAGCCGTAGCCCGGGTTCGTTGTCGACCTGCCAGCCGATGACCGCCGGGTGGTCGGCGTAGCGTCCCACGATCTTGCGGACCAGCCGCTCGGCGAGATGACGGAAGGCGGGGTGCGAGTAGTCCGCGTCCTGCCGCATGCCGTACGGGATGGGCTGCCCGGTGCCCGAACGAGCCGCCGTTTCCGGGTACTTGCGGCGCAGCCACGGCGGGACGGCGTAGGTCGGGGTGCCGATGATCGCCTTGATGCCGCGCTCCTGGGCGGCATCAAGTACCGGTTGCAGCCAGTCGAGTTCGAACCGGCCCTCGCGGGGTTCCCAGGTCGACCAGACCGACTCGCCGACCCGGATGACGCTGAACCCGGCCTCGGCCATCAGATCGAGGTCCTGCGTGAGCCGCTCGTACGGCTGGTACTCGGTGTAGTACGCGGCTCCGAAGAGCATGCGTGAGGAGGAAGTGCCCATACGGTGCTGGTGGCTTTCTCTCAGGTGCCGGTCGGCTGTCGTGGACGGGGCGGAGGCGTCAGTCCTCGCCCCGGTACCTGAACCGGTCGAAGGCGACGGTCCCTTCGACGGCGTACATGCCGACGACCCGGCCGGTGAAGGACGCGGCGGTCTCGGCGGAGACGTAGCGGCCGTCCAGCACGGCGAGTTCGACCGGTCCGGTGTCGGTGCCGGATTCCACAGACAGCCTGACCATGTCCGGGCCCAGGGCGTCGAGCCCCATACCCCTGACCGGCTCGGTCTCGATCCGCACGGTCACCGGCCCCTGCGGAATCGCCTGCTCCCAGGTCTGGCACAGCCCGCCCACCCGAGCGCGGGCACGCGCGACACCGGCCCCCACCTCGATGTCGTAGTGATGGCGTTCGTCGATCCGCAGGCTCAGCCCGCCGACTCCCTGGGCGTTGTCCACCCGGACCGAGAAGACGGCCGCCTGGTGCTGCTGGCGGCGGCCGACGAACCGTGGCCGCGGGTCGTCCATCGTGGAGCCGTCTCCATCTACGACGAGGTGGCCCGGTCGTTCGGAGAGTGAGGACCAGTCGGCGGCCGGTGTCCGAATGGAGAGCCACTCCGGGCCGAGTCGGGCGCCGGTGAAGTCGTCGTGGTGCTCAACTGGTGCGGTGGGCGGGGTGAGTTCGACCGGCTGCACCACGGGCCAGCCGTCAACCCAGTCCAGTGTCGTGCTGAACGTCTCCCGGCCCATGGGGGAGAACGCCCTCGTCAAACCGCCAGGACGCATCCCCAGCAGGAACAGCGCCCAGCCGCCGTCCGGAGTGCGTACGAGGTCGGCGTGGCCGGTGTTCTGGACCGGGCGGGCCGTACTGCGGGCGCTGAGCACCGGGTTGGCAGGGCAGCCCTCGAAGGGGCCGTCGGGGCGGGTGCCGCGGGCGATGCTCACGGAGTGCCCGCGCTCGGTGCCGCCCTCGGCGATCAGGAGGTACCAGGTGCCGTCGATCTCGTAGAGGTGCGGCGCCTCGGGGAACATCAGGCCCGTGCCCGACCACAACGGCCGGGGTTCTTCGAGGGCTTGGCCGGTTTCGAGGTCCATGCGGACCTGCTGGATGCCGAGGTGTTCGCCGGCGCGGTCGCCGTCGAGTTGGAGTCCCGAGTACGTGACGAAGCACGTGCCGTCGGTGTCCCACGCGAGGTCCGGGTCGATGCCGGACACGCCCTGCATGACGATGCCGTCGGACCAGGGGCCCTCGGCCCGTTCGGCGCTGAAGATCAGACTCCCGCGGCCCATCGCGTCGGTGACGACCAGCCAGAAGCGGCCGTCGTGGAACCGGATGGTGGGCGCCCAGGCGCCGCCGAGCGTGGGGACCTTCTCCACCGCCAACTGCCCCGGCCGGGTTACCACGTTGCCGACCTGCTCCCACCGCACCAGGTCGCGGCTGTGGAACAGCGGTACGCCGGGGAGGTACTCGAAGCTGGAGCAGGCGAGGTAGTAGTCGTCGCCGACGCGGGTGATGCTGGGGTCCGGGTGGAAGCCGGGGAGGACGGGGTTGGGCAGGGTCATGCTCGGTCTCCCGACGTCGAGGCGGTGGTGGATGCGGGCGTGGAGGCGCCCGGCGACGCTGCTGTGGCCTCGGCCAACCGGCGCCGTTCGGCCCGGCGTTCCGCCTGCCGCCCAGGGTCCGGCACCGGGGCGGCGAGCAACAGGCGCTGCGTGTAGGGGTGTTGGGGTGCGGTGGTGACGGTGGCCGCGTCCCCGGTCTCGATGATCTCTCCGCCGCGCATGACCGCCACCCGGTGGCTGATGTGCCGGACGACGGACAGGTCGTGGGTGACGAAGAGGTAGGCGACGCCGGTGCGTTCCTGGATCTCGACGAACAGGTCGAGCACCCGCGCCTGGGTCGACAGGTCCAGCGCGCTGACCGGTTCGTCGCAGACGATGACCTTCGGGTCGCGGGACAACGCCCTTGCGATGGCGATGCGTTGGCGCTGTCCGCCGGAGAACTCCCTCGGCAGCCGCTCCCCCGCGTCGGCGGGCAGCCTCACGTGGTCGAGCAGGTCCCGCACCCGCTTCTCGGCCTCCGCCCGGGGCGTTCCCGCGACGCGCAGCGGTTCGCTGAGGATGTCGTTCACGGTCATCGCCGGGTTGAGGGAGGTGTACGGGTCCTGGAACACCACCTGGATGTCGCTGCTCAGCGCCCGGCGTTCCTTCGCGCCCAGATCCGAGATGACCTTGCCGTCGTAGCGGACGGTGCCGGAGGCGATCGGGGCCAGTCCGAGGACGGCCCGGCCCAGCGTCGTCTTGCCCGATCCCGACTCGCCGACCAGTCCGAGGGTCTCGCCCGCGCCGATGGTGATCGTCACGCCCTTGAGCACCCGGAACGGCGGCTTGCGCCAGCCCTTCGTCGGGTACTCCACGACCAACTCGTCGGCGACCAGCAGGGGTTCGGCCGGGAGTGCCTTGTTCGGCGTCCCGTTCATGGTCCCGTTCACTGTCCCGGTCATGCCGGACCCTCCTGACGTCCGGTGTGCGTGATGCCTGCGCTGTTCGTTGCGCCTGCGGCGCTCGCCGACACGGTGCGGCTCAGGCTCAGCGCGGACCGCGGTTCGGCGTCCTCCAACGTGGACGACAGGAGCATGCGGGTGTAGGGATGCTGCGGATCGGCGAACAACTGGGCCACGGGCGCGGACTCCACGACGGCGCCGGTCTGCATCACCGTCACGCGGTCGCAGAGGTCGGCCACCACGCCGAAGTCGTGGGTCACCAGGATCAGGCCCATGTTCCGCTCGCGCTGCAGGGATCGCATCAGGTCGAGGACCTCCGCCTGCACGGTCACGTCGAGGGCGGTGGTCGGCTCGTCGGCGATCAGCAGGTCCGGTTCGCAGGACACCGCGCCGGCGATGAGGACGCGCTGCGCCATACCGCCGGAGATCTGGTGCGGATAGGCGCGGAAGACCCGCTCGGGGTCGGAGATGCCGACCCGCTCCAGCAGGCCGAGCGTCTTCGCCTTCGCCTCGGTGGCCGACAGCCCGAGGTGTCGGCGTACCGGTTCGACCAGTTGGGCGCCGATACGGAAGGAGGGGTCGAGGTTGGACATCGGTTCCTGCGGGACGTAGGCGATCCGGTGGCCGCGGTAGCGGTTCATCGCGGTACTGCCGAGCCGTCCCAGTTCCGTGCCGTCGAACTCCAGCCGGGTGGTGGTGACTTGGGCCTCCCGTGGCAGCAACCCGAGCACCGCGAAGGCGGTTTGGCTCTTGCCCGAACCCGACTCCCCCACCAGTCCGAGGACTTCGCCCCGGCGCACTGTCAGGGAGACTCCGTCGACGACGGTCTTCTCTCCCTGGGCCGTGGGATAGGAGACCGTCAGTCCTTCGAGGACGAGCAGGGCGTCGTCCGTCTCCCCCGCTTCCAGCGTGACGAGCGGTGCCTTCTTGTCCGCGACCGGCCTACGGGCCGTAGCACCGCGCGACTTCCTCCGCCCGCCCGTCGCGCTCCCGTCCAGCGCGTCCCGCAGGGCGTTGCCCAGCAGGCCGAACGCGGCGACCGTCACCGCGAGCGCCACGCCGGGCCAGACCATCAACTCCGGCTTGGTGTAGATGTTTCCGAAGGCGTCGTTCAGCATGGAGCCCCAGCTCGCCTGGGTCGCCGAGCCGAGGCCGAGGAACTCAAGACCGGACTGGATGACGATGCCGAGGCCGAGCATCTGGGCGGCCTGGATGATGGTCGGCGCCTGCACGACGGGCAGGATGTGCCGGCGGATGATCCGGGCGTCCGTCAGACCGGACACCCGTGCCGCGTCGACGTACAGCTCCTCGCGTACGGAGATCACCGAGGCGCGGATCAGCCGGAAGACGCCCGGTGACATCAGCACGCCGAAGACCGCCATGGCGAGGTAGGTGTTCTGGCCCACCGCGGACATCACGACGAGGAGCACGATGATCGCCGGTACGGCCATCAGCAGGTTGGACACCCAACTGCTCACCGCGTCGAACCACTTGCGGTAGTACCCGGCCACCAGACCGGCCGGAACGCCGATCACCACGGCGACGGCGACGGCGAGCAGCGCGCCGAGGAGGCTGGTGCGGCCGCCGTAGAGGAGTCGGGCCAGGACGTCGCGGCCGACGCCGTCCCCGCCCAGGGGGTGGGTGCCGCTGGGCGGGGCGAGGCTGTCGGTCAGTGAGGTGTGGGCCGGGTCCTGGCTGGTCAGGAGCGGTGCGAACAGGCTGGCCAGGGAGATGACCGCGAGGAGCACCAGGCAGGTCACGGCCACCGGGTCGCGCAGCAGTCGGCGCAGGAGGCCTGCCCGTCCCTGCGCGGCGACGGCCGTGTCGACCGCGCCCGCCGGTTCTTCGGACTGGGGAAGCGTCATCCGACACGCACCTTCGGGTTGAGCCAGCCGTATGCGAGGTCCATCAGGATGTTGACCACCACGACGAGGGCGACCATGACCACGACGACGCCCATGACCACCGGGGTGTCGCCCTGCGAGCCGGCGCTCGTCGCCTGGCTGCCGATGCCGTTGAGGCCGAAGACCTTCTCGACGACCACCGCGCCGCCGACCAGGCCGATGAACTGCAGGGCCAGCACGGTCAGCGCGGCCGGGGCGGCGTTGCGCAGGGCGTGCCGGAACAGCAGGCTCCGCTCGCTGATGCCCCGGCTGCGGAGGGTGCGTACGTAGTCGGCGCGCAGGACGTCGACCATGGAGCCGCGCACCTGCTGGGCGGTGGCGGCGATCGCTCCGACGGAGAGCGACAGCGCGGGCAGGGTGATCGACCGGAGCCACCCGCCCGCCGAGTCGGCCAGCGGGACGTAACCGGTCGCGGGCAGCCAGCCCAGGTCGACGCCGATCACGACGGCGAAGACCAGGGCGACCAGGAAGCTGGGTACGGCGAACCCCAACACCGCGAGCAGTTGCACCAGTTGGTCCAGGGCGCCCCGGCGGACCGCGGCGGCCACGCCCAGCACCGTGCTCAGTACGGCCGACACCAGGAGCGCGGCCAGCACGATCGACAGGGTGACCGGCAGCTTGTTCTCCAGTGAGCTCGTCACGGACTCACCGCTGAACCACGAGCTGCCGAGGTTGCCGTGCACCGCGTCCGCGAGCCAGTGGCCGTAGCGGACCACGAAGGGCTGGTCCAGGCCGAGTTCGGCGGATTTCGCGGTCACCTGCTGCTGGGTGGCGGTCTGCCCGACGATCTGGCGGACCGGGTCGGAGCCGGTGAGGCCCATCAGCGCGAAGGTCGTGGTCGCGATGACCAGGACCAGGACCAGCCCGGCGGCGATGCGCCGGACCAGGAAAACGATCATCTGTCTCTCCCTGACCGTGTGCGTCGGCGGGCCGGGTCAGCCGGCGGGCTTGAAGTTGTAGATCGGCGGGACGGCGGCGAACGTCTGCGGGGTGAAGGTGACGTTCTTCGTCGTGGCGTAGGTGTTCTCGACCGAGTCCCAGGGCGCGTTCCACGCCTGGTCGACGAGGTAGGTGTTGAGCTGCTTGAACAGCGCGTCCTGGGCGGTGCCGGTCGCGGACTGCGCCTTGGTGATGAGGTCGGTGACCTTCGGGTCGGAGCTGTGCAGCGGGTTCCACAGCGCGCTCTTCGCGACCTCGATCTGGATGGTGTCCCAGGGCCGGAAGGAGGCCAACGTCATGTACGACAGCGGGTACTTGCCCGCGAGGAGGGCGCTGATGAACTGCGTGACCGGGATCTTGTCGACCTTGACCTTGATCCCGATGTCCTCCAACTGCTGCACCATGGCGGCCTGTTGGTCGGGGAAGACCGACGACACGTCCGGGACGGTGACCGAGAAGCCGTTCGGGTAGCCCGCCTCGGCGAGCAACTGCTTGGCCTTCGCGGGGTCGTAGGAGTACGTGGAGTCGAGCGAGCTGTCGAAGGCGGAGCCGCCCGGGTTGAAGATCTGGGTCGTCGCCTTGCCCAGTCCCTGCTTGGCCGTCTTGACGATCGTGGAGCGGTCGAAGGCGTAGTTCAGTGCCTGGCGGACGCGTACGTCGCCGAGGGCCTTGACGATCTTTCCTTCGCGGTCCCAGATGTAGACGCCCTCGACGTCACCGGAGGTGTACTTGGTGACGTTCAGCCCGCTGCTCTTGGCCGGCGCGACGTTCTTGGCGCTGGCCAGCAGCGCGCCGTTGACCTGCCCCGAGCGCAGCGCGTTGAGCACGGCGGTCGGGTCGGTCAGCGGCTTGAGGACGATCTTGTCGAAGGGGAAGGCGGCCTTGTTCCAGTAGCCCTGGTTGCGCACGAAGGTGTACGTACTGCCGTCCGTGGTCGCGGACTTGTCGAGGGTGTACGGCCCCGAGCCCACCGGGGTGGTCTTGATCGTGCCGGCGGCGATGGCCTTGGGGCTGGCGATCATGCCGGCCACGTTGCCGAGGTTCGGGACGAGGGAGGGGTCGGGCGCCGAGAGCCTGATCGCGACGGTGGTGGCGTTGACGACGTCGACGCCGGTGATGCCCTTGAGCTGGCCCGCGGCCTCGCTGGTGCCCTTCTCGGTGTGCAGCAGGTTGGTCTTGACCGCCGTCGCGTCCAGGGCGGTGCCGTCGGTGAACTTGACGCCGGTGCGCAGGGTCATCGTGAGGACCGTGCGAGCCGCGTTGTACGACCACTTGGTGGCCAGGTTGGGCTTGACCTCGGCCGTCGGGGACAGCCGGAGCAGTGAGTCGTATACGGGCTGGTAGTACTGCGTGTTGTTGCCGAGACCGGCGTCGGCCAGATCCCATGGCTGGGCCGCGACCAGGGGGGCCAGGGTGAGGGTGCCGCCGGTGGCCGCCTTGCCCGAACCGGATCCCGATCCCGAGCCGCACGCGGCCGCGGACAACATCAGGACAGCCGATACGGCGGTCAGCGCGATTCTTCGCATGGGTGCTCCGCTGGTGAGTGGTTTTGACCGGACGGCATCGCGCGGCGAGCCGCCCTCAAGAGCCTCGGAGGGAGTGGGAAACCAGGTCCTGACGCGGCCTGGACCGTTCTTGGCGGTCAGCCGTTCCTGGCAGAAGGGGGCTATATGTCCACCGTTTTTCGGTGGGTCCGAAATCAGCCACTGATACGTACAAGTGAAACGTATGCGTAACGTAGCCCCGCGCTTGGTGGACCACAAGAGCCGTGCAACAGCTTTTTGGAAAGGGGGGAATCCGGACGAACGGCGACGGATGGCGGAGCCGTGGCACGCGAGGAACCGGAGTCACGGCGCACGCGGAGAGAGCCTCCGCCGGAATCGGTCGAAGACGCCCTGGTCGGACCGGTCGGGGTCAGGCGGACTCGCGGACCACCAGCGTCAGCGGGGTCACCTGGGGTGCCGGTGGCTGGGACTGGCCGGTCACGCCGCTGACGATCATGCGGGCGAGGCGGCCCACGGCGACGTCGAGGTTGTTGTCGATCGTCGTCAGGGGCGGCACCGCGAAGGGCGCCAACTTGTCGTTGTCGACGCCGATCACGGCCAGGTCGCCGGGGGCGGCGAGGCCCACCCTGCGCATCCCCGCGAGGAGGGCGAAGGCCGTCTCGTCGTTGTAGGCGCACACGCCCGTGACGGCGGGAACGGCCGCGTGCCACTGCTCGGCCGCCGCCGCGGCCGCCGAGATGTCGAGGGGTACGTCCAGAACGACGGGGGGCTCGAGTCCGCGCTCGGCGCAGGCGGTACGGGCGCCGTCGAGCCGCAGGTCCAGGAAGTCCCGGAGCCGGGGGTCCCCGGGAGCGGCGTAACCGATGCGCGTGTGTCCCGTCGCCGCGAGCCGCTCGACCTGCATGGTGCCGATCAGGGTCTGGGGGACGGTCAGGACACCCGGGGCGACCGCGGGGCCCATCCCGGCGCTGACCACGTGGATGCCGGCCGCGCGCATGCTGGCCACGTCGTCGGCGCCGACGTCGAAGGCCGTCATCACGGCCGCCGGCATCAGCTCACGCCACAGCGACTTGAGGGGGGCGTGCCGCTCGCGCCGGGTGACGAGGTTCAGGCCGTGCCGTTCCAGTTCGTCGCCGAGCAGTTCGACCAGGGCGGTCAGGGTGCCGCCGACGGGAACGTCCGGGAGGAACAGCAGCACCAGGTCACTGCGGCCCAGGCGCAGGGCGCGTGCGGCGGCCGACGGTTCGTAGCCCAGCTTCGCCACCGCGTCGAGTACTTTGCGGCGCGTCTGGTCGGAGATCTTCTGGTGCGACACGTCGTTCAGCACATAACTGACCGTGGTCTGGGAGACCCCCGCCTCCTTGGCGACGTCGGTCGCCGTCACGCGGCCGGTCCTGCGCGCCATGGGAGTCTCCTGGGGAAGGTCTCGGGCAGTCCTGATTGCGGAGGGATCGCTGGGCGTCGACTGAGCAGCGGACTCTACTGAATCGTAACAGTGAGCATGCGCGATGTCCGATACCCCGGACACCCCGGACCGTGGAAATCCGGTGCGCGCCGCCCTCCGGCCGACGTCGTCCTCACGTGCTGTTGTCGATGCTCCAGGCCCACATCTTCCCCGTGGCGATGCGCTTGAGGAGCGTGTTGAAGTCGGCCTTGACGGCTGCCGGGGTCTTCTCCGGCGGGAACAGGGGCTTGATGGGCTGGCGCTCCAGGGGCAGGTCCTGGGAGAGGCGGGCCTTGTAGGCGTTGTACACCGCCGCGATGTCCTTGCGGATCGACTCGCCCTCGCTGTTGCCCAGGAGCGGCATGCCGCGCTTACGGTTGTCGTTCGTCGCGGCGATCGACGCGACGTCCATGAGGAAGCAGTCGATCAGGTCGGTGACGTCCTGCTCCCGGGCACCGTCCTCCTTGTTGTGCACGTCCCGCAGCAACAGGTCCGCCATCTCCAGGGTGACGTCGCGGTAGACGGTGTACCGCGGGCTCCCGGGGATGACGCCGAGGACGTGGTCGGCCTGCTGGGCGGTGGCGGAGTTCATCGACGCGAACCCGTCGGGAACGTCCTTCCCCTCAAGACCCGGCACCGGGTACGGCATGCCCCGGAAGTTCTCCTCCTCCTCGGTCATGTTGGGAGCGGCCTGCGCCATCGGATGCATCCCGAACTCATGGCACAGCATGCCCGCGATGTAGCCGATGTCGTAGTTCTCGAGGTAGTAGGAGGCCAGCGTGACGAAGACGCCCTCGGCCCCCTTGTCGACCACGTTCGCCGGCGTCTCCGTCGTCCGCTTCTCCAGCGTGATCCGGCACGTCCGGTCGCCGAGGAAGGACGTGACCTTGCTGTTGGAGGCCAGGAGTTCCAGAATCCGCGTGGCCTTCCCCTGCGATTCCGGGTACTTGAGGGACACATTGGTGAACGAGATGTTCCCGTGCGACAGCTTGCTCCGCTGAACCACCGCCCGCTGCACGGCCGAAGCGGGATCGGCCGCCCGCCCGGCCCAGGAGTGGCCCCCTTCGCCGAGCATCCGCACGACCCCGGCGTTGCCCGCCTTGCCCTGGAGCGACAGCAACTCGTGAGAAGGCGTAGCGGTGTTGACGGTATTGGCTGCGGGAACGCTCACCGAGGTACGCCGGGCTCCGGCGTCCTTCGGGCGGACTTCGTCTCGGGCGTGCACGTGCTCACTTCCTGGCCTGACATCGCGATCATCGCTGTCTAACCGCAGGCCGTATGCCCCCACCAGGTCCTTTGGGGCAATGATTCCCGCTGGAGATCCACTCCAACTGCCCGTAGGGGCACGGAGGTTCAAGGGAGGGAGGGTTCAAGGGGCGCGCCGCGCGAACCTGGCACGGGCGTCGTCATGCGCGCCGCGCAACAGCTCCACGACCAACTCCCCGGTCTTCTCACCGGGGTTGACGACGCAGATCCAGCCGAGCGCTCCGTACACCGGATGCGGCAGCACGGTGTCGGTGAGGGTGTAGTCGTCGGGCAGGTCGCGACGGCGCGGCTCCCCCGCGAGTTCACGGAACGCCGTACGACCGACGTGGATGTTCACACGCCAACGCCCCGGAGGGTCGAGGTCGGACGCCGTGTCGTCGGGGTGGTTCTTGGTGACGACGGTGCCGTACGGCTGGACGTTACGCGGCAGTCGACCGTCGGGGGCGTAGTAGAAGAAGGCGTCTCCCCAGGCGAGTTCGGGAAAGTCGCCGCCCGGTTCGGGGACGAGCACGAGCGCGCTGGTGAAGTCTCGTACGGTCGCGATGATCTGTTCCATACTCATGGTTCAAGCATGACCTTCAAGTGCTTATGTGGGGTTGGGCGATGAGTGAGCCGGAGAGCGGTCCGCGACGGGCACCGCTCAGGACCGCCGATGTGGCGCGGGAGTCGGGGTACTCGGTGCAACAGGTGCGGGACCTGGAGCGGCTGGGTGTCATCCCTCCGGCGGCCCGGTCGAGCAACGGTTACCGTTCCTACGCACCGCTGCACGTCCACGCCCTTCGCGCCTATCGGGGCCTCGCGGGTGCGGTAGGACCCGTGGTGGCACGGCAGTTGCTCGCGGAGCTGCGCACGGGCACGATCACGGAAGCGGCCTCGGCGATCAACGAGGTCCATGTGCGGCTCGCGCGGGAACGCGAGGAGGCCCTGCTCGCCCGACAGGCGTTGCGCGCGATCCAGGCCGAGGCGGACACACCGGAGTTCGAGCACGACGCCGAGCGGGACAGCGACGCGATGACGATCACCGAACTCTCCAGAGCACTCGGCGTACGCCCTTCGACCCTGCGCTTCTGGGAACAGGAGGGACTCGTCACCCCCGAGCGGGTGACCTCCCTCCAGGCCCGGCGCTACGACGTCTCCGCCATCAGGACGGCCCGCGTCGTCACGGCCCTCCGCAGCACCGGTTACGGCATTCCGGCGGTGCGCGAGATCGTGGCGTCCCTGCGTCGACTCGACGGCACGGAGGAGGCCAAGCGCGTCCTGGCCGCACGTCTGGACCAGATCGCGCAACGGACCGTAGGACTGCTCCGGGCGGGGGCGGACCTGGCAGCCGTCGTCACCGATCCTCGCCGCGTCCGGACCTGACGCAGGCGACGAGTCCGAGGACGTTCCCGAAGACGAACGGCTCGCCCACGCCGGAGCCCTCGAACTCCCCGACAAGCCCGGTGACCGTGGCCAGGCCGTCACCTCGGACCTTGTCGCCTGGCCTCGTCCATGCGCACCGTCTCATTCCCCAGGATCCACCGGACAGCCCCGACCCAGGACACCTCTCACCGAATTCGCTTACCGGCACGGTCAGTTCACCGTCAAGAGCCTTGACAGGGGATTGGTCTAGTCCAAATATGGTCGCTGTTCGTCCCGGTCAGGGGCGGCTTCTCTCCTCTCAGCATGGGAGCGTCAATGAGACGACCTGGGCCTCTTCGCGCGTCGCTGTCCTGCGCGGCCGTAACCGCCTTGTCCGCCGGGCTTGTCGGTCTCGGCGGGGGTGACGCGAGTGCGACGCACCGCGTGCCGCCCATGCCGGACCACGTGGCCGCGCCGTACTTCGAGGCGTGGACCGGCGAGAGCCCGGCGGCACTCGCCGCCGCGTCCGGGAACAAGTACCTGACGATGGCCTTCCTCCAGACCGAGGCGGCCGGTTCGTGCACGGCGTACTGGAACGGTCTGCCCGCCCAGCCGATCTCCAGGTCGACTTTCGGCGAGGACATCGCCACGATCCAGGCGCGCAGCGGCAACGTCATACCGTCCTTCGGCGGCTACAGCGCGGACACCACGAACACCGAACTGGCCGACAGCTGCACGGATGTCGACGCCATCGCCAAGGTCTACGAGAGCCTGGTCACGACCTACGGGGTGAGCCGGATCGACCTCGACATCGAGGCCGACTCCATCAACAACACGGCCGGTATCGACCGCCGCAACAAGGCGATCGCGAAGGTGCAGCGCTGGGCCCAACACACGGGCCGCAGCGTGGAGTTCTCCTACACGCTGCCGACGACGACCACCGGTCTCGCGCCCAACGGCGTCGCCCTGCTGCAGAACGCGGTCGACAACGGCGCGCGCGTGGACGTCGTCAACATCATGACGTTCGACTACTACGACGGCGCCGCCCACGACATGGCGGAGGACACCAAGACCGCCGCGACCGGCCTGCACTCCCAACTCGCCGCCCTCTACCCGAAGAAGAACCCGGCGAAGCTGTGGAAGATGATCGGCGTCACCGAGATGCCCGGCATCGACGACTTCGGTCCGGCGGAGACCTTCACCACGCAGAACGCGGTCACGGTGAAGAAGTGGGCCGTCGCCCGGGGCATCAACACCCTCTCGTTCTGGGCACTTCAGCGCGACAACGGCAATTGCGTGGGCACCGGGGGCGCCAACAACTGCTCCGGGATCGCGCAGGACACCTGGTACTTCAGCCACACCTTCAAGTCGTTCACGCGCGACTTCGGCGACCACCACTAGCGGTTCGGCGGACTGCGTGTCGCCGCCTCCCCCGGGGCGGCGGCGTCGCGTCAGTCCCGCATCATCTCGCGCACCAGGGGCGCGACCTTGGTTCCGTAGAGCTCGATGTTGGTCATGAGGGCGTCGTGGGGCATGCCGGTGATGCCGTACTTCAGGTTGAAGCGGGTCGCGTCGAGGGTCTTCAGGGTGTCCGCGATCTTGCGGGCGACGGTCTCGGGCGAACCGACGTGCAGGGCGCCGCCGGGGCCGACGTCCCGCATGAGGCTCTCGCGGGTCGGGGTGCGGAAGCCGCGTTCCCGCGCCACGCTCGCGATCAGCTGCTGGAAGGCCGGCACGAACTCCTCCACCGCCTGTTCGTCGGTGGCGGCGACATGGCCGGGCGCGTGCACGCCGATGGGTCGCGCGGGGTGGCCGAACTCGGCCAGTGCCCGCCGGAACAGCTCGGAGAACGGGGCGAAACGGGCCACGTCGCCGCCGATGATCGCCAGCATCAGGGAGAACCCGTACTGGGCGGTGCGGACGACCGACTGCGGGCTGCCGCCGACGCCGATCCAGGTGGGGATCGAGCCCGTCTCGCTGTGCGGGTGGACGGAGACGCCGTCGAGGGCGGCCCGGGTGGTCCCGGACCAGGTGACGGGCTTCTCCTTGAGCAGTTCGGCGAAGAGGGCGACCTTCTCCTCGAACAGCTCCTCGTAGTCCTTCAGGTCGTAGCCGAAGAGCGGGAACGACTCGGTGCTCGATCCTCTGCCGAGGATGACTTCGGCGCGGCCCGCGGAAACGCCGTCGAGGGTGGCGTAGCGCTGGAAGACGCGGACGGGGTCGTCCGAACTGATCACGGTCACGGCCGAGTTGAGGTGGATGCGCTCGGTGCGCGCGGCGATGGCCGCGAGGACGACGTCGGCGGCGGACAGGGGCATCGCCTCGGTGTGGTGCTCGCCTATGCCGAAGTGGTCGACGCCTACCTGGTCGGCGAGGACGCCTTCCTCGACGAGACGGCGGATGGCCTGGCCGTGGGTCAGCGGCTTGCCCGCGGTGTCGTTCGTGACGTCACCGAAGGTGTCCAGGCCGAGCGTGATGTCGAAGGGGGTGGTCGGGGTGCTCATCTCATGCTCCTTGGGTCTGCTCGGCGGGTCAGGTGGCGATACGGCGCATCACGCCGAGGAGCCGGGTCAGGTCGGCGGCCTCGACGTGGTCGAGGACATGGCGCCGGACGCTGGACAGATGGGCGGGCCATGCCTCCTGGAGGCGGGCGAGGCCCTGGTCGGTGAGGACGGCGTTCCAGCCGCGGGCGTCCTCGGCGCACCGCTCCCGGCCGACCAGTCGCTGGATCTCCAGGCGGGTGACGACGCGGGTCATGCCGCTCAGCGAGAGGTTGCAGACGTTCGCCAGCTCGCTCATGCGCATGCGCCGGTCGGTGGCCTCGGAGAGGTGCATGAGGGTCGTGTACTCGGACAGCGGCAGGCGCTGCTCGCGCATCATGTCGGCGTCCACGGCCCGGGGCAGGACGAGCATCACCCGCGCGAGCTCGCGCACCAGCTCTTCCTCGGGCGGGCTCATGGGGCGCAGTGGCTGCTCGGGCGTGGTCATGCCACCAGTTTACTTGATTGACGAAACAAGCAAATGGGCCGAACGGTGGGGCGGGGCGGACCTGCGGTGCTCACCGGCCGGGAGGGATCTCCTCGGTCGTGGTCGCGTGGCCGTGGTAGCGCAGCAGAAGCATCGCGGCGTCGTCGTGGAGCGGTCCGGCCGTGTGGCGGACCAGGTCCTCGCGCAGGGAGTCCAGGGCGCTCTGCGCGTCGGGCTCCTTCAGCAGATGCGCCCGCTCGCCCAGCGGATAGAACGTGCCGTGGCCGTCGCGGGCCTCGGTGACGCCGTCGGTGTAGAGCAGCAGTTGCTCGCCCGGCGCGAAGCGCACGGAGAACGGCTTGGGGTTCTCGCTGCCCTGCGCGCCGCCCAGGCCGAGCGGCGGGGCGTAGGAGGGCGGGACGGGGAAGTCGGCGGTGCCGTTGCGCCGTACGACCATCGGGGGCGGGTGGCCGTAGTTGAGGAAGAGCACCTCGTGGTCCGTGCCGATCTCGGCGAGGACGGCGGTCACGAACTTCTCGTCGGACAGCACGCGGGAGACGCTGCGCTCCAGGCGTTCGCCGAGTCCGACGAGGTCGGGTTCGTCGTGCGCGGCCTCGCGGAACGCGCCGAGGACCACGGCGGCCGTCTCCACGGCGGCCAGCCCCTTGCCCTGTACGTCGCCGACGATGACCCGCACGCCGTGCGGAGAGGCGACCACCTCGTACAGGTCGCCGCCGATACGGGCCTCCGCGACGGCCGAGGTGTACGACACCGCCGCCTGCAGGGGTCCGGCGGTCAGCGGCACGGGCCGTAGCAGAACCCGCTGCGCGACCTCCGCGATGGAGCGCACGCTGGCGAGTTCGGCCTCGCGGCGGCCGCGCATCACGGCGGCGGCGATGCCCGCGCCGGTCACACCCACCACGGACACCATCGCCAGGAAGCCCCGGCGTTCCTGGAACAGGCCGTCGTAGAGACCGAGTCCGACGCACAGGGCGAGCGCGGCCGCGCCGAACCACGCGGTACGGCGCCAGCCGCCGACCAGGCCGGCGAAGGCCGGGCCGAGGGAGGCCAGCGGGAGGAAGCCGAGGCCCGGCCCGGTGACGAGGTCGCCGACCGCGACCACCGCCATCACCGCGGCGGGCAGCCAGGTCAGCACCGAGAGACTGCGCTGCGGCTTCGCTGCGGCCATGGTCCACTCCAAGGGCGTCGCGGCTTTCGAGGGCCGCCTTCCGCAGGGGCCCCTCCCCCACCTTTGGACATCGCAAGGCTGCCAGGCAATCCCCTCGACGTGCCCGGCGCTTTACCCAATTGAGTCCGAGAACGGACATTTCCTGATCGGCGACAACCAACTGGCGCCGCCTGGTTGCCGATCACGGACTCCGGGCAAGTGAAGTGTGTAGGACCGGCCGCGCAAGATCTGCGGCGGCCCCGGTGCGGTGGCGCCGCGGGGATACCGGGTTGTCCTAGGAGGGGAAGTGATTCGCCATGCGTACGCATCGGCGTACCCATAGGCGTTCCGTACGCGTGGAGTACCTGCTGCCCGACGAGGCCGCGTCGGCCGGTCAGGCACGGAAGCTGACCTCGGAGTTCCTCGCGCGTTCCCGCCATCAGCTGGCACGGGTGGACGCGGAGCAGATCGACGACGCGACGCTGATCGTGTCCGAACTCGTCGCCAACGCGACCGAGCACGGCCGCGGCGAGTGCCGGCTGCGTCTCCAACTGTCCGACGAGCGTGTCACGGTCGAGGTCTACGACGACAACCCGACCCCGCCGCGCGTGCGGCCGATGACGGCCGAGGGCGAGAGCGGACGCGGCCTGGCCATGGTCCGCTGCCTGGCCCACCGCCTCGACGTCACCCCGCTCACCGGGGGCGGCAAGCGGGTGCGGGCGATCCTGGCCATCTGAACCGGCCTCGCGCGGGGTCGCTCAGCGGACGACCAGCGGCGGTACGACGGGTACCTCCGGGGCCGCGTCGATGTCGGCCCGCGTCATCCGGAACTCGACGGGGTACGCCTCGCGCCGGGTGCGGCGGTCGGGTTCGGTGGTGCGCCACATGTAGAGGCAGCGGACGCATTGGAGTACGTCCCATACGCCGGGGACCGGCGAGGTGGTCACGGTGTCGACCGTGTCGTGGGCGCAGCGGGGGCAGATCATGACGGGTGACTCCTGAGGTCGGGTCGGTGCGCTGGGCGTTCGGCGGGCTTCAGCGGGCGGCGATGAGGGCGCGCAGCCGGTCCGCCCATTCCGGGGTCTCGGGGAGGTCCCGTACGGGTGTGTCGAAGTGGCCCCTGTTGTCCGGTGCGACCGGGGTCGTCGCGTCGATGATCATCTTGCTGGTGATTCCTGGGGTGTTGGCGGCAGGTGCCAGCGCCATGACCGAGAGGTTGGGGACGATGATCACGTCGTCCTGGGGGTTCACCTTGGCGGACATCGCCCACATCACCTGGGGCAGGTCGAACGGGTCGACGTCCTCGTCCACCACGATGACCTGCGTGACGTAGCCGAGGCCGTGCGGTGTCGTCATCGCGCGCATGCCGACCGCCTTGGCGAAACCGCCGTAGCGCTTCTTCGTCGAGACGATCACCGCGAGGCCGTGGGTGTACATGGCGTTGACGGCCTGCACCTCGGGGAATTCGGCGCGGAGTTGCTTGAGGAGGGGGACGCAGGTGTTGGGGCCGACGAGGTAGTCGACCTCGGTCCACGGCATGCCGAGGTAGAGGGATTCGAAGATCGGGTTCGTGCGGTGGGAGACGCGGTCGATACGGATCGTCGGCATGCGTCGGCCGCCCGAGTAGTGGCCGGTGAACTCGCCGAAGGGGCCCTCGATCTGGCGCTGTCGGCTCTCGACCACACCCTCGATGACGACCTCGGAACCCCAGGGCACGTCGAAGCCGGTGAGTGGGGCGGTGGCGATGGGGGCGGGGGCTCCGCGCAGGGCGCCGGCCATCTCGTACTCGGACTGGTCGTAGCCCATCGGCATGCCGGCGACGATCGTGATGACCGGGTCGTTGCCGAGGGTGATCGCGATGGGCAGGTCCTCGCCCAACTCCTCGGCGGCGTGCAGGTGTTGGGCCACGTCGTGCATGGGGACCGGCTGGAAGGCGAGGCGGTCGCGGCCGATGACCTCGATGCGGTACGTGCCGACGTTCTGCTTGCCGAAGTGGTCCGGGTCGCGCGGGTCGCGGGAGACCACGGCGGCCTTGTCGAGGTAGAAACCGCCGTCGCCGTCGTTGAGCCGGAACAGCGGGAGGACCGTGAACAGGTCGATGTCGGCGCCCTGTTGGGTGTTCTCCCGCCAGGGCGCGTCCTCGCGGCGCTCCGGTGCGACCGGGAAGGCGTCCCAGCGGCGGGCGAACTCCTCGACCTGCTCGCGCACGGAGGTGTCCGGGGGCAGTCCGAGGGCGAGGGCGTGGTTGCGCCAGGAGCCGTGGACGTTCATCGCGATGCGGGCGTCCGTGAAGCCCTTGACGTTGTCGAACCAGAGGGCGGGGGCGCCTTCGCCGATGCGTCCGGCCGCGTTGGCGGCGGCGGCCAGGTCCGGTTCGGGGAGGACCTGTTCGGTGATTCGCAGCAGCTGGTTCTCCTTGTCCAGGGTGTCCAGGAAGCTGCGGAGGTCGTCGTAGGGCATGCGTGGGCTCCGTACGTCGTGTGTGGGGTGGTGGCTCAGGCGGCTGGGTGGATCCGTGCGTCGCGGGCGGGTCGCATGCCTTCCCAGCGCTTGGCGGCGGGGGCGGGCAGGTCGAGCTGGTCGAGGACGCGGGAGGTGATGTGGGTGACGATGTCGTCGACCGTGGCGGGGTGGTTGTAGAAGGCGGGCATCGGCGGCACGATGCGGACGCCCTTGCGCGCGAGGTCGAGCATGTTCTCCAGGTGGATCTCGCTCAGGGGTGTCTCGCGGGGTACGAGGACCAGCGGGCGGCGCTCCTTCAGCACGACATCCGCGGCCCGTCCGATCAGGCCGTCGGCGTAGCCGGTGCGGATGCCGGCCAGGGTCTTCATGGAGCAGGGCACGATCACCATGCCGTCCGTGCGGAACGACCCGGAGGCGATGGTGGCCCCCTGGTCCTCGGGGCCGTGGACGACCTCGGCCAGCTCGGCGATCTCGCGGGCGGTGCGTCCCGTCTCCAGCTCGACGGTGGTCCTGGCCCAGCGGCTGAGGACGAGATGGGTTTCCACCTCCGGCAGCTCGGCGAGCTGCTCCAGCAGTCGGACACCGAGGACGGCTCCGGTCGCTCCGGTCATCCCCACGATCAGTCGCACGTCGCCAGCTCCTTGCCCAGTTCGGTCTCTGCGTTTTCGACGGTAGGAGCGGTTCGGTGTCCGACAAGGGTAGGCTCGGGACTCGCCATGGTAAAAAACGGTCAGCATCGGCCCGAGATCACGGACGTGTCGTACCGTCCGTCACTCAGCGCGCCCATCGGTATGGACATCGTGGGCTTCACCGAGCTGCTGGCGCGCGGTGAGCGTCGTGGCATCGACCTGTCGGCGCCGCAGCGGCCGGACTTCCACCACCTGATCCATGTCACCGAGGGCACGCTGCGCCACCGGGTGGACTTCACGGACTGCGTGGTGGAGGAGGGCGGGTGGCTGTGGGTGAGCTCGGGGCAGGTGCACCAGTACGTTCCCGCCGACCTGACGACGACCCGGGGCACGATCGTCATCTGGCAGCCCGGTTTCGTCCTGGCCGATCCGCCCTTCGACCAGTCACCCCTGCTCCCGACGGGCCCGCACGCGCGATCGGCAAGCCTGACGCTTCGTCACCTCACCCACGAATACGCCGACTTGACCTCGCTCCCCCTCGACGCCCACCTCCAGACGCTCCGGGTGCTCCTCTCCGTCCTGCTGCTCCGCCTCTCCCACGTGCGCCCGGACCCGGTGTCGTCCGCTCCGGCCGACGACACGTTCCGCCGCTACAGCGCCGCCCTGGAACGTGACTTCCGCTCCAGCCACCAAGTCGCCGACTACGCCGCCGCGTTGGGCTACAGCCCGCGCACCCTCACCCGGGCGACCCTCGCGGCGACCGGCACGACCGCCAAGCAGTACCTCGACGCCCGCATCCTCCTGGAGGCCAAGCGCCTCCTCGTCCACACCGACGCGACGGCGGCGGACGTCTCCCGCACGCTCGGCTTCGGCGAGCCGACCGACTTCGCGAAGTTCTTCCGCAAGCGGGCGGGCCGTACGCCGTTGGAGTTCCGGGCGGTGGCACGCGGGCAGACATGAGTCACCCGAGCAACTGGAGGTGGGTATGCGGGAGTTCCAGCCGGGTGAGACCGCCGTACGGCGTGATGTGTTCCGGCGGAAGGTGTGGAGTGCCCATGCGCTGCGGGTCGTCGAGGACACCGCCGAGGCGCTGGTTCTGGGGTGCCGGCCGGGAGCGGAGTCGCTGGCCCCGACGACCTGGATCGAGTCTCTCCTCACCGGCGACGAGACCGCCCGGCTGCGCGCCCTGCCGAACCTGGCCGACGGCAACTGGCAGCTCGGCCACTGGACTTGGCGGGACACGGCCCATCTCCAATGGGTGCCGCCCGACAGGTGGTTCAGCGTCAACGCGTTCTTCGACGCGGCGGGCGACGGTCAACTGACGCGCTGGTACGTGAACTTCCAGCATCCGATGCACCGCACACCCATCGGCTTCGACACCTTCGACCTGTTGCTGGACCTGGTGGTCGCGCCCGATCTCTCGCGGTGGGACTGGAAGGACGAGGACGAGTACGCCCACGGCCGCCGGCTGGGGGTGGTGAGCGAGGCCGATCACCGAGCGGTGGAGAAGGCTCGCGACGAGGCGGTCGCGATGATCGAGGGGAGCGCCGGACCGTTCGCCGTGGCACGGGGGTTGGGGACATGGCGTTACGAACCCCACTGGCCGGATCCCCACCTCCCCACCGACGTCCTGGACTTGACCTAGTCGACACTGCCCAGATCTCCGGACGGGCCGATACGCACCGGCAGTTCGCTCAAGCCCCGGAGCAGTGTGCTCGTCCGCCACGTCAGTGTCGCGGGGTCGGCGGCGAGCGCGAGGTCCGGGCAGTGGCGCAGGAGGAGGCGTACGGCGATGGTGGCCTCGGTACGGGCCAGGGGTGCTCCCAGGCAGTGGTGGAGGCCGTGGCCGAAGGCCAGGTGTCCGGGGCCTCGACGCCGTAGGTGGTAGCGGTCGGGCTCGGGGAAGTGGAGGGGATCGCGGGAGGCCGCGGCCAGGGAGATCTGCACCGCGTCCCCGGCCGGGATGCGGGTACCGGCGAGGTCCAGGGACTCGGCCGCGAAACGGAACGCGGTGGCGTGGACCGGCGAGTAGTGACGCAGTGCCTCCTCCACAGCGGCACCGGCCAAGTCCGGTTCGGAACGCAGCAGTTCGAGTTGATCGGGATGCGTGAGCAGGGCGTGGACGGTCGCGGAGATCAGATTGACGGTCGTCTCGTGCCCGGCGACGAGCAGGAGGAAGGCCATCCCGAGGAGTTCCTCGGAGGTGAGGGGCGACTCGGCGGCGGGTTCGCGGGCCGCGGCGACCAGATCACCGAGCAGGTCGGCCGGTCGCGTACCGCGCTTCTGATGGATCAACTCGGCCAGGTAGCCACCCAGAGCGGCAGCGGCCGAGGCGCCCGCCTCCGGCGAATCGGGCATGACGAGCTCGTTCGACCAGGCGTGGAACACCGTACGGTCAGCGGCGGGCACCCCGAACAGATCGCAGATCACCGTGACGGGCAGCGGCAGGGCATACCGGCTCACCAGGTCCACCGTCCCCCGCGCCGGAAGCTCGGCGAGCAGATCGGCGCCGATCTCCACGATCCGCGGCCGGAGTGCGGCGATCCGCGCGGGCGTGAAGTGACCGGCGACCAGCCGCCGTAGACGCGTGTGGTCCGGTGGGTCGGTCTGCAGCATGTTGCGGCCGAGGGCGTGGCCGCCGTCGTCCTGCCACGTCGAGGAGTGCCGGATGTCGTTGCGCAGCCGCGGATCGGTGAGCGCGGCGCGGGCCGCGTCCCGGGTGACGACCAGCCAGGTCTCACCACTGCCCGGCACCAGGACCCGGTGCACGGGGCCGCGCTCACGCAGGGCGGCGTAGACGAGGTGGGGGTCTGCGGTGAGGTCGAGGCCGTCGGGGGTCAGGTCCTGGAGGGTGGGTGCCGGCATGGCACTCCTTTCGGTGGTCACCGGGGGCGGGCGGGGTCGATCGGTACGGCACGGCGCGCGGCCCACGTGACGACCGGCCGCCGGAATGCGGGGCCTTGCCGCCACATGCCGTCGCGCCATACGACGTGCACCGCGTGCCACGGTCGCCGCCTGGGCGCGTCCGGCTCGGGGGGCTGGCTGACGGGCATCGAGGGCCCGCCGCTCCTTTCGAGGTCAGGGGCGCTCGGGATCGGACAGCCACACGGCATGCACCACGGGTGCCAGAGCCGTCGCCTGGGCATAGCCGGCCCGGGCGGCCGCCGGGCGGCGGGCGTCGGCGGTCAGGTCGCGGCCCATCGCGCGCCGGGCCTCGTGATCCGGGGTCAGGAGGGTCACCTCGGCTCCCTGGGCGGTGAGTTGGGCCGCCTGCTGGTGGGCACTGAGGTGCGGGCCGACCGCCTTCGGGATCGGTGCGACGGCCAGGATGTGGGGATGGCCGGCGGCCAGGTGGAGGTTGGCGGTCGTGCGGCTGCCGCCGTCGATCCAGCGGCGGCCCGCGGCCGTGACGGGCGGCGAGACGAGGGGGACGGCGCAGCTCGCGGCGACCGCTTCGACGAGGGGGACTTTCGAGTCGGCGTCGAACGTCTCCAGGGATCCGGTCGCGGCGTCGACGGCTGCGATGCGCAGGGAGCGGTTGGGCCAGTCCTGCGCACCGCGCAGCAACGTGCGGACCGCGTCGAGGAGTTCGGACTCGGGCCCTGTGCGCGCGGCTAGGGCGGCACGGCCGAGCCGTCGTACGGAGCGCTGCGGATCTCTGGATCCCAGTGCCGCCCACAGGAAGCGGATCGTCTGGGCCGTGGTGACCCGCAACTCCACCTTGTCGGCGCGGGTCACCTGACGTTCGTACGACTCCCCCGGTGTCTCGCCGGCCGCGAGCCGGGCGCCGAAGATCGCGCCCGCGGAGGTGCCGATGATCACGTCGGCTCGGTCGAGGTCGACACCGGCTTCCGCCAACCCCGCGAGCACGCCCGTCATCCACGCCCCGCCGACGGGCCCACCACCGCCCAGGACCAGTGCCGTGCCACGCATGACGCCACCCCCTCGTCGTCGAAGTGGGGACTACTCCCCACTTGATGGATCGACGATAGCATCAGTACCGGGGAGCACTCCCCACCAGCTCGGAGGACGATGATGACGGGCCCGAACGACGCGACGGCACCCACTCGACGCCGCGATGCGCGGCGCAACCGGGAGCTGCTGATCGAGGCCGCCCATGCCGTCTTCACCGAGCAGGGGCTGCACGCGCCGATCGACGTGATCGCCCGCCGCGCGGGCATCGGCAACGCCACGCTGTACCGGCACTTCCCCACCCGTGCCGCGCTGGTGGACGCGGTGTTCCGCGATCTGCTCACCGACACGATGGCCGTGGGCGAGCAGGCGCGCGGCGCCGAGGACGCGTGGGCCGGGCTGACCGGTTATCTGGAGACCGTCTTCGCAGGTCTGGCCGCCGACCGCGGCACCAACGACCTGATGACCACCCACCTCGACGGCGTCGAATCCCTCCAGGCCGTGCACGCCCACAACCGTCACACCGTGGAACTGTTGCTCAGCCGCGGCCGCGACCAGGGCACCATCCGTGCGGACGTCACCCCCGAGGACGTCCTGTTCACCCTCGCCGCCCTGGGCCGCACCGTCCCGTCCCTCACGGCGGCCGCCGGCCCCGACGCCTGGCGCCGCCCGCTCACCCTCCTCCTCGACGGCCTGCACGCCGCCCCCGCTACGACCCCGCTCCCCTCCCCCGCCCTCACTGCGACCCAACTAAACGACGCACTGCAGGGCCTCGGGCCGCGTAACTGACCTTCCTATGGCGTGAGTTCACGGCCGCAGACCGGTCTACGGCCGTACGCGGACCGTAGTTGGCCCCAATCCGGCATCCCCGTCCGACCATCTCGCCGCAAGGGTCCTTGCCCACCGGGGAGTTGGCGCCGAACAGCACGCTGCCCGGCGTAGAAGACCGATCCCTCGGTCCTCCAGCGCCGGGCAGCAGACCCCCGTACGTTCAGCCCACCGGGGTCAGGACTCGACCCCGGCGTCCTCCAGCTCGCTGACCGCTTCGGCCTTCTCCTCGGTCGGCGCGGCCGCGCGTACCGCCGGGATCGCCGCCGCGACCAGGGCCGCCAGCAGGGCGACGCCGCCGCCGATGATGAGGCCCGTGCGGAAGCCGTCCTCCGAGGTGAAGGTGTAGCCGCCTGCCGTGGTGGTCATCTGGGCGAGGACCACGCCGATCACCGCGGCGCCGATCGAGGTGCCGAGGGAGCGCATCAGGGTGTTGAAGCCGTTGGCCGCCGCGGTCTCGGAGAGCGGGACCGAGCTCATGATGAGGGCGGGCATCGCGCCGTAGGCGAGGCCGACGCCGCTGTTGATGACGATGCAGACGACCATGAGGCCCCAGGCGGAGCTCATCAGGCCCATCGAGAGGGCGTAGCCGGCCGTGATGACCAGGACGCCGCTGATCAGGGTGAACTTGGGGCCGCGGGCGTTGGTGAGCTTTCCGCCGAGCGGGGAGACGATCATCATCATGATGCCGCCGGGCGCCATCCAGAGGCCGGACGCGAGCATCGACTGGCCCAGGCCGTAGCCGGTGGCCTCGGGGAACTGGAGCAGCTGCGGGACGACCAGCATGCTCGAGTACATGCCGACGCCGACGAAGACCGAGGCGATGTTGGTGATCAGGACCCGGGGGCGGGCCGTCGTACGGAGGTCGATCAGCGGGTCGCTGGTCCGCAGCTCCCAGACGCCCCAGGCCAGGAAGGCCACGATCGCGACGGTGAACAGGCCAAGCACGGTGGCCGAACCCCAGCCCCAGTCGGCGCCCTTGGAGATGCCGAGGAGCAGGCAGACGAGGCCGACGGCGAGGCCGAGGGCGCCGGGGGCGTCGAAGCGCTGGCCCTTGGCGGCGGCCGGTACGTCCGGGATCAGGAACCAGATCAGCGCGGCGACAACCGCGGCCAGCGCGGCCGAACCCCAGAACAGGGCACGCCAGTTGGCGTACTGCGCGACAGCCGCGGCGATCGGCAGGCCCAGGCCGCCGCCGATGCCCATGGAGGCGCTGACGAGAGCGATGGAGGGGCTCAGTCGCTCCTGCGGTACGACGTCCCGCAGGAGGGCGATGCCGAGCGGGACCATGCCCATGCCCATGCCCTGCAGACCGCGGCCGACGATCATCGGGACGACGGAGGAGGAGAGCGCGCAGACCACCGAGCCCACCATCAGCGGGACGGAGCAGGCGAGCAGCATGCGGCGCTTGCCCAGCAGGTCGCCGAGGCGGCCGACGACCGGTACACAGACCGCGGCCACCAGAAGGGTTGCGGTGATCACCCACGCGGCGTTCGAGGACGAGGTGTGCAGCATCTCCGGCAGGTCGGCGATGAGCGGGGTGACCAGCGTCTGCATGATCGCCGCGGTGGTGCCGGCGAAGGCGAGCGTGGCGATCACGCCGCCTGCGCGGGCTGAGGGCTGGGGGGCGTCCATGACGGGACTCCTCGGCATGTCTGTTCAGTCGGGATGGGAAGGAATGTGCATCGTACACATCGTATGTATCAGCCATGTGATGGGGATGATGCATAACGTCGTGCGAGGATGGGCCGGGCCGCCCCGGAGCGCAGGACACGGCGGCGGCATCGGCAGGAAGCAGGAGGCAGCGGACCGATGGACAGGCGCACGCGCGAGGTCGAGTACGAGCAGATGCTCCTCAGCCGGCACGGGCTGCTCGCGCAGAAGGGCGGGCGCCGCAAGGACGGCGTGCTGGAGCGCAGCGCCTACATCCTGTTGAGCCGGATCCGCGTCCAAGGACCCATGTCCATCGGCGAGTTGAGCGACGCTTTCGGTCTCGATACGTCCACCCTCAACCGGCAGACGGCGGCCGCCATGCGGTCCGGTCTCGTGGAGCGCATCCCCGATCCGCAGGGCGGCATGGCCCGCAAGTTCCGCATCACGGACCTGGGCGCACGGATGCTCGACGAGGAACGCGAGGGTCTCGTCCAGTCCCTGGACCAGATCATGGACGACTGGTCGGACGAGGACATCGACGCCTTCGCGGCCTTTCTACGACGCTTCAACACCGACATCGAACGGATCGGCGGGCGTCCCTGGCCACGGCCGTGAGCCCCGCCCCGTGACAACGCACGGGACGGGGCGGTCAGTTCACGCCGGGTGTGGCTGTGTCAGGAGGAGCGGCGGGCACGGCCGGCCGCGTAGACCCCGCCGGCGCCCAGGGCGATCACCAGGGCGGCGCCGCCCGCTATGAGGCCGACCGGCGCGTTCGAACCGGTCTCCGCCAGCGGCTGGTTGCCACCGTTCGGCGTCGCCTTCGGGCTGGGCGAGGGCGACGACTTCAGCGGCGGGACGTGCGCGGAGGTGGGAGGCGTCGTCGACGGCTTGGGGCTGGCCGGCGGGGTCGACTCCTCGGCGGGAGGCGTGCTGTCGGCCGGGGTCGCGGGCGGCGCCGAGGCCGGCTGCGTCGGCGTCGGGGTGGGCGAGTTCGGGGTGCCCGGGGTGCACTCCTTGTCGCCGCCGTTCCAGGCCGCGATGAGGTGGTACGGCGTCATGATGTTGTCGGGCTCGTACGGCAGGGGGCCGTGGCCCTCGCCCGTACCGCCGTCGTAGGTGACGTCGTCGCCGTACAGGTCGATCTGGCCGTAGCAGTCAGGCGACTTGACCTTCAGCTGCTGCCAGGTCTGCTGGGCGTCGCTCGCGCCGGCGACGTCCTTGGCGGTGAGGTAGACCGTGGCCTTGTCGACCATGGCCTGGTGCCCCGAGGTGTACCAGGTGGAACCCTCGGTGGTGTACTCGGCGAGGGAGACGGGGTACTTGCAGCTGTCCCCGACGCTCTGGTCGGGAGCCAGCCGGACCTCGACGGTGCCGGGGACGGCGTCCCACTGGTGGAATCCGCCCTGCGAGGTCCAGTCCGCGCCGACAACGTTTCCATCGGCGCCGACGATCCGGTACTGCACGGTGGCGGACTGGCACGAACCGGCGTCGGTGGCGCTCGCCGGGCCGGCCGCGAGCACGGGCGCGGCGGCCGCGACGAACGCGGTGGCAGCGAGGGCGGACAGTGATCTGAGGTGTTGCGAACGTGACAAAGTGAGCCTCGACGATGGGTGAAAGGTGTGGGAGGTGGCAGAACGAGCGGCGGGCGCACGAAAGGAAACGATCGAGGGCGTGCGCGACCGGACCGCTCGCAGATGCTTCGCTCAGCTGAGACACAGCGAAGCAAGCTGAATTCTTGTCACCTTTCACAACTCCCGTCAATCCTTCACCAGTTGGTCACAGGTCAAGATCAGGGCATCACCGCGAGTAGATGCCAGCGCAGGCCCTCCAACTCGACGTAGAGACCGGGGTCGACCAGTTCGTCGCCGTCCCGGTCGTAGGTCACGTCGCCGAGCAGTTCGGCGAGTTGGCGGGGACCGGCGCGCAGGTCGGTCCACGGGAGGCGGACCCGGCCCTGGGCGGGCTGTTCGGAGAGGTTGACGACGACGAGGTGGCGGCCGGAATCCGTCGTCCAGGACCAGGAGATCAGGTTCTCGTGGGTGGGGTTGTCCGGCCAGCCCGTGCAGTCGAGCAGCTGCCACTCCCCTCCCGTGCGCATACCGGAGGAGGCGACAGCGGCGAGCAACTGGTGGTGGAACGCGAGGAGTTCCTTGTCGACGGGCTCCTCCGGCCGGCGGGAGAGGAAGACCGGCGGGCGCACCCGCCGCCCTCGAACTGCCCCTCGTGCCAGAGCGTCGCGCCCGGCAGGGTGGCGATGGTGACCGCCGCCGCCCGTTCCCGCTCGGGCGACAGGGTGGCAGCCGCCCGGGGTTCGTCGTGGTTCTCCAGGAAGCGGACCAGCCCGCGCTGGTAGCCGACGTCGGCCCGCAGATGACCGCGCACCGATTCCGCACCCTCGTGCAGCAGCCGGTCGTAGAGCCGTTTGTCGTAGCAGTGGTCGAACCCCTGTTGCTGCAGGGCCCATTCGAGGTCCCAGTACGCCTCGGCGACGAAGAGGAAGTCGGGGTGGCGCTCGCGGACCTGGGGGATCGTGTGCGGCCAGAAGTCCTCGGCCGGTGCCGTACCGGCCCGTTCGCCCCAGGTCTTCGCGAAGACGTCGGTCATCAGCAGCATGGCCATGTCGCAGCGGACGCCGTCGGCCTGGTCGGCGATCGAGGCGAGGGTGTCGACGGCCGCCGTGCGCAACTCGTCGCTGAAGGCGTTGAGTTGGACGACGTCCGGCCACGGCGCGAAGTACGGGTCGCGGCCCCGGGCGAACACCTTGCCACCGGCTTCGAGGAAGGCTGCGGGGTCCCGGGCCAGGTCGTCCTGGGTGCCCTGGACGAGGCAGCCGGGGCGTTCGGTCAGCCAGGGGTGGTCGGGGGCCACGTGGTTGGGGACGTAGTCGAGGATCAACCGGACGCCACGCGCGGCTAGTTGGGCGCGGGCCTCCGCCAGCCCCTCCGGGCCGCCGAGGGAAGCGTCGACGACGTAGTTGCGGACGCAGTACGGCGATCCGGCCACGTCCTCCGGGCGCAGGTCGGGCAGTGCGGCCCGGAACGACGCCTGGAGCGAGGCGTCGCGCAGCGCGATCTCCAGTCCGGCCGGGCTGCGTTCCCACACGCCCATCAGCCAGACGGCGTCGACGCCGGGGAGCGCGACCTCGTCCCAGGCGGGCGCGGGCACCTCGCCGAGGGTGACGGTGCGGCCGTAGCGGGTGCTCAACTCCCCCAGCCAGATCAGGGTGTTGATCTCGTAGATCACCGGGTGCTCGGGCCAGGCGGTCATGACAGGGGCTCCTCTCGGTCGCCGGTCGGGCGGAGGCTCTCGCGGCCCCGGGTCGACCACTCCTGGTCGCCCAGGGTGTGGAAGAGAGTGGCGGTGACCGCGGACAGGCCGGTCCAGCCGGTCTGGTGGGAGGCGCCGAGACCGGCGCCGTTGTCGCCGTGGAAGTACTCGTAGAAGAGGATCAGGTCCTTCCAGTGCGGGTCCTTGGCGAACTTGGCCTGGGCGCCGTGCACTGGCCGGTGTCCGTCGGCGTCGCTGAGGAAGGTGGCGGTGAGCCGGTCGGAGATCTCGCGGGCGACCTCGTAGAGGGTGAGCTGTCGGCCCGATCCGGTGGGGCACTCGACGGTGAACTCGGCGCCGTGGAAGGCGTGCAGGTTGAGCAGCGCGCGGATCAGCAGCAGATTGACCGGGAACCACACGGGGCCGCGCCAGTTGGAGTTGCCGCCGAACATCCCGGAGTCCGACTCGGCGGGCAGATAGCCGACGCCGTACGACTCGCCGTGCACCTCGAAGGTGTACGGGTGCTCGGCGTGGAAGCGGGACAGGGAGCGGATGCCGTGCGGGCCGAGAAACTCGCCCTCGTCCAGCATCCGGGACAGGATGCGCCGCAGCCGGTCCTCGCCGAACAGGGCGAACAGATAGCGGCCGTCTGCGTTCGGGCCCAGTGCCTCGTGCGAGGAGATGGTGGCCTCCACGGCCGGATGGCGTTCGAGGAACTCCCTTGCCCCGGCGACCAGTTCGGGGAAGCGCTGGTCCGCCCAGCCGCCGACCAGGCTGGTGGCCGCGAGGGGGATCAGGCCGACGAGCGAGCGCACCTTGAGCCGGGTCGCCGTGCCGTCGGGCAGCCGCAGCACGTCGTAGAAGAAGCCGTCCTCCTCGTCCCACAGGCTCGCGTTGTCGGCGCCGATGCGGTTCATGGCGACGGCGATCCACGCGAAGTGCTCGAACAGGGACTGCGCCTGCTCGATGTAGACGGGGTTGTCGACGGCCAGCTCTATGGCGATCTCCAGGAGGTTCTGGCAGTACAGCGCCATCCACGCGGTGCCGTCGGCCTGGTCGAGGTGGCCGCCGGTGGGGAGCGGGGCGCTGCGGTCGAAGACGCCGATGTTGTCGAGGCCGAGGAAGCCGCCCTGGAAGACGTTGTTGCCGTCGGTGTCCTTGCGGTTGAGCCACCAGCTGAAGTTCTTCATCAGCTTCTGGAAGGCGTTCTCCAGGAAGGCGCGGTCGCCCTTGCCGGTGCGGTGTTTCTCCAGCTCGTAGAGGAACAGGGTGGCCCAGGCGTGCACGGGCGGGTTGACGTCCCCGAAGTTCCATTCGTACGCCGGGATCTGGCCGTTGGGGTGGAGGTAGAGGCGGCGCAGCAGCAGGTCCAACTGGCCCTTGGCGAAAGTGAGATCGACCATCGACAGGGCGACGGTGTGGAAGGCGAGGTCCCAGGCCGCGAACCACGGGTACTCCCAGGTGTCCGGCATCGACATGATCTCGTCGTTGACCATGTGGTACCAGTTGCTGTTCCGCACCCGGGGGTCGGAGGCGAGCGGGTCGACGCCGTGCTCGGAGAGCCAGC